>JAZRGM010000058.1:0-53850 GCA_045644205.1 Clostridia bacterium | reverse complement strand
TTAGGCGGATTTATTAAATCTGTCTATTTATTGTGCTGATTTTCAAAACCATAACGAAAAAGAGCTTGAAATCTTCAAGACTTCAAACTCTTTTGTCGTTTTACACCCGTCAATATCAAATTAACTTAATGACATTGCCCTAAAGGGCCTTTTTTATTTATACGCTTGATAGGAATCGAACCTACGACAACCCGGCGTCGGAGGCCGGTGCTCTATCCACTGAGCTACAAGCGCAGATATGGTATCTGCAGAAAATTAGTCACCTTATTTTCTGCAGATTTTTTTGCTTTTATAATACAGATTTTACTGCTTCGAATATTTCATCTGAAATATCTTCTATTGTTCTGACCTTGCCATCTGCAGCGCATTTTACTATCTTCCATCCATATTTTTCTGCTACAAAGCAAGCATTATCATATGACTGCTGCAGATAGCTCTCATTTCTTTCGTGAATATCCTTAACTGAAGAATTATCTATTTTATTGGCTCTTTGAGCCATAAGCTGACGGGCATTTTCAACGGGCATATCAAGGAAAATCACAAGATCGGGCTGCGGAAGAGAAAGAACATTATATTCAAAATCATAGAGCCAGTCAAGAAACTTTGACTTTTCCTCAATATTGGCTATTTTCGAAGCCTGATGAACCATATTTGAGGTGGTGTAGCGGTCGGCAATAACTATATTACCATTTGAGAAATAATCCTTCCATTCCCCATTTACAGAAGAAAAACGATCTACCGCAAAAAATGTTGAGGCGGCATAAGGGCTTACACTATTGGGATCCAGGCCAAAATCACCGTTTAAATACATTTTTACAACAGACGAACTATCACTTTTGTAATTTGGAAATTCAACGGAAATAACCGGTTTCCCATCATTTTCAAGTCTTTTTGCAAGAAGCTGTGACTGAGTGGCTTTTCCGCTTGAATCAACACCTTCTATAACTATTATTTTATAATCTTTTGTTTTCATAATCATCTATTCCTATTTTAAGAATCCTTCTCTTTTCTGAAGCATTTTACCACAGCTCATAGCACCTTCAGGACAAGGCTTTACAAGACACGGCGGACCTGCAGTTTTAAAAATAACAGGACATATTTCTTTAACAAGCCTTAACATTTCACAGGCTAAATCTCTTATCTCCCACTGTGCTCTTTCACAACAGCGATGATTGAAGAAATTAAGAAGACTTCTTGCATTAAAGGTGGCAATAAGCTTTGTTTCGCAGGCATTGGGAAGCACATAGCGTGCATCCTCAATAGCTTTTTTCTCTGCAGCGCCCTTTGCTTTTTTCTCTTCCACTCCGGAATTTAACATATCGGCATAATGTTTTTTAAACAAAATCTCCGTAAGACGATTATATGCTTTAACATCATCTTCCATCGCTTCAAGAAATATTTTTTTTGCTTCCTCATTCGCTTCTATTTCTTTAGGTATTATAAATTCAAATTTTCCTTCATTTACATAGCGCTGTGATTTAACACTATAGGAAGCAATTCTATGACGGGTGAGCTGTGCTAAAAGAGAGCGCGACACACCTTCTATACCAAATGTGAAGCTTATATGCTCAAGAGGGCTTTCATGCCCCATAGACATAAGTCTGTCGATAAAGCTTGCTGTTTTCTCTCTATCGAGTCCATTTAATATTCCGCTTATTTCTGATGAAGAATAGCAAAGCTTTGCTGCTGCCGCAACAATTTTTTCGCTATCGGGATTATACTGAAGTAATTCAACATTCATTGGTTTTCTCTCCTAACTATTTTTCCTGAGGGAACTTTCTGCCTTTTAGAAGCACCTTGAAGCCAAAACGAGGAAGTTCGAGCATTCTTACAAAGCGTGATGGTTGTTTGCAAAGGCGGTATAGCCATTCGATTCCATGCTTTGTGAAAAACTCAGGAGCTCTTTTAACATTTCCTGCAAACACATCAAGGCTTCCGCCGATACCCATATACACAGCATTTGGAAGTTCATTTTTATGGGCAGCTATCCACTTTTCCTGCTTTGGAGCACCCAGGCACACAAAGACAAGATCAGGGTTGCTTCTTTGTATATTTGATATAATTGTTTTTTCTTTTTCTTCGTTGAAATATCCGTCGCTATAGCCCGCTATTTTAACTCCGGGATATTTTTCGGTTATATTCCTTCCGGCACTTTCGGCAACGCCGGGCTTTGAACCAAAAAGATAAACGCTGCCGCCCACTTTTGCAAGCTTTTCAAGAGTGGCACATGCAATATCATAACCTGCGGCTCTTTCATTTATGGGATTTTTAACAATTCTTGATGCATACACAACCCCTATCCCATCGGCTGTGAGAAGCTCTGATGAATTAAGAATATCTCTGAACTCTTCATCACGATAGCCCATCATAATAATTTCGGAATTGGGGGTAAAAACGCTGGCTGGCTTATCCTTTGACTTAATATATTCCATTATTATATCGGATGCCTGCTCCACATTTACCTTATCTACTTTAACACCTAAGATATTTACTTTAAACGACATATTATCACGCCCTGATACTTTAAAAATTCTGATGCATCAATTATATAATAAACGATGACCGTTGTCAATTTAGTAACCTAAAATATCCAATCTGAGACTTACGCCAAGCTGAAAAAAGGCGGAAAGGGTTTTTAAGATATATTCATTGGCATTATCTTCTTTAAAATAGTCTTTCATAAGGACAACCCATTTTTCATAGAGTTCTATTACAAAATTCTGAAAATCCTTACATTCATTGGGATCGTTCATTTCAAGAAGAACAAAAACATTATTCCACACGCCGCCTTCATAGATTTCATCGTATTTTATTTTATCGAGACGGTTGTCACCATCTGCCCAGGCATCAGCACAGCTAAGACCACCGCACAGACAGTTTACGCATATGCCAAGATAATAGCCAACCATATTACCTTTGAAGGTGGATGAAAACTCTTCATCCGAAAGCCAGTCGGCTGTGTATTTTTCGCCAAGCTCGCTTAATTTTTCAACCATTATGGCATCATTAATAATGTAATCCCTTTTTTGAGCTTCTCGGTGAAGCATTGCAGAAAGCTCTGCCTGAAGGGAAAGGGGGCTTAAAATTTTTTTATCCATTTTGCACCTCATATATATTTGGTATCTTTTATAGAAGCAGTTTCTCCTTTATAGTTTTCAAGAATACTTAAAGCATCTTCTGCATTGTCGACTGTTTCATAAAGAGAAAGTGTTTTTTCAGAAAGAAAATCTTCCTTAAAAGCTTTATCCATAAGAGAAAGAAGCTCATCAAAATAATTTTCTGTATTATATATTATTATCGCTTTATTATGTCTGCCTAGCTGTTTGAGAGTGATAATTTCAAAAAATTCATCAAAGGTTCCCACTCCACCCGGACACACAATAAAAGCATCTGATTTATCTTCAAGGATTTTCTTACGCTGGCGCATTGTTTCTGTAAAAATAAACTCTGTGCATTTATCGTAGAGAATTCCATCAACATCAAAAAACCGGGGAGCAACTCCTATGATTTTTCCACCGCCACTACTAAATCCTCTTGCAGCTGCGCCCATAAGACCTGATGCACCGCCGCCAAACACGAGGCTATGACCTTTTTGGGCAAGGGCTTCTCCAAGTTTTTCAACTTCTCTTATATATTTTTCAGATGTTTTCTTGCTCGATGCACCATATATACATATATTCATTGTCATTTCCCTTTCAGATAATTTATGTTCTTATTATATGCACTAGTTAAAATATTTTTCTCCGGTTTTTATAGCTTTAATTATAGGACATATGAGCGCTCCACAGAAAAAGTTGCCTATTGAGTGGATTACATCCCATGGAAAACCTGCCACAATCCAGGCTACGATGCCTTTAAAGCTCATATTAAAAAGAAGCATATGAACAGGGGCATAGAGTATGCCATAGAAAAGCCCGTGAAGGGCACAAATTATCATATAAATCAGCGGCTTATATTTTGAATTTATATTCTCGGGCAAAAGCATTACCGCAGCCCAAAGCACAAGCCAGATATATAGGTATGGTATCCACCAGGTTGAAAACGCCGAAAAAAGTCCTGCCAGCATAACAAATATGTAGATTGGATACAAAGCTTTTTTGCGATATACAACAGTCAGAGCAATAATAAAAACGCCTGTCAGATGGATATTAGGTAAAAATTCCATAGCAAGCTTTGAAGCATACATAATTGCCGCCATAAAGCTGAAAATTACCATTTCCTTTACACTTAGTTTCATTTTTATTCCGCCTTAAACATATATGAGCATCCGTTTTTTATTTCGGTTTTATCCACGCCGGTTGAAGCATATTCACCGTCAACATAGAACGCCCAGTATTTTCCGTCTTTATCGTAGTCGTAGCTTATTGAATTAACAGTTTTAACATAAAGCCCGAACTGACCTTCTTCTCCATCTATGAGCTTATATTCTTTTAAAGCATCACCAACAGTTTTTTTATCGGTGAATATACTAAACACCTCTTCATTACCATCGGTATCTGCAACAGTAAAAATAAAATTTTTTTCACCCTTACCAAGAATTGTGGCTGATGAAGATATTATAGTATCATTGGAATTATTATTCTGAACATCACTTTTACATGCTGAAAAAGACAACAAAAGGATGAATAACATACATATGGAAAGTAAGCGTTTTTTTATCATAAGTCAGATTCTCCCTTATACATATTTAGCATAAAATTCGTACACGATTTTGATAGCGCTCTCTTGGTGAATATTTGAACATTCGTTCAAAGTGAAGTTAAGTTTGCCACTTCGTTGTCAGGCAAAACTTCACTTATAAAGTAAACTTCACTATCGAAGATACCTTCACTTGCCCTGCTGGGCAAACTTAGTTACTGAATTCAACTTTGTTGAATTCAGTATAGAATCAGTGAACAATTTAGATGTCAAGTATGTTAGCGATATACTCACTTCGTTCGTGCGATATAATTAAGTGACAGGAAAGATACCATTCATTTTTCGACAATGTCATTGAACATAGCGGTGGAAACTCCTAAAAGCTTTTAGTCTTTCAGTAGTATGGTTGCTCACCAATATATCATTATTTATGTTCTTCATTATACTTATGCAGAAAAATTGTTCCAAATTTATATAACAGATCCCTTGTTATATCATAATGAATATCCGTTATTTGCATATTAAAAGTTTCTTTTAGAAAGCGTTTAATTTCAACAATTATATACATACATCTATTCCATAGCAAATCTACTATGTATGTATTTGCATCATATATGTCCTTTATCTCTTCGCCCTTTTTAGATAAAACATTATAAATAAAAGTCCTTCTCTCTTCAGCTGGCGGATGTGAAAAAGTTTTTTGCGACTCAATACCAAGTAGGCTATCAATTCTCTCTAAAATTACTAGAGTAATCAAACATACATCTACTCCCATATATGAAGTTGCAAAATCATATTCTTCCATTGCATTTATAGCAAGAACAGCAGCTTGCAAGTCAGCTTCATGTTCTTCCTTCCAATTACTTATGACCTGCTCAATTATTTCATCTGCTATTTTTACTTCTTCATTTACTTCGTTTTTTGAATTGTCTTTATTGGTAATGTGTCCTAACAAAACATGTGAGTATTCATGTCCAACAACAAATAATTCATATGCCTCTCTAATCAAACATGTTATTGATTCCAATTTTTTATTTGGGGTATATTGCTGAGCATTGGCTGCTTGGCCTGTAACAATATATGCCAAAATTAAATCCGTGAAACGAATAATTGCATCAAAGTTATAGTTTATTGAAGTCGAAATGTTGTCTTTTGAAATATCAAATTTGAATAGTTCACCTTCATCATCTTCATAATTGTTAATCATTAACATACCAATACTTTTTGCTAACAAATTTGCAAACATAAACATGCAATCAGACACCAAAAGCAAATAATCATCATTGGAGGTATCAGTATTTTTTACTAATGCAGTAAATTTATTTATATTCACTGTCCCATATATTATCTTATCTGGAAATATAAATTTTGAATCACCCGAGATTTTTTTTGCCGATTCATTTATTTTATTAAAAAGCGTATCTAACAAAATATATGTATTAACATCTTGATATTCAGTCGGAAGATTTTTTTTATATTCATTTGTTGTTTGAATAAGTAGTTCTCGTAATCTTAACTTTTCTTCATCAGAATGTTCAGTTCCCAGATCCCTTAAAATCCGATCAAGAGCTGTTTCTAATTCCTTGTCAGATATTTTTTTATACCCGCTTTTTTTCTGATAATACTCTAATGTTTCAACACTATTCACAACCTTAGGTTCACTTCCTTTTTAGTTTAATTTTGATAGATGTGTTCATCGAAGCATTTCCCTCTATTGCAATTATAGAAACTTTACCATCCGCACCTATATTTAAACTCAATTCAATCTCATCAATTTCAAATTTACTTTTTTCAATTGATGGCTGTTCAAAAATCTTTGTAACTTTTTTAAGAACATCCTCAATATTCTTATATAAAATATCTTGAGGGATGTCGATATGTTTATTTGTTGCAAATAATCCTGTAGGAGTTTTTAAAAAATTCTTTTCAGTTTCATCAAATGGCTTGTCGAAATCTTGTCCAAAAAAGAAAGTAATGCTGTTCATGGTTATCCCCCCCTTAAAATATAAATACCTTTTTAAAAAATACTCAACCATTTAAAATCCAATTATTTTATATTATACCACATTTCGGCAAACATTGCAATTGGCAATATTGTTCATTTGCTACAACATACTGCAGTTGGTTTTGAATTGCTGATTTAGTCATACATAATTACCCCTTTCTTATCTATGGAATAATTATATACTAAATCTGCAAATCTACCTATCACCACCTTCTTCTGTCATTTCTTGCTCTAAACATTTTTTCCTTAATCGCTGTACGATAGTCTCCATCTGACACTATGTAGTAATTATTCTTATTATCTATGGTTTTACTAATTGTCACAACAGACCATTTTTCTTTACCAGTAGGAGAATTGATCCCCCTTCTGATTAATTCAGATTGAATTTGTAATAAACTCAAATCTTGAATACACATATTATACATCCACCTAATTATTTCCGCTTCATCTTCTTTGATGTATACCATACCTTTGTCATCTCTTACAAAACCGTAAGAAATTCTACCGAATCTTCTTGATTCATATAAACCTAATTTTGTCATTTTATTTTCCTCTCTTTCATTTAATAAACTCTCTATCTTTTCATTGCCATTTTTAATATTATTTTTTAACATATTTCTCATCCTCTTCATTCCTTTCCGTAAACAAAAAACACATCTTGATTTCACTCAAAATGTGTTTTGTAATTCTATATTAAATTATAAAAGCTAAGCATACTCATATTTAACCACTTTTTTCAACCTTCATAATTACCCTTCCCATTGCGCAAATTCTCCATCGCATCTTGCTTGATTTTGTTCATTTTCACTCGATTTCATTCTAAACCTATTCATTCATAGGTTAATTAACTATGTTAATTAATTATAGCACAAAACACCTATTTTTTCAACATATAACACAAAAAATGCGATAAATCTTTTAAAGGTTTATCGCATTTTTTCTATAGTGCAGATTGTGTATCGTTGGGATCGCCGTTAATAGCCAAATCATACTCATCTGACCAGTCAAGGCCACGATATTCTGCAGCTCTGTCATCATTTTCTATAAATTCCATTAGCAAATCAAGCATTTCTTTAGTCCATGTATTTTTATCTATTTGTGCAGTTGTGAACTTATTTAAGCTAATCATTTCAAAACCGAACAAATCCTTAACCTGAGTTTTTGCAGCTCCGCCTACGACCTCTGCAACCAAGTGAGATGGAATAAACAATACTCCGCCGCCGGCACCGAATACAATGTCACCCGGTAGACAGATGGCATTACCTATCCTTGTTGCCGTATTGTATTCCGTCATGATGAAATCACGAATGGGTGTAGGATCAATGCCCCGGTAATAAACTTGTGTATTTTCAACCTTTTTCATCTGCTCAGTATCTCTGATGCCGCCCCAGATTACTGCACCACCGTTTTCATTTTTCGTTTTGTTTTTAAGTGCAGTTGTAAGATTTCCGCCCAAAAATGTTCCTTTATATATTTTGTCGTACATATCTATTACAGGAACATCATACTCCACAAGATTATCAATAACCCACTGATTATATGTACCGGTTCTTCCCTCGTTTTTTCCTATATTTTTTACTACCGCATCAAGGTCAGGACGAAAAGGACAGTAAGTTGCTGTAACAGCACGTCCTATAAGCTTTCTGCCGTCATCATGCAGTGTATGAAGTCTGCCTTCAAACTGGCTCTCGTATCCTTTTACAAATATAGGCTTCCACACTTCTTCCAAAGTAAGTGTTTTTAGTGCTTTAAGGTATTTTTCATCTACTTTGGGTCTTCCGTCAGGAAGTCTTTCGCCCTTCCACTGAGGTGTAAGAGCAATTATTTCATCTTTTGAATTAAAACACATAATCTTTTCCTCCCGTTCATTACAGACTCATTCCGCCATCTATTTTAATTTCCGCGCCGGTTATATATCTGCCCTCATCAGAACACAAAAGAAGCACAGCAGGACTAATATCTTTGGGCTTACCAATGTATCCGCAGGGAATATTACTTTCAACTTTTTTCTTAAATTCGCTGTCATTAAGAGCTTCCTCGTTTCGTAGAGTTTCAATACATCCCGGAGCAACATTATTTACTGTTATGCCAAAAGGTGCAAGTATTGGCGCAAAATTCTGTGTCATTTTAGCCTGGGCAGCCTTTGTAACTCCGTAAAGAGATAACTCAGGATGCTGATTGTACTGGTTAACACTTCCTATTGTAACAATTCGCCCCCAACCTCGTTTTTTCATTCCTTCAGCATACTTTTTTATAAGCAAATAACTGCTTTTAACATTGCAATCCATTTGCACATCATACTCTTCCAAAGAAAACTCATCCCATTTTCTCTTATACTGAATGGAAGCATTTAAAACAAGTATGTCTATATTGCCTGTTTCTTCATACAGTCTGTCAATATCCCCTGTTTTCAAAAGATTGGCTCTTACAGGGACAGAATTTGGAATTTCATTGCAAGCATTGATGCATTTTTCAATACTTTCCGCACCTGACACAAAAACTTTTGCCCCTTGTTTAGCAAGTATGCACGCTATTTCAAAGCCTATCCCTTGCGTTGAACCTGTGACAAGTGCTGTTTTTCCGGTTAAATCAAACACTTTTAAGCACCTCCTCAGTGTCATATTCTTTGTTATATTCCATTACAAATCCGCAATCAAGCTTTGATGTGTATTTTAAAGGATTTTCAGTATTGCTTTCAAACATTCCGTAATGGGTTGGCACACCGACTTTCGGATTGATTATCTTTGTAAGTTGAACTGCTTCATCAACACTCATATTTCCAAGCTTTCCGTTGATGCAAATAAACATAATATCTATATTGTATTCTTTTAATTCTTCAAGTTTTTTGTTATATTCCGTATCGCCCGAAAAATACATTGTAATTCCGCTATGTTTTACAATAACACCAACCGCCGGAACCGTGTGGTCTGCATATACTGCTCTAAGCTCAAAATCGCCTATTTGGACAACCGCCCCCTCATTAAATGATTTGTAATTCATTACGCCGCATTCCAGCAATGTTTGTTTCGCATCATCAGGGGCTAAAAAAAGTATGTTTTCTTTTTTCATCAAAGGAATGGCATCAATATCAACATGGTCAAGGTGATTGTGCGTACATGTAACAACATCACTTTTCAGTTCTTCGGGCAAGAAAGGTGCTTCTACCATTCTGCCACGCTTAGCCACACGGTCAACTACATTTGAAAGATATGGGTCAATGCACACCTCAAGCTTTCCGTCAGAGAGAATATATCCGCTTTGTCCTATCCATCGTATTTTAAGCATCAGCTCCACTCCCTGTCGTTTGCCCATTCATTGTCCCACTCGTTTGTTGGTTCCCAGATACCTGGATATTTTTCGTGAATGTGCTCGGCAATTAATTCTTCATTAAGTTCGTCAATACCGAGACCTGGCTTATCAGGAACTTCTACAAAGCCATCTTTAAATAATGGATTGTCAATACCGATAGCAAGATCATTCCACCATGGAATATCAACAGAATGGAACTCAACCGCTAGTACATTCTGAACTGCTGCAGCAGTATGAATAGCAGCCATACAAGCAATCGGGCTTTCTGCCATATGTATTGCCATTCCCACACCATATTTTTCGCACATATCTCCAAGTTTTTTTGTTTCAAGTGCACCACCGATTGATAGCAAATCAGGATGTGCAATTGAAATACCATGATTTTCAAGAAGAGGTCTGAAGTTTTCAGCAAGATAAATATCTTCTCCGGTTGCGAGAGGAACATTACAGCTATTTGCAATTTTTACATAATGGTCTGTGAGATGCCAGGGCTGAATATCTTCGAGCCAGGCAATATTATATTTTTCAAGTCTTTTTGCAAACTTAATACAATCTTCCATAGACACATGCCCAAAATGGTCTATTGCAAGAGGCACTTCGTAGCCTGCAACTTCTCGTACCTGCTTTACATAGTCTTCAAGATAATCCATACCTTTTTCGGTAATATGAATTCCTGTGGCATAGTGAGGAATTGTAAATACCTCATAGTTTTTGCCCATCATAAGTTCCCTGTCGATGGAACTGCTCTGATGTGCAATAGCCTTTGCGTTATATTTTTTGAAGTCGTCTATCATTCCAAGCAGAGCATTTATACATCCGGGTTCATCATAGAGAAGTTCTATTCCCAAATCCATTTTAACAATGGTAAAGCCCATATCCATTCTTTTCTTTATGGCTCTGCCCATATCGGCACCTGTGTGTTTTCCATCAACATCGGTATCGCCATATACTCTTACTTTATCTCTGAATTTTCCGCCAAGCATCTGATAGAGAGGTACTCCCCATGCTTTACCGGCTAAATCCCAAAGAGCAATTTCTAATCCTGACACTCCGCCACCCTGTCTTGACGGACCGCCAAATTGTTTTATTCTTCTGAAGAGCTTATCAACGTTGCATGGGTTTTCGCCTATGAGTCTTGATTTTAACATAAGAGCATATGTTGCACTTGATGCATCACGAACTTCACCGTATCCAACAAGTCCCTGATTTGTGTATACCTTAATAAGTGGGCAATGTTTTGGAGCACCGTTAATGTTTGCAATTCTTATATCTGTTATTTTAAGTTCAGACGGATTTGAGCAAACATTTACATTTTCCGATATCATTTCTTTTACTGATTGTTTCATTTTTCACACCTCTATAATAAAATCATTTTTGTTTTTGGATGTAAGATTTATTGTCTTATTTATAAGCTTCTCACCAACAGTTATTTCCACATCATATTCTCCGTAAAAGCCTTTAAATCCAGCTTTTCCTTCGTTATCTGTGGTAACATTTGTTTCGGTGTGCCACTTATTGTGGATAAGATTTTTAATTACATAATATGATGGCTTTGGAGTAAGATCAAATCGAAGCAAACCACCATAATAATAGTTTTCACCCAAGGTCATATCACCTTGTGATTTCTTTATTTTTTCAGGATCCGGATCCCAGAGATGTGCGTATCCGTCAACAAGATTCCAATATATAATCTGTTCTGTATTTGGATGTGAGAACCAGATTGAATAAAGCTTTTCTATTATTTCAGCCTGAATCGCCTCATCTTCCTCTTCGTTTGAATATGCAGGAACCGTTACCTCCGTAATCTGCAGTGGTTTACCAAAGTTAGAATACAAATCCATATGTTTATAAAGGTTTTCGGGATTATAATACGGTCTTGTTTTCTCGTATTCCTCCTCCGCATTATAAAACATATGATATTGCATTCCGACTGCGTCAATTCTTGCGCCTTTAAGTATCGCAGCTTCGGTATATGCGTAGTATTTATCTGTAGCGCGGCATCTGTCCGTCCATGACAGCACCGTATGCTCATTTATTACAAGCTGGTTTGACGGAAAATACTTATCTGCCTTTTTAAAACACCATTCCACAAAATCAGGCTCGTTATAAAATGCAGTTTTAGCTTCCGTCCACTCCATTTCATTTGTTACTTCAATTGTTGGAATCTTATCTTTATATCTATTTGAAATCTGGGCATATCTTTTTTCAAGAGCAGACTTTGCCTCATCAACACTCGCATTATACAGCCACTTTGGGAAAAAGCCACCGTATGCTAAGGCGTGCTCTCTTGGCTCAATACCATGTTTCTCACAAAATTCGATACAGAGGTCTGTTGGCGGTCTGCGATATAATTTTTCACTGTCCTTATCATATCTTGTTTTGCCCTTTTCCGGTTCGGTTGCATCCCAGTAAAACGGCAATGTTGCCATATTGAAAGTGTCAGCAAAATACTTTTTATAAGCTTCATTTTTTTCATCCGTTTCCAATTCATCAAGCATAAAAAGATTTGCACCAAACCTAAATTCATGTGACTTCTGGTTTAGCTTGATTTTTGCACCGGAAACAGGCTTCCCTTCGCTATCCTTAACGACAAGATTTGCATAGCCCTTTCGGTACTGTTCGATGCCGAAATTGACTTTTTCCTCTAAAAATTCTTTTTGCTCGTCAAATAATTCCAAAACCTTTTTGCGCTCGCCCACGTTAAAATACCTCCTTAAAATCAGTGGTTTCTTTTATGATAGCATATGCTCTATTGCTGTTACACCTTTAATTCGAGCAAAAAAGTTGACTTTTCGAAACAAAAACTATATAATTTTACATATATCGGAGGTGCTTTTAGTGATTTTCGAACAAGAAACAATAAGCTTTCAGATTTTGGATGTGCTATCTTTTGATCAGGCTTATACAAAAAAATATAATTTTAAGCGTAATTTTGACGCTCTCTCATTCAGATATGAAGCTGACACCATAATAGAATATAAAGGGAGAAAATTGCACTTCGGCAATAATTCCATTGGCTTTTTTCCGTCTGATGCCAATTATACAAGAATAACAAACAAAGATAAAATGATAGTTGTTCACTTCAAAGCTTTCAATTATCATACAAATGAAATACAAAGCTTTTTCCCGGATGATTATGAAAAATATCGTTCTCTTTTTGCAGAAATCTTAGATTGCTGGAATAACAAAAATACAGCTTACAAACATGAAGCTGCATCTTTGTTAAATCTTATATTTGCCGAACTTTATAAGGATAATAAAAAAATGTATGAATACAATTCAAAAATTGATTCATCAATCAAGTATATCGAAGAAAACTACCTAAAAAAAGACTTTTCTCTTCAGATAGCGGCAGAAAAGTCATATATCAGCGATACGTATTTCAGAAAACTTTTTAAGCAGAAATTTGGCATTTCACCTAAGCAGTATGTCATACAGCGGAGAATAAAACATGCCGCCTCACTGATAATTGCAGGTTATTACACTCTGCAGGAAATATCTGAACTTTGCGGATATACCGATTACAAACATTTTTCAGTAGAATTCAAAAAGGTTACAGGTACATCCCCATCTAAGTATGTCTATAAGTTTATAGAATAATTTTGGGCTAACTGATAAACTCGTAATTTTTACGTTATTTGGAGGCAATAAACCACAAAGCAAATCAGTATTATAATGTCCATCGCTTTGTCTCCCTTCTAACATTGTATACGAAAAAAACCCCACTATAAAGTGGGGTTTAAAAAGTCTGAATTATTTAACAGCGTCTTTTAATGCTTTACCAACTTTGAAAGCAGGAACTGTAGCTGCAGGGATATCAATGATAGCACCTGTCTGGGGGTTCTTACCTTTTCTAGCTGCGCGTTTTTTGGTTTCAAAAGAACCAAAACCAACTAAAACAACTTTGTCATCTGCTTTAAGAGCTTCTGTAACACTTTCAACAAATGCATTTAATGCTTTTTCAGCATCTTTTTTAGTTAATTCAGCTTTGTCTGCAATTTTTGCAATTAATTCACTTTTGTTCATTTCTACCTACTACCTCCTAAAAAAATTAGATTACATTTATTATAACAGATAATTCCATTTCTTGCAAGTATAAACTCAAAAGAAATTGTTGTGATTTTGCATAAATTTAGTCATTTTAAATTGTATTAAATGCCGAAAACCCTTGTATTATGGGCATTTTTGACATTTTACATAATCTCATTTTCATCAAACATATTATCTCTTATGATTTCTGCATTATTGAGAGCGCAAAGTATATATGCAAAGATAAGAATTCCTTCAGACACTATATTGAGTTTAATCGCGGTTATTACATCGTAATAATCCCACACTCTTGATACAGAGGTTACCTCTAATGTTGGGAAAGCGCAGAATACAGCATAGAGCGAAAGAACCATGCTTACAAATGGAATAAGCTCAAAAAGCATCGGTATATACTCAATATTACCCGGCTTTCTCATAGGGATAATATTACACTTGAGATATAGAGAATTCAGAAAGTTTATCGCTGCAACAAGAGCAAAATAATAGATATAGCCTATTGTACTGTCAAAATATATCAACACAATAAACAGTATATTGGCTATTATGACGACTATGGTAGAAATCATAAAAAACATACCATAAAATTTATCTGAGAAAAACATCAGATAAAAGACAACCATCATAACAGATGATACAATCTGCGGAACAAATAAATACCAGAAATCATAGTATATATCACTTTGCTCATTTTTCATAAAAATATACATTACAAGGTCAACTATTGCCTTTATAATATATGCAGTGATAGCTGATGAAAGGCATATTTTTAAAGCTTTTTTCATTTTATCACCTTACTTATGGCTTATTTAATTATCTGACTTAGAACCATATTTTCTATGCCGATTGTAACATTGTCAATTTTCTTACAGGTGTCAACATCAGCATAAATCACATCACCATTATTCATAATTCTATCTGCCTCAAAAGTATTTACACAATTTATCAAATCACCCAATCTTGTATTGGCAGGAATATTTGTGAATTCAATTTTCACTCTCATAGTATAACCATTTCCGTTGTTTACAACCATTTCCGGATAATATGTTACCTTTAGGTCATATCCTGCATAATCCAACACATTTACCCATGTTTCAAACATAGATAAGAAAATGCTTCTAAATTCATATGTTGATCTGATAACATCAACAGGATTCGATATTTTATTTATAAATGGTTTAACATAAACTTCGTTGGGAACAGATGCGAGAATAATCTGATACTCGGATGCATTTAAAGGATACAAGCTTAAATCTGTGCTGATTGTTTCATTTTTAAGCTTAACACTACCGGGTGTTACCACACTTGTGCGATAATAACCTGAAAATCCATTCATCTCAAGAACAAGACAGGCAAGTTCTTTCATTGTTATGTCTCTGTCAAATTCTATATTTTGGGAACTGTCAAACCATATTCCATTATAATATGATTTTTCTATAAGCTTGTCAAAATCAGAATTTCCTGCTGATTTATAGTTTGGATAATTAGCTCCATTTCCTCCCGGAATATATGCAGAGGCACTTCTTCCTGTTACAAACATTATGGCTGCAATTGCATCTTTCACTGTTGCATTCTTATCAGCATAGGAAGCGTTGTCATTATTAAGACCAAGATAATATCTGCAAAGCATATTTAAGGGAACAGAATATTGATGTTCAAATGAGCTTGTTGCAGAAACTCCGGGATATGTGGGATAATAGAAACCCGACAAAAGTCTGGCAGATGCCATTGCAAGCTCACCATTGGTAATACTTCCATTTTCGTCATAGGGTCTGTCAACCAGTTTTAAAGAATTATACACAGTTTCAAAAATCTTTGGATTAACAGACGCCACAAAGTTTGTTTTCGGAGTGTTTTCATTCACATTTCTTGAACGGATAATAAGAGCAGACGCTTCGCCTCTTGTAAGAGTGTCGGCAAGTCTTAAATCCATATAGTCATTTCCAACCATAATCCCATTGGTATATACCCAGGATATTGCATCGGAATTATTCCCCTGACGATGAACAACAGGAGGAGCTGTTATCCCTTTTGGACTACCAGCTCTTTTCCAGAGAAGAACTGCTACATCTCCACGAGTTATTGGGGTATCAGGCATAAACATATTATCTTTCAAGGCATCCAGACCAGATGACATAATATAGTTATATGCCCAGTGTGTTGATGCCACATCATCAAAGACTTCTTTTCTTATTTCAGGACCATTACCTATCATTTTAACAAATTCTGCTCTGGTAACTGTGCCTTCAGGGCGAAATGTTCCATCTGCATAACCATTTATTGTACCATCATTTACAAGAGCTGAAACATATTCGTATGCCCAGTGGGATGAATTAAAGTCTGAAAATTCTGCAGCAAAGACATTTGGAACTATTGAAAGAAGCATTGCTAAAGTGAGTATAAGAGAAATTATTCTTTTCATAGATTTATCTCCTTTGATTTATTTACTTACCAAATATACCATCTCTGGCAACAATGGCAGCTTCAGGGTTCATATTGCATTTAAGCTTGTATATCGGAACAGATACAAAAAGTTTATTTAAGGTATCAAGACAGTTAGAAAACATTTCGTCTGTAATGGGAGTTCTGATTCCTTCAAAAAACGGTTGCATTGCTTCCTGAGGTGACATTGGGAAAATCTCATTTTCTTCCCCTCGTTCAAGAAAGACTATCGCCTTTAAAGGAACTGTGGCATTTTTATTTATACCTGTTGTTCCTGCCCAGGGAGTGCCGCTTATATAGAATCTATTATCACTACCTAAAAAGATTATGGGCGTGTCGTCATTTAAAATAAATGTCCCCGGAATATTTTCAAGCCACAGTCGGGTATGAGTAGATTTTCCTGTTCCTGACTTAGCTGAAAACGCTACACCCTCTCCGCCTGAACAAATGGAAGAAGAATGAAAAACAAATCCATTTTTCATTTGGATAAGATAGCAAATAACAGCATTAAGGACATTGAACATAAGCATACTATCTTCGGCACCGTAATTTTTCTTTAAATCATATAGATAAACATCAATTTTATCATAAGATTTTGAAAACTCTATTTTTGCAACTGCTTTTGAAATTGATGTGTCATAATAGAAAACAACATCCTTATCGCCAGTCGAATAGAAAAACGATATTTCTGAGAGCTTGATTATATTTTCATTCTGCACCTTTATATCGCTTTTTGTTTTTATAACCGAAATATAAACATCTGATTCATTATTATTATCCACAATATAATCGGAAAGTCTCTCTTCAAAAACTATGTCATTATCAAAATCAATACAAATATTTAAACCGGCAATAAAATATTTTCTAATCATAAATATTACCTGCATTTCCAATATAAAGTCTTGTTGTTATTCAAAAAAAAGGCTGACATAAGTCAACCTTTTTTATGTTTGTTTTTAACTGTTTATTACATATCAGCCTTTGATGTTGATTGAGTAGCGAGATTGTAAGTTGTTAAAATAAGGTTCTGACCGTTTACAACGAGTTCAGATACATTTCCATTACCCGCAATAGCTGAAGGTAATGCAGCAATGTTTTCTTTAACAGCTAACTCAACAACTGTGGCTGTAGGTTTTGTATACTGTTTCATTGTTATAATCCCCTCTCCCCAATTATTCTTCATCTACATACAATTCGTAATTATCAATTACATCATTCTTATCTGTAATAATTCTTACAGCATAAACCGCGTCTGCACTATATACACCAGAAACACCAGGAAGAGCTCTATAAAGAGTATCTCCTACAACAACACCAACATACTGAGGAGCGCCGGTAATTTTCATAGCAACAGTTTTAACCGCATATTTACTAGTGTCAATCGGTTCTTCACCTTCAGGAACGACTGTATCTTCAATTACCATATCATCCGCTTCTACCTTAGGTGCAACAACTGACTGCTTTGTTATAATGGTAAGAACATCACCTTTTTTTACAAGATATTTACCATCTTTATTCTGTTCTTCTTCACCAATTTTAACAGTATCAATTTCATAACCAGCATTAAGAGTAACTAAAGCATAAACTTCATCTTCTGTTCCGAGGGTGTTAGCTACAGCTGCTGTATCACAATCTTTATCTTTGTGGAATGTTACATCTGCTACACCTGCATCAGAATTAACAGTTACTCCACCAAATTCAAGTGCTTTACCTTCAAGTGCATCGGTAGTAAATGCTGTGCCATTTGTGCCAAACTGAACATCTGTTGTAAGATCTACAATTTTGTTTTTAGCAATTTTGTAGTCAAACACTGCCTTGTTATCTTTAGCAGTCTGCTGATCGATATAAACGATCTCATTACCACTTTTAACAAGGTATGTAACTTCTTTGCCGGTTTCTGCTGCAATCTCAGTTCTAACACTTACCTTTTCACCAAGATAAGTAGTTGTTGTGGTTGCTGCAAGACCGGATGTAGCTACTGCCATGAATGCTGCAAAAGCAACGATCAAGGCAACGATTTTTTTGCTTTTCATTAGACATACATCTCCTATCTATGTTTTTCGTTATACATATTCTATCATCTAAATTAATTGTTGTCAATAGTTTTTTACTAAAAATTATCTATACTATTTGCACAATTAAAAAAGCTTTCCTTTGTGCAATTTGTCAATTAATTTAATTAAGCTTTATTTCAAAATTTCGGCTATAAATTTATAATCGACATTGCAATACCCAGCAGGCTTATAATCAGTTCTACCGCATACACCGAAATAGCCTTTACCTTAGCTGCTTTTATACCATTTTTATTTTCTTTAAAAAACTCATAGAGCTTAGCATAGCTATATACAGCTTGAAAATAAGGACTTATAACATCGCTGCGTCTGTCATTGCCTACATTTTCCTTATATTTTGCAGACATATATGATTTTTTTGCGCTAAAATATTTTTGGGCAAAATTTTTAAGATAACCTGCTCTGACATTTCTAAAATCATAATGATATGTATGCTTAAGTTCAGAGAGAAAAAATTTATCAAATTCATCACAAAAAATTTTAAGAACATCTATGTTTAAACGCCTGTAGTGACCATATGCATCCTCAAGATTTGTCTTTCCTTCGCCTTTTATTCTATAGTCTGCCAGGTGACCAAACATCGCTCTTACTTCATTACCAAGAGGAAATATGCCGTCTGACACAAACATCTTTGCATATTTTAAAACAGGTGCTGTGTAGTCATCATATTTTTTTAAAAGTTCAACCTCTGTCATCGGCAGCTTATTTACTTCTTCGGGATGGTATTCATCCAAAACCCGCAAAAAAACTTTGTCATCTATAAACTCTGATATATTTTTCATAACCCTTTATTAAATCCTTTTTATTTTTTGCTAAAAGCGCTTTTCATTTTTTCAAACACGGGAAACAATTTAGATTTTCTTGAAATAACATATTTCCAAAATATGGTGCCTCTGGGTTTTACTATATAACCTCTTTTTTTGTCGGCATCTAAAAATGAAGCAGGCATTTTTTCACCACTTAAAATTATTTTCTTCATTTCCTTGCCGGTCAAATTTTCCAAATCACTTTTGTTCATATACATTACCTCAATCACTTCAATAAATTTATAATTCCATATATCAGAAATCCCAAAGAAACAGCCTTAATAAGTATGTCTATTAAATGAGTTACCGGCCAACTATAACCTTCATTTATTATTTTGGGGTAGTTTTCTTCATATGTATCAATTATATTTTCCAACTTACCAAGAGTTTCTTCAAAGCCTATTGTTTTCTCCACTTTCTTATAAAGAAAATCTGTTGAACGCGTTACTATGTCATAATTCAAATAACTAAAATATTTATCTCTGCCGGTTTTATATAAGTTAATTGCTTCACTATACTGTTTTTTTATTACTTTATCAAATTTTTCACCATTTATTTCTATACCCTTACGGTTGAAAAACCTCAGGCTCTTTTTGTAATATTTTATTCTCTCTATATAGCAATCTATTAGTAGCACATGAGCCATATGTTTTATAAAATATGTGTGTTTCAATGCATATTCGTAGCATTGTTTCTTTTCATCTTTACTTTTTGTCAGTTCAGCAGTAGCAATGATCTGCATTAAGTAAAACAATGCCTGAACACAGCTTGCATCAAGATCATGCTCATAAACCTCAAATTTCGAAATTAAATGAGCAATATTATTGGTATACAGTTCAAGTATCTCTTTCTTTATTTCAACGATATCCGCATCTTCAGGATCAGGATAACAGGAAAATGTCAAAAATTTTATAATGGTTTCCTTTTGTTCCTCCAAAGAATGCATATACTGCTCTGCATTTAACTCTGTTTTGCCCTGAACACTTTTTGACACTTCATCCCAAAAATGTTCCATCTTATTTTCTCCTTTGTGTTGTGTTTTATTCAAAATGCAAATATTAATTCAATCTTATACAGATAATTCATTTTATCACATTATGAATAAATATGCAAGAACTTTTTTCAACAGGACAACAATAATTCGTTTCAAATTCAGAAAAATTACTTGTTTATGCTTTTAATCATCATGTTTTCTATATCAAGACGCATATTGCATTTATCAATCGCACATCTTTTGTGAGATATAATTATGCAGGTTTTTTCCTCATTATTCATTATATTATCAAGCATCTTTTCTTCTGTCGCTTCATCAAGGGCGCTGGTTGCTTCATCCAAAAGAAGTATTGGTGCATCGGAATACACCGCCCTTGCTACAGCCAGACGCTGAATCTGACCTTCGGAAAGGCCTGTGCCGCCTTCACCGAGGACTGTATCCAGACCATTGGGAAGAGATTCTATTACATCCCATATACACGCTGTCTTTGCTGCTTCTATAACCTTTTCTTCATTTATATTATCGTTCATGAAGGTTATATTGTCTTTTATGCTGCCTGACAAAATCATATTTCCCTGGGGGACATAGGCAAAAAGCTTTCTTAATGATGCATCGGCTATATATGAATTGTCGCTTGTGTTCACGCAAATTTCGCCATCATTTGGTGTGATTATTCCCATTATAAGCTTTATAAGAGTACTTTTTCCTATGCCGGATATTCCGGATATTGCAACAAGGCTTCCCTTTGGAATCGTTACATTGGCATTTTCAAATATCACTTCTTCATTATATGAAAAAGAAATATCATTGATACTGATATTTTTCATTTCATTATATAATGTTGCAGCATCAATGTCTTTATAGCGGAGTTCTTCATTAGGAAGATTCTCAAGCTCAGTTATTCTCTCAGCAGAAACGGTTAGCGTATAGAACTGAGGTATTACAGATGCAAGGTCTTTAAACGGAGTCTGCACCTGACCTACAAGCTGAATTATAGCAGTGAATGTGCCGACAGTCATAAGAGCATTTGCTATTTTCCATGCACACCACGCAACTGCAAAATAATAGCCGGTAGTCAGGGAAATATAGAACAGAATATTTGCAAAAACATTAAGGTATCCACGCTTCATTATAAGAGAAAGATTCTTTTTTTGAAGCTTCGATGCCTCACTAGTTATTTCTTCTGCTTTTCCAAATGATTTTATAACGATAATATTTCTTATAGATTCCAGAAGGAATGAATGAAGTGACCCCTGACTTTCAAGACACTTTTTACTTAGCGGCTTTATTCGGCTGCTATATAGCCTGGCAATAATCATAACAACGGGTCCAACTATAAGGAAGATAAAAGCAAAATCTTTATCCAGCATATAAAGAGCACCAAATGCAAGAGCTATTTTTGATACAAGAGCCATTACATTCGGAACCATTGATATTATATGGCTTGAAACAATGTTAACATCGCCATTTAGCCTGTTTAAAAGCTCCCCTGAATGATAGTCGGATACCGACTGCCATTTCTTATAAAGAAGCTTATTAAACAAAACCGACTGAAGTTTATTCCTAAGCATCCCTTCCGTTTTTAATGAAACAAGAGTATATAATATATGAAGAAAAAGCTGAGCTGCAACAAGAAAAGCAAGCTTTATTAAATTATCTTTAAAAAATATTCTTTTTTCTGATATTATGGCAGAATCCAAAAGGTCTTTCGAAACAAGGGCAAATCGCACACTTACCCACGATACAGCCGCCGCACACAACGAAAGAAACACTATCTGCCAGAGAATATATTTCGCTTTATTGCAAAGCCATTTGATAGATGAACTATTTACTTTTTTTATGGCGGTGTCCTCCTTTCAATTTTCTGCAAAGCATAGCCAAATTATGAAGCATTCTTGCTGCAATATGCCTTGCAGGAAATATAAATAACCACAACCGGGAATACAGCTTATACCACAAAGCATTTACACTGTATGTTTTTCCCGAACGGACAAAGGATTTCATCGAAGCTATAACCTTGTCCTTTGATACAGGATATTCTTTTTTTGTTTCGTTATCCCCTGCTATGGTAAGGATATTCCCCTTTACTTTTATCACTCTATGGAAAATATATTCTCCGTTTTCCCTTTCAAAAAGCACCACATCATACTTTTTGATTTCAGAAGGTTTGGCGAGAATAACATCATCACTGCCCCCTCTTAAAAGAGGATACATGCTAAAACCGGTGACGGTAAGGCGGACTTCCTTTCCAACAGAGACTACCTCCTTTATGTAGGGGGCAATTTCGTGCATACTGGGTTTGAAATGCTTTATAATCATAGCTTACTCCAGGATATTTTTTTCATTTAACACCTTTACAAAATCTCTTATATCACTAAGAGCTTCTTCCTGGCTTACTCCTTCATATTCTGAAAGAAGCTTTTCGCAGAGCTGTTCTTCGCTTGCTTCTTCAGAAAGAGCATTCCACAAAAAAGCACCTGTTTCGTTGAGAGTTATCATTGAACTAAAATCAACAAGATTCTGACCTACAGGAACAACAACAAAGCTCCCTGCAATTTCTCTTAAAATAAAACCTTCTTTAATTTTCATAATTCTTCTCCTTATAATAAAATCTTCCATTATGTATACAATCCGGAGCAACAAGCTTGTTTATTGCAGTCCGGCGTATTTTTGACAGACGGATATTCTTGGTTATATCTCTCATAGAATCTGCAAATGTGAATGCCATAAGAAGCTCATCGAAGCTTAGCTTTTTTATATCGGATGAGCTTTGAGCTGTGCTACGGGATATGAGTTCTTCTCCGAGGCTCATAAGGATGTCGAGAGATTTATAAATTTCATATTTTACCCGGCTTAATAGCCACATAAAGCTTTTACGCTTTTTAAGAGATTGTGCAATGAGAAATATTACCGCAGATATACATTCTCTTTTTATATTTACTATCCACTGGGATACATCCTTGCCATAGCTACTTTCGGCAGCTTCATATTCTTCTGCCCTGCAGATAACTTTTCTTATTGACAGCTTTTGTTTTTTCTTTTTTACCCGACAACTTTCGGGAACAAGAGAATACAAAACATCGCTCCCATATGCTTTTAGCTCTGCCCCGGCTAAATCCAACGAGCAAAATATCCCGCTGCCGCAAACAAGAAATGGCTCAGACATATAAAGGCCGCAAAGGTAAACCGCTGAATTTAAAACATTCTGGGTAAAGCTCAGTTCTAATTCTGACGGTGGTTTTTTAAAACACAACTCAGTTATGTTTATATATGTTTTCCCATTTGAAATAAGTTTGGCAGGAACGGGCCACACGGAATAAAAATCAGATGCCTTTCTTTTTAAAAGCCTGTCCGACGGAGTTATTGACCACGACATAACGACCGGATAATTATTTTCGGCCTCTTCAATGGATATCAGCTCAAGAATTTTGGTGATATGCCTTAATGAAAGATAGAAAAAGCTGCCGTTTCTTTCATCGTTTACAACCTCTGCTTTTACATTGTCTCTGCGTACTCTATAGCTTATAGACGGAGTGACGGGAGTTACAAATGAAAGGTCATCACAAGCATATGCTTTTATAAATATACAGCTATATCCGCAGATATAGTCAAATGAATATGCATAACCCACCATTGCAAACTTCTCCTATTTTATACTGTTATTATTCTACCACGAAAACACATTAAAAGCAAGTTATTTTATATGCTTCTAAAACAAAAAACAGATTCTGCAGGGGGAATACAGAGTCTGTTTTTTGTTTCTTATGTTTTTGGAGATTGTATCCGGGAAACTAATCCCGACTAAGATGACAAGATGCATTTGTTCTTGCCTTCAAGTATATAATACTACACAGTTATTAAATGCATATGAATATAATGTGAACATTTTGTGAACTGATTATTTTTTAAACATCAAAAGCGTTTTTAATGTGGTTTATTTCACTTACCGAAAAACCTGACGGAAGAATTTCACCATAGATTTCAACAATGTCAAATCTTATATCGCAATCCATTTGTTTTCCCGCAGTATATGACCTTGCACCCAAAATCATTTTCTGAATTTTGGATTTAAAAATAAAGTCTGTGCCGGAGCCATGGAATTTATTTTTTCTTGTTTTAACCTCCACAAAGCAAAGAGTTCCTGATTTATCTCTTGCGATTATATCTATTTCGGCAATATGATTTTTATAGTTTGTTTCTAATATATCATAGCCATTTTCAGATAGATATTTTGCGGCATAAATCTCTCCGAGTTTTCCGGATTTATTATCATTTTTCATTTTACATGCTCCCTTACGCCGCCAAAGGTCATACGGTGGATGGGGCAAGGACCATATTTTGCAATTGCTTCAAGGTGGTCCTTTGTGCCATAGCCTTTATGCTTGGCAAATCCATACTCAGGGTAGAGCTTATCGACTTCTGTTATATAGCGATCTCTGGCAACCTTAGCAAGAATTGAAGCTGCAGCTATTGAAAATGACAGGCTATCACCTTTTACAACAGTTTCAAAAGGAACGGGAATATTTTTGGCACGATTCCCATCGATAAGAGCAAAATCACAAGCCGGATTAAGCCCTTTAATTGCACCGGCGAATGCCATATAGGTGGCATTTAAGATATTTACTTCATCAATGGTTTTCTCATCTACAGAAAATATGCTATAGCATTTTGCCTTAGTGATAATTTCATCAAAAAGCTTCTCTCTCTTTTTTTCAGTTAGCTTTTTGGAATCGTTTACGCCCTCGATATATACCCCTTCATCAAACACAACTGCCGCCGCATAAACTGCTCCGGCAAGAGGCCCTCTTCCGGCTTCATCAACGCCGGCTATCAGCTTTGAGCCAAGGAGTCTGTGTTTATTTTCATATTCAAAAAAATTGAGTTCCATAATTATCACCTTTAAAAATCTGAAGGTTTTTCCAAAGTTATGTTTCCAAGGCGGGCACCCCTGAATTCATCAAGGAGTATGCCCGCGGCTCTTTCGGTGTCTATTTCGCCACCGGATACAACAAATCCGCGTTTTTTTCCAAGATATTCTAAAAGCTCATAGCCTTTCATAGCAGAAAAACCGGTCATTTTATATCTTTCTTCAAGAGATTTCGGATAGTTATCTTTTAAATATTCCAGAAGATTGCAGGCTAATTCTTCGATGTCGATTATTTCATCTTTTATGGCGCCTGTGTAGGCAAGTTTTAAGCCCACCTGCTCATCGTCAAATTTTGGCCAGAGAATTCCCGGAGTGTCTAAAAGTTCAAAATTGTTTTTTAGTCTTATCCATTGTTTGCCCTTTGTTACTCCGGGGCGGTCGCCCGTTATTGCACTTTTCCTGCCGGATAGCTTATTTATAAAGGATGACTTTCCCACATTAGGCACTCCGCATATCATAATTTTTATGGCGCGGTTAACTATGCCTTTATCCTTTCCCCTTTGAATTTTTTCTGCAAGAAGCTCCTTGCATTTATCAAATATAAAATTAAAGTTTTTTCCCGTTGTGGAGCTTACAGCATAAGCTGAAATACCTTTTTCGGCAAAGTATTTTTCCCATTCTTTATTTAGACTGCTATCGGCAATATCCGCTTTATTTAAAAGCATCAGCCTTGGCTTTGAGCCAACAAGATCGTCTATTTCAGGATTACGGCTGGAAACAGGCAGACGGGCATCTACAATTTCTATTATAAGGTCGATTATTTTAATATTTTCCTGCATCATACGCTTTGCTTTTGTCATATGACCGGGATACCATTGGATATTCATTTTATTTCCTTTCAGTCTATGGTTCCTATATCACCAATTGGCCACCAGCGGAAAAACACCTTTCCAATGATGGAATCAACATGAACCTGACCAACTGCTCTGTCGCCATAGTCTATTCTGCTATCGGTACTGTTATTGCGGTTATCTCCCATAACAAAAACATGATCTTCTTCTATAAGAAGACCTTCTCCTGTGCTATCTGCATATTTCTGGGCTATGCCTGCAAAAAACGACGGTTCTAAAATATAGTCTTCTTTTAAAGTTTCCCAGGTGTCGCTGCCTTTTTTCTTCAGGTGAACCTCTGCTGTTTGTTCGTCTATCCAGATGCGGTCACCTTCTGTGGCAATTATTCTTTTAACATAAGCAATATCAGGATGTGACTTTGGATGGAAAATAATTACATCTCCTCTTTTGGGAGTGTAGGCAATGATTTGGGTGAAAAGGCGCTGGTTATGTTCTAAGGTGGGGTTCATGGAAGGACCATCTACCCTTACAACTGTAAATACCCAGGTGCGGATAACCATTGCAGCACCAAAAGCTATAGCTATGCAAAGAATCCAGCTAATGATTTCTTTGAGTATGCGTTTGGAAAATGGGATATATTCCTCTGTATCGTCTTCTTCAACACTATCATCTTCTGCTTCTGAAACAACATCTTCCAAAGCTTCTTCAGCAGATTCATTTAAAATTTTAGCATCATCTTTGATTTCTTCAATCTGTTCCATTTTATTCTGATTTATATTTTCTTCATTTTCGGAATTGTTGCCGGCGTTGTTTTTTTCAAATTCGCTCATAAAAACTCTCCTTTTCTATTAATTATATATAGAAAAAAGCGCAATGGTTTTATACCATTGCACAGTGAATGCGGAATTTATTATGGGTGCGGTTTTATCCGCACCCACACACCGCAGACACCCTGCGGAAAAATCCTTATTAGATTTTTTCTTTAACTCTGGTAGCTTTACCAACTCTGTCTCTTAAGTAGTAGAGTTTAGCTCTTCTGACTTTACCGCGTCTAACTACATCGATTTTGTCGATTTTGGGTGAGTTAACAGGGAAAGTTCTTTCAACACCTACACCGTAGGAAAGTCTTCTTACAGTGAATGTTTCCTGGATGCCACCATGTTTTTTAGCAATAACTGTGCCTTCAAAAACCTGGATTCTTTCTTTGTCGCCTTCTTTGATTTTTACGTGAACCTTAATAGTATCACCGATGTTAAATGCCGGAAGATCAGTTCTGAGCTGATCGTTTGTTAAGCTTTCAATGATGTTCATTTTATTTTCTCCTCTCTAAGAGCGTTCATGCAAGGAATTTATGTAGCTTTTTAGGCACACCTGCAGAGGACCACTCGCATACGAAATATACTATAGCACAAACTTTTTAAAAAAGCAAGTGTTTTTTATTAATTTTCTTGTTTTTTTCGTCTTTTTCGTTTCGGAGGCGGATTGAGTTCCAATTCATATGCCTCTTCATTTATTTTATACATATCGGGGCGCTTCTCTTTTGTTATTAAAAGAGACTGCCTTCTTCTCCAGGCGGATATTTTGGCATGGTCACCGGATAAAAGTACCTCAGGGACTTCCCTACCCATAAAAACAGGAGGGCGAGTGTAGTGGGGGTATTCTAAAAGACCTGAAAAATGAGATTCGTCGGTGAAGCTTTCTTCGTTTGAAAGAACACCTTCTATCATTCGGCTTACAGCATCTATAACTGCCATTGCGGGAATTTCACCGCCTGTCAGAACAAAATCTCCTATGGAAATTTCCTCATCAACAATCTCATCGAGAACTCTTTGGTCTATTCCTTCATAATGACCGCAAAGTATCAGAATTTCATCCATTTTTGAAAGTTCTATGGCTCTTTTCTGAGTGAAAGGGGTTCCTTTTGGTGACATATGAATGGTGTGGGGTTTTTTGATTGAATCTTTTATCGCCCATTTATACGCATCATATACAGGCGGCGCTTGCATAACCATTCCCCTGCCGCCGCCATAGGGCGAATCATCCACCCTGTTATGCTTATTGCCGCTGAAATCTCTTATATCAACAATATTAAATTTTAATATCCCTTTTTCTTCAGCACGCCCAAGCATACTTGAATGAAGGGTGCCTGAAAACATTTCAGGGAAAAGAGTTAGCAGATGAAAAGTCATTTTAGTCCATTAATCCTTCCGGTAGTTTAACCTTCATATATCCTTCATTTATATTAATTTCTTCTATAACATTTTTAAGAGCAGGAACCAGAAGCTGCTTGTGACCGGGTTTGTCTACAACATAAACATCATTGCTGCCTGTTGAAAAAACATCCGTTATTTTTCCATAGCTTATATCGTCTTCTAAAACCTCAAGCCCTATTATATCGGCAATGAGGTAGGTGCCATCGGGAAGGTCATCAAAAATTGATTTTTGAGCATAGAGTATTTTATTACGAAGCATTTCTGCCTCTTCAACACTATTTATCCCTTTGAATTTTAAAATAACCATATTCTTCTGATATTTTATTCCGGTTATTTTAAGATAGCTACTATCTTCAAGATAGACACCGCTTATTTCTTCAAAAAATTCGGGATAGTCTGTGCGGGGCATTATTTTAACTTCGCCTCTGAGACCGTGGGTATTTGTAACCTGAGCCACATCGATAAGTTCTTTCGACATATGCACCATCCTCTCTTTTTATGCTATAAAGATTCTTATAAAGTTTAAAAGGTTTTAAATCATAATGATTTAAAACCTCTGTGTTTGCATTACTGCATAATCTCAACAACCGCTTTTTTGTTTTCTCTGCTTGCAGCTGCTTTGACTACGGCGCGAATAGATTTTGCAATTCTGCCCTGTTTGCCTATTACCTTGCCCATGTCCGCTTCGTTTACTCTGAGTTCTAAAACAGTAGTGCTTCCACTTTCAGACTCGGTAACGCTGACATCTGCAGGATAATCAACAAGAGATTTTGCAATATATTCAAGTAATTCTTTCATATAATACTACCTCCGGCAAACTTACTTTATAACACCGCTTACTTTAAGAAGCTCTTTTACAGTGTCTGTGGGCTGAGCACCCTGACTAAGCCATTTTAAAGCTTTTTCGTTATCAACATTAATTGTTGAAGGGTCTGTAAGGGGATTGTAAGTACCAATCTGATCGATGAATCTTCCATCTCTGGGGTATCTTGAATCAGCAACTACGATTCTGTAGAAAGGAGTTTTTTTGGCACCCATTCTTTTTAAACGAATTTTTACCATTGTGTTTTCACCTCCGAAATAAAATTTTATATACAAATAGTTATCTGAAAAGATTGGGGAAGCCGCCGCCAAAGGCACGCTTCATCTTTTTAGGATTACTAAATTGTTTCATCATTTTCTTCATTTGCTCAAACTGTTTTAAAAACATATTGAGATCCTGAACTTTATTGCCGCTTCCATCGGCTATTCTTTTTCTGCGGCTTGAATTAAGAATTGAAGGATCCTGTCTTTCTTTTGGTGTCATGGATGTGATCATTGCTTCTATTCTTCCAAGCTTCCTTTCATCAATATTCACAGATGAAAGAGCCGCGGAATTCATACCGGGAATCATTTTTATAATATCCTGAAGGGGACCCATATTTTTCATTTGCTGCATCTGAGCAAGATAATCATCAAGAGTAAACTGCTGCTTGCGGATTTTTTGTTCTAATTCAAGAGCCTGCTTTTCATCAAAGGCTTCCTGAGCTTTGTCGATAAGAGTTAAGACATCGCCCATACCAAGGATTCTTGATGCCATTCTGTCGGGATAGAACCAGTCCATATCGCTTAGCTTTTCGCCCTGACCTATGAGCTTTATGGGTTTGCCCGTTACAGCCCTTACAGACAGCGCCGCACCGCCTCGGGTGTCACCATCGAGTTTGGTAAGGACAACGCCTGTGAAATTCAGCTTTTCATCAAAAGCTGTTGCCACATTCACCGCGTCCTGACCTGTCATAGCATCGAGAACAAGGAGAATTTCTGTGGGGTTTACTTTATTTTTAATATTTAAAAGCTCATCCATCAATTCTTCATTAAGATGAAGACGACCGGCTGTATCGATGATAACAACATCATTGCCATTTTTCTCGGCATGGCTTATGGCAGACTCTGCAATATATACGGGGTCGTTTGAATCATCTATCGAAAAAACAGGAACCTCCATCTGTAAGCCTACAACCTGAAGCTGTTTTCTTGCTGCGGGACGATACACATCACAAGCAACCAGAAGCGGTCTTTTATGCTGTTTTTTGAGTAGTCCGCCTATTTTTGCACTTGTTGTGGTTTTACCGGCACCCTGAAGACCAACCATCATAATTACTGTGGGAGATTTTGAAGAGTAGGTTATTTTCTCACTCTTTTCACCCATAAGTGCCGTCAGTTCTTCATTTACTATTTTAATTACCTGCTGTGCAGGAGTGAGACTTTCTAAAACATTTGCACCCAGAGCCTTTTCGGAAACTGAGTTTATAAAATCTTTAACAACTTTAAAATTGACATCGGCCTCTAAAAGAGCAAGCTTTACCTCACGCATTGCAGCTTTAAGGTCGGACTCTGAGATTTTGCCCTTGCCTCTTAACTTTTTAAATGTCTGCTGTAATTTATCAGCAAGGTTTTCAAATGCCAATCTATGTCACCTCGATTATATCTTTGCTTTTATTGAATCTATTTCTTCACTGATTTTTTTATATTCATCATCGCTGATGGTTTTTCCCGGACTTATGCTTGAAGCTACCTTTTCCAGGGATTTTGATATTTCTAAAAAGCGATCCATAAGCTTTAGTCTGTTTTCAAGAGAAAGTATTTCCTTTTCGCCTCTTTTTATGTTGTCATAAACGCCTTGTCTTGTCATATCACTAACAGAGGCAATTTCAGAAAGGGACATATCATCCTGATAATACATCTCAAGAATTTCTCTTTGCTTTTGCGAAAAAAGATTACCGTAAAAATCAAGAAGATATGAAACCTTTAAATTTTTCATATTAATCCATCCGTAAAAATAAGTGTAAAGCAAATCGCTTTACACTTATAGTAATACATTATTTATAATTTGTCAATAGTTTTAGCTTCTTTTGTTGAAAACAGTTAAAAAAACCATGTAGCACAGACAGGATTATATTATTTATTATCACTCATCACCATCTGAAGCATCGCTTTTTTCTTCATTTTCAAAAAGCAGTTCATATTCATCAATTTCTTCTTCTCGTTTGACTGTGGTGAATTTAAGAGCTTTTTCTCCTGTTTGTCCTGACATTTTATACGAAAAAACATATCCCAGATTCGCCTCAAAATTGAGCGGGAGTTCATCGGTAAAATATTTGCTGTCAAGATGAGATTTCTTCATAACTATGCTCTGGGAAAAGATAAATATATTATCAGATTTATCTTCCAGTTTCAAAGGAGAATAAGCATACAACTTAATTTTCGAATTTTCTACAGGACTTATTTCCATAGAAAAATCAGAAATATCTTTACCCGTGTTATTTACAAAATTATATCTCAGGTCTACAATACAAAATTCACTCTTGTTTTTTTCTATCTCCGCTGCAATCTCTTTGGATATTATGATATCCGGGGCAAATAAAGAAATTGTTTTTGATATGTCATCATCAAAAGTTTTAACAGCTACGCAATCTACACTCCCTGTTATGTTGTCATTATTAAGAAGGTCTTTTGTCAGGGCGCTCATCTTCACTATTATAAAAATCACTGATGCAAGAAGTATAACCGAAGCTATAATAATTGCTATAAGCCTTTTTCTTGTTGAAACCTTAGCACGCATATTAAACACCACCTGATTATGATATTTATCTGTGCAACAAAAGATGACTTATAATTATTCTGTAAACATTGCTTTTGCAAATGCTTCGCTGTCAAAATCCTGAAGATCGTCTATTCCCTCACCAACTCCGATGAGCTTTACAGGAATATTTTGTTCATGAGATATGGCAAGAACGATTCCACCCTTGGCACTTCCGTCAAGTTTTGTGAGAATTATGCCCGTGATGGAAGCGCTTTCGCAGAAAAGCTTTGCCTGGGTAACCGCATTCTGCCCTGTGGTTGCATCAAGAACAAGGAGTGTTTCTCTTGATGCCGAAGGAAGCTCACGCTCAATTACCCTTGATATTTTTTCAAGCTCATCCATAAGGTTCTTCTTGTTGTGGAGTCTTCCTGCTGTATCTAAAATAATAACATCACAGCCTCTTGCCTTTGCCGCGGCAATTGTGTCGAAAACAACTGCGGCAGGGTCTGACCCTTCCTGATGCTTTATGATATCTATGCCTGATCTTTTTGCCCAGATGTCGAGCTGATCTATGGCAGCGGCGCGGAAGGTATCGGCAGCGCCTAAGATAACCTTTTTTCCGGAGGAAGTGAGCCTTGATGCAAGCTTACCGATAGATGTGGTTTTTCCCACGCCATTTACCCCTATTACCATTACAACCGAAGGTGAGGTTTCAAGAGAAAGCGAATTACTATTTTCAGAAAGAATATCTGAAATAATTTCTTCTATTGCTTTTTTAACATCCTCAGTTTCGATTATTTTATTTTCCTTAACCTTTTTTCTTAATTCGGAAATTATATAAAGAGAGGTATCAACGCCAACATCTGCCATAATAAGAGCTTCTTCAAGCTCTTCAAAAAGCTCTTCATCAACCTTTTTGAATGCTTTTAAAACAGAATCAAGCTTATCATTTATTGATGCCCTTGTTTTCCCAAGACCACTTTTAAGCTTGGCAAAAAAGCCCGTTTTTTCTTCTTCATCTTCAAAAGCAGGCAATACATCTGCATTTTCTTCTGAATTCAAATCCTCAGGCTCTTTAAGTTCGGGTTCGGATTCAGGGGGTATTTCTATATTGTCTGATTCTGAAATTATTTCTTCAGCTTCTATTGCTTCCTGCTCCTGTGCACCAAAGCCGAAAATTTTACCGAATTTATCTTTAAATGCCATTAATTATAGTCCTCCAGATCTTCAAACTTTAATTTCAGAAGCTTTGATACACCTTTTTCCTGCATGGTTACACCATACATAATATCGGCAGCTTCCATTGTTCCTCTACGGTGAGTTACAACTATAAACTGTGTTTTCTCGCTGTATTTTCTGATATAGTCGGCAAAACGATAAACATTGTTATCGTCAAGAGCTGCTTCAACCTCGTCGAGAATACAGAAAGGAGTCGGGCGGACTTCCAACACAGAGAACAGAAGGGCAATTGCCGAAAGAGCTTTTTCTCCACCGGAGAGAGCCATCATATTCTGCAGTTTTTTGCCCGGCGGCTGAACCTCTATGTCGATTCCGCTTTCCAAAACATTGTCGGGATCAGAAAGAGAAAGTCTGCCTGCACCGCCACCGAAAAGAGCTCTGAACACAACATCAAACTTTTCGCGGATAATTTCAAAGCTTTCCTTAAACTGCTTTACCATTATGCTTTGCATTTCTCTTATGATGTCTTCAAGCTTTGCCTTTGTTTCATCAAGGTCTTGCTTCTGGGCAGAAAGGAAATCAAACCTTTCTTTTACTTCTTTATACTGCTCAATTGAATCAATATTGATATTACCCAGGGATTTTATCTGAGCACGGAGCGATGTCGCTTCTTTCTGTGATTCTGTCATATTAAAATCGGAAATCTTATATTCAAGTGAGGCATTATAGGTCAGTTCATATTCATCCCAGAGCTTATTTGTTATAACCTCAATTTCCATTTCTGTTTTGGAATTGCGGTTTTCTATTCTTGACACTTCAAGCTGAAGAAGATATATGGTTTCATTCTGTTCTTTTAATTTTTTCTGATTTTCCTTAAGGCTTACAGAAGCTTTTTCATATGCTTTTTCGCCATCGGATATTTTTTCGGCAAGCTCGCCTGTGTTTTCTCTGGCGGATTTTATTTCTTCTTCAACTGAAGCTATTTCATCTGAAATAAGCTCATTCTGTTTGTCGAATTGGTCTATTTCAGAATTTTTTGCTTCAATATTCAAAAGAGAATTTTCTTTTGCCTGAATGATGGATGTTATTCTCTCGTTTAAAAGGTCAATATCTTTATCGGCATTGGCAAGAAGGATTCTGTCGTCTGTTACGGATTTTACAAATTCTTCTCTTTTTTCCGTGGCTTCAATTCCTTTTGCCTGAGCTTCTTCTATTTTTTCGCGGACAGCTTTAACATCTTCCTCCATAAGAAGCAAGGAGCTTTCTGTTGCCTCTTTCTGTTTTTCAATATCCTCAATTTCACCAAGAACGGAGCCGCTTTCGTCGGTTATTGTGCTGATATTACGGGTTAGCTCAGAGATTATTCTTTCGTTATTGGTAAATTCGGAAGAAATTCTGACACTTTCTCTTTCTGCCTGATTAAGCTCTGAATCAAGGCTTTCCTTGAGAGCTGCCATCTTTTTGATTTCTGAATTATACTCTGCAATTGTATCGTCGTTATCATCGATTATGTCTCTGAGCTTTTCTATTTCTTTTGAAAGAGCTTCAATGTCTTTACTACGGCTAAGTAGACTCTGGGTTTTGTTGATGCTTCCGCCCGTGAGAGAACCACCGGGATTTATAAGCTGACCGTCGAGAGTTACCATCTTGAATTTATATCCGGTTTTCTTTGCCAGCTCAACAGCATTATCCATATTGTCTATAACTATTGTACGCCCGATGAGGCTTTTTATTATTTCGCGGTATTTTTCATCACATTTTGCAAGTTCGGATGCTATGCCAACATAGCCCTTTGCTGCTTTGGGAACATCCTTCAAATCGTTTCCTTTAACTGATGTGAGAGGAAGGAAGGTTGCTCTTCCAAGACGATTTTCCTTAAGATAGTTTATGCATTTTTTAGCACAGGCTTCATCGTCTACAACAACATTCTGAAGACCTGCTCCAAGAGCGATTTCTACTGCGGTTACATACTCTGCATCTACCTCAATAAGCTTTGACACAACGCCATGAACGCCCTTTATTCCGGAAGAAAGAATATTTTTTACGCTCTTTGCATAGCCTTCATATCCCCGCTCGAGATCTTCAAGAACTGTTTTTCTTGATTCCTTATCGTTGCATTTTGCAACAAGGGCATTCTGTTCTTCTTTGGCTTTATTGAGTTTATCGGTGAGTTCAAAATATTCACCTTTTAATTTTTCGAGTTTATTCTGAGCTGCCAGTTTTTTACTCTGGATTTCTTCTTTGCTTTTTTCTAAAGAAGCTTTTGCCTGCTCTGCACCTTCAAGAGCTTCTTTTTTTACCTGAAGCTCATTTATAAGGTCTTTTTTTCTTTCATCAAAATTCTTTATGAGCATTTCAAGACTGGAGATTTTTGTTTTTGATGAAGAAATTTCGGAAAGCTTCATAGAAAGTGCTTCTTTAAGGGCGTCTGTCTGGGCTAGAAGCTCTGAAATATTCTGATCGATGGAAGAAAGAGTTTTGTCATGACCTGCAACCTTTTCTTCAAGAAGCTTTTTATTTTCTTTGATAGCTTCTATTTCTTTTTCTATTGACAAAACATCTTCATCGGCCTTTTTGGAGGCAAGATTTATAGCGTCTATTTCATCGGCAAGACGCTTTTTATTTGAGTTATTATTTTCTATATTGTTTTTTAATATTTCTATTCTGCCCGAAAGAGTGCCGCTGTTTTTTTCGATATCAAAGCTTTGCTGTCTCAGGGCTGTTATTTTTTCATTTAGTTCACCAAGAGATGAGGTTTCGGATTCTATGGCGGTTTCAAGGCTTAAAAGCTTATTTTTTTCATCGGCAAGCTGATTAAAGGCTACGGTGAATTTTGATTTCCCCTCAGAAAGAGTTTCGCGGAGTTTATCAATATTACGGATTGAAATATTGATATCAAGACCTTTTAAAACTTCTCTTAAATCAAGATATTTTCTTGCTTTTCTGGACTGAACCTCCAATGGACCTACCTGAGCTTCCAATTCAGACAAAAGGTCTCTTATACGAGTCAGGTTATCTTCAGTTTGCAAAAGCTTTTTCTCTGATTCTGCCTTGCGATATTTATATTTGGTTATTCCGGATGCTTCTTCAAAGATGTTTCGTCTTTCTTCTGCCTTTGATGAAAGAATCTGATCGATTTTACCCTGACCTATTACAGAATAGCCTTCACGGCCTATGCCTGTGTCCATAAAGAGTTCGTGAATATCTTTAAGTCGACATTCCTTATCATTTATAAGATAGTTACTTTCACCGCTTCTGTGCACACGACGGGTAACCTTTATTTTTTCATAGTCTATCTTGAAGGTTTTATCCTTATTATCAAGAATAATGGAAACCTGGGCAAAGCCAAGGGGAGCTCTTTTTTGTGTGCCGGCAAAGATGACATCCTGCATATTGCCGCCACGAAGACTCTTGGCACTTTGCTCACCCAGAACCCAACGAATAGCATCGGAAATATTGCTCTTTCCGCTACCATTGGGGCCTACGATGGTGGTTATACCCTGACCGAATTCCAGTTCTATTTTATCTGCAAAGGATTTAAATCCATGCATTTCTACGCCTTTTAAATACAAGCTTATACACCTCAAAAAACATTCTTTTGTACATAAATATACTTAATACAATACTACCACAAAGATAATACTTTGGCAAGAATTAATTTTTCAAAAAAATCACGCTCCGGTTATCGGGGCGTGACAGTTAAATCTATATTATATTTATTTTTGAAATATATTTTATTTGATTTTTTATGTCCTATAAGCTGTGATGGCTTATCACTTGCTATTTCAAGAGTGCAATCAGAAAGATTGTTTTTTATGATGTGAGCTTCAATTTTTCTTTTTTCAATTTCGGAATATACAAGCTCTGCAAAAGCCGCGTGATAAGGGCCAATAACAGTTTTTTCATTTACTCCGTCGGTTGTCTGGAGAGATATTCTGAGAATCTCAATGTTTTTCTCCATAAAAATTTGTGCTATATCTGCTGCAAGGATAACTGCATCTTGCAGCTTCTGAGGCTGATACTCACCTTTTTTATACATTTCCATAAGGCGGGTATCTTCCATAACAAGTGTGGGATAAATGCGGACATTTTTTGGCATAAGATTTGCAATCTTTCTGGCTGTTGCTATAGATTTTTCATATGTATCTCCCGGGAGACCTGTCATCATCTGTAGACCAAGCTCTATATCATATTTTTTTATAAGCTCTGATGCAGTTTCAACATCACTAAAGCTATGTCCTCTTTCGCTAAGAGATAAAACCTCTTCATCAGCTGACTGAACACCAAGCTCAATTGCTGTGACTCCATAGGCTTTACAATTTGAAACAATAGCTTCGTCTATTGCATCAGGTCTTGTGGAACAGCGGATGCCGCTTACCCTTCCCGACAAAACATATTTATTGGCAAGCTTTAAAAGCTCTGTTTGTTTTTCTTCTTCAATGGCTGTAAAGCTTCCGCCGAAAAATGCAATTTCTGCTTTATAGCTTCCTTTTTGATTATATTTTTCTATTGACTCAAGGTGGGATTCTATTATTTTTTTTGCATCATCGACTGTGGTCTCTTTAAGCCTGCCTGTTATTTTTCGCTGATTACAAAAAACGCAGTCATGGGGGCAGCCCTTATGGGGAACAAAAATAGGGATGTGGAAGATTCTTTGTTTCATAATATCACCGGTAGTATGATTTAATATACAACAAATCCGTTTTTTCGGGATTAAATCGAGAAAACGGATTTTATATTATTTATGCATCTTTTTTAACAGCTAATGAAAGCTTCTTTACATTATCGGATGAAGCTTTTAATTCCTTTGATTTTACAGGATTAACCATAGCTTCTGTGATTTTTACGCTTCTGATGCTTTCGTCAGACGGAGCATTAAACATTATATCGCTCATTGTTTCTTCCATAATTGAGCGAAGACCTCTGGCACCTGTTTTTAATTCTATTGCTTTTTTAGCAATTGCACAAATTGCCTTTTCGGAAAATTCCAGCTCAACATCATCATAGGAAAGGAGCTTCTGATACTGCTTTATAAGAGCATTTTTGGGTTCTGTTAAAATCTTTACAAGAGCTTCTTCATCAAGAGAATCTAAAGTTACATTAACAGAAAGTCTGCCGATAAATTCGGGAATAAGTCCAAATTTTAAAAGATCCTGAGGCTGAATATCCTTTAAGATTTCACCAACCTGCTTCTGGGACTGGGATTTTATTTCAGCACCAAAGCCCAGAACTTTTTTACCTGTGCGGCTTTCGATGATTTTATCTATTCCGTCAAAAGCTCCGCCGCAGATAAAGAGAATGTTGGTTGTGTCTATCTGAATAAATTCCTGCTGAGGATGCTTTCTTCCACCCTGGGGAGGAACAGAAGCAACTGTGCCTTCAAGAATCTTTAAAAGTGCCTGCTGAACACCTTCACCGCTAACATCACGGGTGATGGAGGGGTTTTCGGATTTGCGGGCTATTTTATCTATTTCATCAATATATATAATACCTTTTTCTGCCCGGCTTATGTCATAATCGGCTGCCTGAATAAGCTTTAAGAGAATATTTTCAACATCCTCACCAACATAGCCTGCCTCGGTTAATGAGGTTGCATCTGCAATGGCAAAAGGAACATCAATAATTCTGGCTAAGGTCTGGGCAAGGAGAGTTTTTCCGGAGCCTGTGGGCCCTATCATAAGGATATTGCTCTTCTGAAGCTCCACATCTTCGTCGGCTGTTTTTTTGCTTATGCGCTTATAGTGGTTATAAACTGCAACTGCTAGGCTTTTTTTTGCTGCATCCTGCCCCACAACATACATATCCAAAATATTTTTTATATCTACAGGCTTGGGAAGCTCTGCAAAATCAAAGCCTGCCCCTGCCGCTTCTTCAAATTCACGATAGTCGCCTTCGAGTATTTCGCTGCATGCTTCTATACATTCGTCGCAAATAAATACATCTGCCGCCGGACTGGAAATAAGACGCATAACCATATCCTGGCTTTTTCCGCAAAATGAGCATACAAGCTTATCGTTATTTTTGCTTGGCATATAATGTACACCTCAATTACTAACATATTTAATATAGGGATGTAAAAAATTTTACACCCCTATAAAAATTATTTTCTCTTTTCAATAACTTCATCAACCAAGCCATATTCTTTTGCCTGATAGGCTGTCATAAAGTTATCTCTTTCTGTATCCTTTGTTATCTGTTCCAGACTCTGACCTGTTCTTTCACTAAGGATAGTATTTAATGTTTCCTTCATTTTTATTATTCTGTCAGCATGAATTTTAATATCGGTTGCCTGACCCTGCATACCGCCGAGTGGCTGATGGATCATTATTTCGCTATTGGGCAGCGCAAATCTTTTTCCTTTTGCACCGGCAGCAAGAAGGAATGCTCCCATTGAAGCTGCCATACCGATACAGATTGTGGATACATCGCATTTAATATACTGCATGGTATCATAAATAGCCATGCCTGCTGTTATTGAACCACCGGGACTATTAATATAAAGGCTGATGTCTTTATCGGGATCTTCTGCTTCAAGGAATAAAAGCTGTGCAACAATAAGGGATGCACTTACATCGTTTACTTCTTCTCCTAAAAATATTATTCTGTCTTTTAAAAGACGGGAATAAATATCATAAGATCTTTCTCCTCTGTTTGTCTGTTCAATGACCATAGGTACAAGACTCATTTTAAATTGCCTCCTTAAATAAAGTGAAATTTTAAATTTGTCCCCCAGAAAAAATATTATTCTTCTTTTTCTGCTTTAGCTGTTGTTTTTTTGGTTGTTGTTTTTTTAGCAGGAGCTTTCTTTTCTGCTGTTTCTTTTTTAGCTGTTGTTGTCTTTTTTGCAGTTGTTGTTTTTTTGGCAGGAGCTTTCTTTTCGCCATCTTCTGCTTTTTTAGCAGGAGCTTTTTTTGCAGCAGGTTTGCCTGCTTTAGCATTTTCTGCAATTAATTCAACAGCTTTTCTTACTTTGAGCTCTTCTTTGATGGTTTCCTGCTCATTTTCACCGATAAGTGTTTTTACTTTATCGAGTTCCATGCCATACATCTGGGCCATTTTCTTTAATTCGTCCTCTAAATCTTCATCGGAAACAGAAATAGCTTCAACTTCAGCAATTTTTTCAAGAACAAGGCTTGCTTTAACCTGAGCTGTTGCCTGATCTTTGAACTGTTCTTTGAATGTGTCAACAGTTGTGCCCGTGATCTGCATATACTGTTCAAGATTCATACCCTGTGATGAGAGACGGTAACCAAAATCTTTTATCATATCTTCGATTTTGTTGTCTATCATACACTGAGGAATGTCTACCTCGGCATTTTCTGTTACAACATCTACAACATTATTTTCAAACTCTGCTTTTGTTCTTGCTTCATTTGATTTATCAAGTTTTTCTTTGATACTGTTTTTATACTCTTCGAATGTGTCAAATTCGCTAACATCTTTTGCAAAATCATCGTCAAACTGTGGAAGCTCTTTTACTTTGATTTCTTTAACAGTTACTTTGAATGTTGCATCCTTGCCTTTTAATTCTTCTGCGTGGTATTCTTCAGGGAATTTAACATTTACTTCGGTTTCTTCATTTAATTTTGCACCAACGAGCTGATCTTCAAAACCGGGGATAAACTGACCGCTGCCGATTTCTAAGGTGTGACCAAGACCTTTTCCGCCTTCAAAAGCAACACCATCAACAAAGCCTTCAAAATCGATAACTGTGATGTCACCCATTTCTACTGCTCTGTCTTCAATTGTGATCATTCTTGCATTTTTTTCTGCATCAGCTTTAATCTGAGCTTCAACATCTTCGTCTTTTGTTTCATAAACTGTTTTTTCAGCTTTTACGCCTTTGTATTCACCAAGAGTTACTTCAGGTTTAACTGTTACAACAGCTGTGAGAACAAGGTCTTTTCCTCCGCCGATTTCTTCGATGTCTATTTCAGGTCTGTCAACGGGAGTGATGCCTGCTTCTTTAACAGCATATTCATATGCATCGGGGCAAACAAAGTTAACAGCATCTTCATAGAATACTGCTTCACCATAGTATTTTTCGATGAGCTTTCTGGGTGCTTTTCCTTTTCTGAAGCCAGGAAGAGCAATCTGTTTAACATTTTTCTTGTAGGCTTTTTCAAGAGCTTTTTCAAAAGCTTCTTTGTCAACCTCAATGGTAAGCTTGACAGTGTTTTTTTCTGTGTGTTCGTTTTTTATAAGTTTCATCTGTAGGGGCCTCCTATAAATAAAAATTTATTTATTAATTAAAATTTCTTTCAGAAATTATTTAATTTGAATTGGGATAAACTCAAGAGCATCGGCAGAGGTGAGGTAAAAATCAATTCCATCAATACTGCCTGTAAATCCTGTTTTAATTCCGCCGGAATGAAGATGACCGTAGATGCATTTTTCTACTGAGTGTTTTTTAAATATTTCCATAACTCTTTCATCACATTTACCTTGGGAATTCACAGGAGGAAAATGCAAAACTGCGACTCTTTTAAATTCCCTGTCGGGAAACTCCAATTCCTTTTTCGAAAGACTTTCAAGAGAAAGAGAGAGCCTTATAAGCTCACGATCATATATTTTTTGGTCTTCCTCTGTGAAATTATCAGAATCGGGAGTAAGCCAGAATCTTGTTCCTGCAATGGAAAAGTTTTCATATGTAAATGAACTATTGTGAAGAAAGCTTATTGACTCAAAGCCATTTTCCAAAACAAATTTTTCTAGCTTAGTTATGCTTTCCCACCAATAGTCGTGATTTCCTTTTATAATGAGCTTTTTCCCGGGAAGAGAATTTATAAATTCAAAATCCCTTGATACTCCACTAAGATATGTTGCCCAGGAAACATCGCCGCCTATTATAACAAGATCATTATCTTTTACTGTTTTATTCCAGTTATCGCGGATTCTTTCTGTGTGGTTCTGCCAGGGGGAACCAAAAACATCCATAGGCTTATCTGATGAAAGTGAAAGATGAAGATCACTTAGTGCAAATAAAGCCACTTTTGCTCCTCCCAACTAATAATTTCACACAAAAATCCACCATAAACTTTACAGTAGAATACATTATATAACATAATTTGGATAAAATCAAGTTGTTATTTGTACAAAAAAATGCTAATATAAGACCATAAAATTATTTCAAAGGTATAATAAAATGAAAATTTTACACTATATTTCAAAATATTACACAAGAATTCTGCTTTTTATTCTTATTTTGATGGCAGCCTTTGCTTCTATACACAGTTACAGCAAAAGATACGACAAAAATCTTGAAAAGCTACATAACACAGAAGAAATTAAAAGTATTGTATGCAGGGTTGAGACAGCAATTCAAAAAGATGAAAATATAGCCTTTACGGGAAAGGTGATAAAATCAAAAAGCAAGGAGATTAAAGGATACAGATTTAAGTTTATTCTTAAAAACAAAGAACAGGTATTTTTACCGGGAGATACAATCAAAATAAAAGAAGCAAAGCTATTTTCACCATCAGACAAAACCAATATCGGAAGTTTTGACGAAATAGAATACCAGAAGGGCGAAAACCTCTACGGAAGCATATATTCAGAAAATGAAGCTGAAATTATAAAGACAGGGGAACCCGGATTTATAAGATATGCGGCAAAGCTGAAGTCAAGATTTTCAGATTATCTAAACACCTACCTTGACAGAAGGACAGGCTCTATTGCTCTTGCCCTTCTTTCTGGAGATAAATCGGGCATAGAAGCCACTGACAGCACAAATCTTAAAAACAGCGGCGTTTATCATATTGTTGCCATTTCAGGGCTTCATTTAAACATTTTTATTATGTTTATGTCGGTTTTCATTTCCGCTCTTAAAATAAAACGCTTAAAAAAGGCAATTTTATCATTTGTTTTATGCATGATAACATCTGCCGCTGTGCTTATATTCACAGGTTTTGGACTTTCTGTCATAAGAGCTTTTATTATGCTTGTTATATCTTTGGGAAGCAGTATTGTGGCAAGAAAATATGACAGCAAAAATGCGCTTTGTCTTGCAACGGGAATAATACTTGTTTTTATTCCGCGAAGCTTTTTCAGCATAGGCTTCAGACTTTCTGTGCTGTCTACTCTTGCGGTTTTGGTTTCAGCAGATTTTATGAAAAAGCTTGGATTTTTTAAAAGCAAGCCGGCAAAGTATATTGCAGGAACTATTATCACATCGGTTCTATGCTCTGTTTTTACCCTGCCCGTTATGATAGCATCCTTTGGCTTTCTGCCGGTGTATTCTTTTCTTGGTAATATTTTTATTCTGCCTCTTACAACCCCTGCCCTGGCGCTGTGCGCATTATTTGGAATTTTGTCTTTTCTGAGTCTGGCTTTCCCGGCATACATTATATCTTTTCCTCTTTCATTTGTTATAAATCTTATTATGTTTTTTGCATCCCTCATTTCATCTATCCCCTTTGGAATTCTAAAGCTTTATCCCCTATACACCCTCTACGCGGTTTTACTAACTGGAATAACTATCTGCATAATTTATTGTATTTTTAAAAAGAAGCTGCAAAATAAGTGCATTTGCATTTGTGTGATTTTAGCTCTTGCGGCGGGGAGCATTTTCCTGTATAATAGACAAGACAGAGATGCAAGAGTTATATTTGCAGATGTTGGTCAGGGAGAATGTGCAATAATAAAGCTTCCTCAAAACAGAGCTGTTATGATTGATTTTGGCACAAGCTATGGAAATGAATATGTGGCAGAAGAAATTGAAGCAACTCTTACAAAGCTTAACATACCAAAGCTTTCCGCAGTTTTTATAAGTCATTTTCACACTGACCACATATCAGGCTTTATCCCACTTCTCAAAGAGAAAAAAGCAGAAAAGATTTATGTGCCGATGTATTATGACAAAAGCGACAGCGAAAGCTGCGAAAATCTATCTGCTCTCCTTTCCGCGGCACTTTTGAAGCCTTCTGAATTACATATGCTATCCGCTGGTGACAAAGTAAGCCTGGGCGGAGCATTATTTGAAATACTATCACCGGGAAGTGATTTTAAAGGAAAAGCAAATGATATGTCGATGGTTATAAGGTTTACATATGGAGATGTTTCTTTTCTTTTTACCGGAGATATTGAGGATGATGGAATAAAGAATATTGCTCATGAAAATATTAAATGCGATGTTATAAAGGTTCCACATCACGGTGGGGAAAGCAAAGAAATCTCAACACTTGCCAAAAATGCAGATGCGGATTATGCTGTTATCAGCTGCGACAAAAACAATGTCTACGGGCATCCCAAAAAGAAAACGACTGATGCCTTTAAAGACAGCGGCGCAAAAATTTACCGGACAGACAGAGACGGGGCAATAAGCTTTTACATAAATGAAAAAGAAATTAAAAAAACAGAAAAAATGAGGTGATATTATGGCAGGAAGCATAAAAAAAGACATCCGCGAAGGATGTAAAAGCAAGGTTTATCTTGTTTGGGGAGAGGAAGACTTTTTAAAAGACTATTATGCAAAAGCTATGGTGTCATCAACACTTAATAAAGACTTTGCAGATTTCAACTACAAAGAATACACCTCAGGAAATGTTGATACAGATGCTGTAGAGAGCTTTTTCGCATCCTATCCCTTTATGAGCGACAGGAAGATTGTTTATATAAAAGAAAGCGGAATTTTCAAAAAATGTTCCGAGGATGACAAGAAATTCTGGAAAGAACTTCTTTCAACCCTTCCCGACTTTGCTCTTATTATTTTTTCAGAAAAAGCTATTGATAAAAGAAATGCACTCTATAAGCTCATAAGCGAAGGTTTTGCCTGCGATGAATTTCCCCGCCAGAAAAGAAGCGACCTTGTAAGCTGGATTTCAAGATATTTTACAAAGTTTGAAAAAAATATCTCTCCGGAGGTTGCAGATTATATGATAGAATGCTGTTCGGAGAATATGTATATATTAAAAAGTGAAATGGATAAGATGATATGTTTTAAAGCTCATTCAAATCTTATCACAAAGGATGATATAGACAAATGCTCATGCAAAATTCCCGAAAGCAGAGTTTTTAAGATGATTGATGATATTTTAGACGGAAAGATAAATGAGGCAGGGAAAAAGCTTGCCGAATTAAAGCTTTTAAAGGAAGAACCAATTGCCCTTTGTGCGGCTGTATTTTCAAAATATTCGCAGCTGAGAAAAGAAAAACTTTTAAGCCGGACTATGTCGCCCAGAGAAATTGCAATTAAAACCGGTCAGAAGGATTATTTTGTTAACATGCATCTCAAACAGATAAAGAATATAAGCCTTGAAAAGCTGGATGCTGTTCTTATGGCATGCAGAGACCTTGACTACAAAACAAAATCAGGACTTTCCGACGGATGGACAGATTTTGAGATACTATTTGCTACTATGGCACAATGAAAAATTCTTAAAAGGAGATGTAAATTCCAGACTGCATCTCTTTTTCTTATCTCTAAAGGGGTGTAAATTAATTCATGCTAATTAATTTACACCCCTAGTTTATTTGTTATTATTTACTTTTAAAAGCTTACAGACCATAATATTAACAAGTAATATTAATATTGCTGTGGGAACAGATAAGATAAAACCATTTACTGTGCGGTGGTATATTGACATTGCCGGAGTGAACACATGGCAAAAGCTGTTTATTACAGAAGATGAAAGAATTGCTACGCCAAGCGACAGCACAAGAGGAATAAAATCTTGCTTTGTGTTTGTCTTATACCACACAAAAAGCCATAAGCAAGGCCAGCCTATTAAAAACTCTTTGGTTCTTGGGCGGATTCCCATTAAAACATCAAGACTGTTACGGATATTTATTTCAACGCCCGAAACTATACTGTTGCCGCTTCGCATAATGTAGATAAATGCTGCAGCAAAAAGAAAAACGATACCTGATAATATGAGAATAATATTCTTTGTGTTTATCTGCTTTTCTATCTTAGGCTTTGAAAAACCAAAGATTTTTACATAGGCAAAAGCAGCGTAGAAAACAGGAATAACAAGGGAAAGCTTAACTCCGCGGAAGGTTTTAAAATAAAGATAATAATCTGCACCGGATAAAACTGCACTAAGACTAAAGCCCCTTAAGAAAAATCCTGCAAGGGAAACAGCAAGAGTCAGAACAAGGCAAAATGCAAAGCCTTTTTGCGAATATTTTTTTACTGCATAGAAGCTTAAGCTTATCACAAAGCAAGATGATACAACAGCCAGAATTAAGGGGTAAAAAAGCTCTGCTGCATAGGGCATAACAAAGGAAAATGCAAAGCCGACAATAGAAGATATGGAAAGGATAACTTTTATGATTAAGCCAACATTTCCAAACAAAATAACGAGCATAATATAGCATAAAAGGATACAGAGAATAAATCCAAGAGCGAGATTTAATTCCAACATGGTGCTATAGCCATTAAAGTCGGGCTTGAAGCCGGCAAATAAATATCCTTCATCTGAGGCTTCCTTAGTAAATAAAGAAACCGAAGAAAGCAATGCATAATAATTATCTTTTTTGCTAGCTGAGTCATCTTGAAACGGAACAAGATTAATAAAATGGGTGTTGCGGTCTTTGAGGGAATTTAGCATCTGATGAAATCTCAGATTGGGGTTTACTCTTTCATTTGCACTATAGCTTGTATCATAACAGCGAATGATTCTTCCACCGGCTGATTCTTTGATATGGTTATATCCGATTGACGGAATATCATTTGCCGACTGGTCTTTTGTTTCGGAGACAACAAGAATAAGATTATTCTCTTTTATTACCCTGCTTAAAGAATTAATTATTACTTCTCCCTGAAGCTTATCTTCAAAATTGCCTTTGAGGTTTATATATTTTAAATTCGTAAGCTTATTTATTAATGGAATATCTTCCGCCCTGAATTTCTGAGCATCAATAAAAAGAGCAAGGTCAAAACCATTGGTAAAATTTAAAACTTCATCTTTTTTTATATCTTCAATATTTATCGTTACAGCCTTTATCCCTTTGTCTTTTGCGTCATTTAAAAGCTCAGGGATTTTTTTATCTTCAAAATCAGCCTTGACGCTGTCATAATCAAGAGAGAGTATAGCTCCCTTATTTGCGTTTTCAAAATAAACGCGTCTTGCAAAGGAAGGCACCATAAGAGAAAAAATAACTGCAAATAAGATAATGAATAGTGCAAGCTGTTTTTTACTCATTTTTTTCACCAACTTTTACTTTTATGAGCTTTTTTAAAACGCCTGTTGCATATAAAAATCCTATATACAATACTGCACATATTGCAAGAACTAAAATAAAGTGCAAACCGACAAATAATGGGGGGAACGCTGCCTTGCAGACAAAATATGCGCCCAGGGAAACCAATCCCCCTGCCATAACCAGACCAAGGTCTATAAGAAGCTCACGGTTTATATAGCGGCCTGTAACCTTTTTAAGAGCAAAAGCCACATTTAATGCATAAAGACAAAGAAGCACAGTTGTTGATGCGGCAATTGCATATATTCCGCCATAAACAAGGGCGATGATATTCACAAAAGGCTTTGAAGCTACCACTATGATTGCTCCTGTTACTGTATATTTATATTTACCATCAAGATAGAGAATTTTATTAAAAAGCTCCTGGGAAATATAGCCAAGAAAGCCAAAGGTGTAGATTGCAAAGAGGATGCCCGTTGTGTGGGACAGGTCTTTTGTAAACTCTCCCCTTTCATAAAGAAGGGAGATGATGTTTTCACCAAAGCAGCACACAACAAGAATAAAAGGAACAAATATGGCAAACATAAGCTTTATTATATAGCGGGTAAAATCTCTTACATAGTCCATTCTTTTTTCTTCATAGCTGCGGCTTATAGAGGGGAAAATGACATTACTCATCGCCACAACAAACACACTTGAAATAGTTATGAAAAGATTTGACGAATAGTTAAGTGTTGTTGCCGCTCCGCTTTCTATGCTTGCAAAGGCTTTGTCTATGGTAAAGCAAAGCTGAAACATCATATTTGATATGAAAATATAAACTATTTCCCCATTGCCGCCAAGACCTGACGGAGACTTTTTGAAGCCAAAAAGGCGGTAGCCTTTTTTATAGAATGAAGGAAGCTGAATTACAATATGGAGAAACCAGCCAATTGTTGTTACAATGGCTACAGTTATTATATTTGCATCAGGAACAAAAAGTGAGGCTATTATTGCAATGTTAAAAGGAAGGCTCATTATGGATGTGACAAAAAACACACCGCTATTCTGAAGCACTCCGGATATAACATAGGCAACAAGAACAAACACTAAAGACGGAAGCATTATATGCATTAATCTGCTTGCAATTTTATAGAGGGATATATCAAGCCCCGGCAGAAGAAAACGCACAAGATGGCCAGAGATTGCATAAAGAACAAACATCACAAGAAATGAAACTGCAATTGTTTTTGTTATAAACGAAGAAACATAGTTTTTTCTTAATTGTGTGTCGGCAGGTTTTATTTTATTGATATTTTTTATCACAAGGGTTGAAAGAGCAACACCAACGCCCGTAAACAAAAGATTTACAAGACCGAAAATCTGAAAATACATATCGGTATAGGCATTTGCACCAAAGGTTGATGCAAAAACTATGTCACGGAAAAACCCAAGCATTTTTGCAACAAGTATACCAAAAACCACGAGAAGATATGTTTTTCCCATTGTGTGCGCTCCTTTCATAATAAAGTAATAAGGTATTCTACCACATATTTACTTTATAGTCAAATTTAAATAATCTCCTACATATTATATACACACAGTATTTCTGGTTTTAAATGGCAATATGCAAAAAAACTATACAATTATATTTTGGTTTTGTATATATTTTGCATATTTTATCATAAATTAGAGTAAAACGCTTGACAAATGCACCTTCCAACCGTATAATTATAACATATTTTCGCTTTAACTATGCATAATTATGCATAAAATACATTTTATAATGTATAGAAAGAGGTGCAGTTTGTTTATGACAAAAGTTTTTATTGACGGAAGTGCAGGTACAACAGGCTTAAGAATATATGAAAGACTCGGAAGCAGATCAGATTTAAGCCTCATTATTCTTCCTGATGAAATAAGAAAAAACCCCGAAGCAAGATATGAAGCTTTAAAGGAAAGTGATATTGCTTTTTTATGCTTGCCTGACAGCGCAGCAATTGAAGGTGCGGAGATGGCAAAGGAGCTTGATACTGTTATTATTGATACATCCACCGCTCACCGCACAAATGACAGCTGGGCATACGGGTTTCCGGAAATAAAGAATTTAAGAGAAAAAATAAAAGCTTCAAAGAGAATAGCAAATCCGGGATGTCATGCAAGCGGATTTATTGCTCTAACAGAGCCACTTGTTTCCTCCGGAATTATTTCAAAAGATGCATCTCTTAGCTGTTTTTCGCTTACAGGCTATTCCGGCGGCGGAAAAAATATGATTGCAGACTATGATAATCCTGAGAGAAAAGACGCTCTTTTGGCACCGAGGATGTATGGAATATCTCAAAGCCACAAGCATCTTCCCGAAATGGTTAAGCTTACAGGCATAAACAACACCCCTGTTTTTTGCCCTATTGTTTCCTCATATTATGCAGGTATGGAGGTTGTTATTCCCCTTTCCAAAAATGAAACTAAGGCAAGCTTAAATGATATTAAAGAAATTTACAAAAATTATTATACCGGTGATATTGTTAAGTTTTGCGAAAATGCTGATGATGGCGGATTTGTTTCCGCAGGAGATTTTGCTATGAGAGACGATATGCAGATAAGCGTTTTCGGAAACGATGACAGATTTACCCTGGTTGCAAGATATGATAACCTTGGAAAAGGTGCTTCAGGTGCAGCTATTCAGAATATGAATATTGTTCTTGGAATTGATGAAAAATCAGGACTTAACATTGGATAATACGAAAGGATAACAGATATGAAAATTATAGAAGGCGGCGTTTGTGCCGCAAAAGGATTTACAGCAAGTGCAGTTCATTGCGGAATAAGAAAAAACCGTACTAAAAAAGATATAAGCCTTATTTTCAGCGAAAAAAAGGCAAATGCTGCTGCTACCTACACAACAAATCTTGTTAAGGGAGCTCCTCTTACCGTTACAAAAAACCACATTGCCGACGGTTTTGCTCAGGCTGTTATATGCAACAGCGGAAATGCCAACACCTGCAACGCAAATGGAATAGAAATCGCGGAGCAGATGTCGGATTTAACCGCAAAAGCTCTTGGTATTGATTCTAAGGATGTTGTTGTGGCATCAACGGGAGTTATTGGTCAGCCTCTTAACCTTGAACCGATTAAAAATGGTATACCTGAACTCAAAAAGCTTCTTTCAAAGGATGGAAGCGGTGATGCAGCAGAAGGAATAATGACAACAGATACCAAGCTTAAAGAAATTGCCATTGAATTTGAAATTGACGGAAAAATCTGTCATATAGGCGGAATTGCAAAGGGAAGCGGAATGATTCACCCCAATATGGCAACTATGCTTGTGTTTATTACAACAGATGCGGCTATTTCCTCACAAATGCTCCAGAAAGCTCTTTCAAGCGATATTAAAAACACATTTAATATGATAAGCATCGACGGTGATACATCTACAAACGATATGGTAACTGTTCTGGCAAATGGCATGGCAGGTAATAAAGAGATTACAGCTGAAGGAAAAGATTTTGACGAATTTATGAAAGCTCTTAACGCGGTTAATGTTTATCTTTGCAGAATGATTGCCGCTGATGGCGAGGGGGCAACAAAGCTTCTTGAATGTTCAGTTTGCGGTGCTGATAATGAAAAGACAGCAAAAACTGTGGCAAAATCAGTTATTTGCTCATCACTTTTAAAAGCGGCTATGTTTGGTGCCGATGCAAACTGGGGCAGGGTGCTTTGTGCTATAGGCTACAGTGGAGCAGATGTTGACATCTCGAAGGTTGGAGTTTCATTTAAAAGCTGCAAGGGCGAGGTTGAGGTTTGCAGAAATGGTGCCGGAGTTGATTTTTCAGAAGAAAAAGCAAAGGAAATCCTTTTAGAAGATGAAATTGAGATTGCTGTATGCCTCGGTGATGGAGATATTAAAGTTAGTGCATGGGGATGCGATCTTACATATGATTATGTTAAAATCAATGGTGACTACAGAACCTGATGTGTTGAGGGAATAAGTAATAGTGAATAAATAAGGTACAAAATCGCCTTGGCGATTTTGTAATTAAATCCGGAAGGAATGAAGATAGAATGCATAACGAATTTTCAAATGCAGAGCGTGCTGAGGTTTTAACACAGGCACTGCCCTATATAAAAAAATACACAGGTAAAATTGTTGTTGTTAAATACGGTGGCAACGCAATGATTAATGAAGAACTAAAAAAACAAGTTATGGAAGATATCGTTCTTTTATGGCTTATTGGAGTTAAGGTTGTTTTAGTTCATGGTGGAGGTCCTGAAATAAGTGAGCTTATGGATAAGCTTGGCAAAAAGCCCGAATTTGTTGACGGACTTCGTGTTACCGATCAGGAAACCATTGATATTGTGCAGATGGTTCTTGCAGGAAAGGTTAATAAATCTCTTGTTAACAAGCTTGAAATGAATGGCGGAAAAGCCATGGGAATATCCGGTATGGACGGAATGCTTATTGAAGCTAAAATAAAGGATGAACGACTTGGTTTTGTTGGCGAAATCACAAATATCCACATTAACCCCGTTACCGACCTTCTTGAAAAAGGATATATTCCCGTTATTTCAACGGTTGGCTGTGATAAGGAAGGTAATTCCTACAACATCAACGGAGACACCGCAGCAGCATATATTGCAGGTGCTCTTGGTGCTGAAAGACTTATTATGATGACAGACATTGAAGGAATTCTCCGTGATAAAGATAATCCGGATACCCTTATACCTTATATTACCGTTCAGGATGCTGAAAAGCTTTATGAAGATAAAATAATTTCCGGAGGTATGATACCAAAGGTTAAATGCTGTGTTGATGCCATTAAAAAAGGCGTTAAGAATGTTGTTATTATGGATGGCAGAGTTCCTCATTCAATTCTTATGGAGCTTCTTACCGACGAAGGTGCCGGAACTATGGTAACAGGCAAATAATAAATCCACTCTGTCCGGAGGAAATATTATGACAAATATAAAAGAAATTGATAAAAAATATATAGCCGGAACATATGCACGCTTTCCTGTGGAGATTGTGAGAGGAAAAGGCTCTCTTGTTTATGATGAAACAGGAAAAGAATATATTGATATGGGTTCGGGAATTGGTGTTACAAGCTTTGGTATATCTGATGACAAATGGGTTGAGGCTGTAACGAAGCAGCTTGGAAATGTGCAGCATATGTCTAATCTTTACTACACATCCCCCTGTGCAGAGCTTGCAAAGCTCCTTTGTGAGAAAACCGGAATGAGCAAGGTGTTTTTCTCTAATTCCGGCGCTGAAGCAAATGAATGTGCAATAAAGGTTGCAAGAAAATATGCCGCAGAGAAAAAAGGCGCAGACTGCTATACAATTGTCAGCTTAAGAAACAGCTTCCACGGAAGAACCCTCACAACCCTTGCTGCCACAGGTCAGGACCACTACCACGAGCTATTCCAGCCCCTGACACCGGGATTTTGCCATATTGATGCCGGGGACGATATATATGAGCTTGAAGCTCTTGCAGCTCACAAAAAGATTGCCGCAGTTATGATTGAATGTGTGCAGGGTGAGGGCGGTGTTGTTCCTCTTAAAAAGGAATTTGTTGAAAAGCTAAATAGCTACTGCAAGCAGAATGATATTCTTCTTATTGTTGACGAAGTTCAGACAGGTAACGGAAGAACAGGAAAAATGTATGCCTATATGAATTTTGGAATTGAGCCCGATATAGTTACCACAGCAAAAGGCATTGGCGGAGGCCTGCCTTTGGGAGCGGCTATTCTTTCCAAAAAGGTTGATAGTGTTTTAGGCTTTGGAGACCACGGTTCCACCTATGGCGGAAACCCTATAGCCTGTGCAGGCGGGGTAAGCGTTGTGGAAAGAATTGACGATAATCTCCTTTGTGATGTAAACGAAAAATCAAAATACATATTTGACACACTTTCCGGATGCGAGGGAATTGAATCAGTTTCCGGAATGGGACTTATGATAGGCATTAAAACCGAAAAGCCTGCTATAGATATTGTTAAAAAATGTATTGATGAAGGAGTGCTTTGTCTCACAGCAAAAGACAAGGTAAGACTTCTGCCTGCTCTGAATATTCCGATGGATGTGCTGAAAAAAGCCATTGAAATTATAAAAAAAGTTTGCAAGGAAGTGTGATTTATGAATTTAAAGAATAAAAGCTTTTTAAAGCTTCTTGATTTTACACCCGAAGAAATTAATTATCTTATTGAGCTTGCCTCAGATTTAAAGAAAAAGAAAAAAGAAGGAATTCCCCACAGAATATGCGAAGGGAAATCCATTGCTCTTATATTTGAAAAAACCAGCACCCGCACACGCTGTGCATTTGAAGTTGCTGCAGCAGATTTGGGAATGCACCCCACTTATCTTGATCCTTCAGGATCACAGATAGGCAAAAAGGAAAGTATTGCCGACACAGCAAGAGTTCTGGGAAGAATGTATGACGGGATAGAATACAGAGGATTTGGACAGGAGATTGTGGAAGAGCTTGCACAATATGCGGGGGTTCCAGTTTGGAACGGACTTACAAATGAATTCCACCCCACTCAGATTCTTGCAGACTTTTTAACGATTAAAAAGTCGGATCGTTGCCATGTCGTTCTGTGAGCCAAGGAGTTGCAATAGTTGCTTGTCTTCCTAAGACCGCTTGGCCTCCGACTTAAGAGCTTGCACAATATGCGGGGGTTCCAGTTTGGAACGGACTTACAAATGAATTCCACCCCACTCAGATTCTTGCAGACTTTTTAACGATTAAA
>JAZRGM010000057.1:0-5452 GCA_045644205.1 Clostridia bacterium | reverse complement strand
AAAGATTCAAAAAAGAAGCCTGCTCTACTTACTCTAACGGAAAGAGAAAGTATAAGCAGGCAGGAGCATATATACTTATGTTAAATACAGGAATAAGGCCCGGCGAAGCACTGGCATTAAAAAACTGTGATATAGACCTTGGAAACAAAAGAATGTATATACATAAAACTCTTAAGGAAGTGTATAAAAGAGATGGGACAGAAAAACTAAAAGGCAGAATAGCTAAGCTTGGTAAAACAAAAACCAAGACAAGTAAAAGAATAGTTCCATTAAATAACACAGCAATAGAAATGATAAATGAATTACGAAATGAAAGCTACTTTGGTGAAGATACTCCTCTTATATGCGACGAAAAAGGAGACTATACTAACCCCGTCAACTTCCGCAAAAGATTTTATAGAATCTTAGAAAATGCGGGAATTGAAACCAAAGGTCTTCACTCTCTCAGACACACCTTCGCAACCAATCTTGTAAATGGAATAACTAAAGATGATGGCACAATAAAATCCTTAACAACAAAACAAGCAGCAGACCTACTTGGACACAGCACCTCACAGATAACCGAAATGTATTATGTAAAAAAAGACACAGAAAGACTACAAGGAATTACAGATGGGTTTGAGATGTGAATATCAACTTGCTTTACAGCCTACAATAGGTGAGAAGGTGTGTGGAAATATATCGACCACAGATATCAAAATTTCATTGTTCTTATAGATCGTATTTCTTACCACATTCATTCTTCTTGTGCTTAAAATTCTTAATTATGGTTCTTATATCTATTACATTATCGAAAGTAATAAATTTTAAGGTCTGGTGGATAATAATTTAAATAGTTGCATAATAAAATAAGTTCGCTTTGCGAACTTATTTTATTATGCAATGAACCAAATGAGTACTATTAAATACCTTGAACTCGAATGTTGTCACTATTTTAATTATTAAATTAAAGATTTATATCTGTCATATGCAGCTTGATATATTTCCATAAGCTTGTCAAATCCCGCTTTTTTCGCCGCATTAACTGCATCTTCGTAAGTATCAAGAGATGCTTTTCCAAGAATGATATTAGAAATTGCTGCATTAAGATTGTCGCGGGCAGCAGCCTGGATGTTGGCGGCTTCTGTGGCTTCTTCCGATGTGAGCGATATTGCCGGCAGAACATATTCTTTTGCAATTTCAACATGTTCATTCCATTTTCTTATTGCATCTTTTTGCTGTTCATATGGATAGAAACCATCTAAATAATCGGGATGCTGATTAAATCCGGGATGATTTGCAGGAAGCATAAAGTGATATAATGCAGCTTCCACCGAGTGTGCACCTATTGCTTCATGATCCATTATTTTATCGGTATAAACATAACGAACATTACCTTCATCATCTTTTTGAGTGGTGTATGTGTCTCCTTCTATACCAAATGCTTTTAAAAGTATGCCTTCATCGCTGTAAAGGAAATCACACCATTTAATTGCTTCTTTGTATCTGTCTTCGTTATCAGCTCCACACTGAACAGAAATTGCTATTGAAGGATCGGTTGCTTCTGCCTGTACGCCCTGGAATAAAGGAGTTTCACCTTTTTTCATAACAGGGAATGGGCATGCTGCGAGGTTATAATTTGGATCTTTTTCTGCCATTGCAGGAAGGAGCTTACCAATTGAAGAGCCAACATAACCAAATGCGGCAATAGATGTGCCGTTTGTCATATAACCCTCAACATTTGTGCTGTCGTTTGTAACATAGTCTATATCAACATATCCTGCTTTAACCCATTCAGACATCTTTTTGAGATAATCTTTGTATTCGCTTTGGAATGGACCATATTTAATTTTGCCATTGTCAACATATACATTCATGCCGATTTTCCAGGCACCTATAAATGTGGTGTCTCCTGTAATGGAAAACAGGGTAGATTCACCTGTTAAAGGATATTTGATTCCGTTTTCTTTTGCTGTTTTGAAAACATTTGTCCAGTCGTCAATAGTTTCGGGAATATCAAGTCCCCATTTATCCAAAAGGTCTTTACGAACATATAATCCGGCATAGCCTCTGTATGAGCCAACATTAAGTCCTTTAAATCCATAGTAACTTCCGGTATTTGAAACTGTGGCTGCTTTATAAATATAGCCTTTTTCCTTGCCTTTTTCGCCTTCCATATAGTTATAGTAGTTTGGTGCATAATCTTCCAGATATTCGTTAAGAGCTATTATTACGCCATCATCAATTGCCTGCTGAGGACCACCGGTGTAGGAACCCCAATTGTATTCTATCATATCGGGATAATCTCCTGATGACATAAGAATCTGGAATGCCTCTGTACCTGTTGAACCTGATGCAGGATGAATGAACTCAACATCTGTACCTGTTATTTTGCACATTTCCTGATACATAAGCAGCTCGTTAAACGACGATAAAGTCTGTGATGATGCATTATCAAGTCTTACCCAGTAGGTAAACTTTCCGCCTGTCTGTACCTTCTTTTCGCTGCTGCACCCAATAAACAAAGAAACAATCATTATCAGTGCAATAGCAAAGCTTAAAGCTTTTAAAATTTTTTTCATTGTTTTGCCTCCTTAATTTTTTATATAAAATAAATTTTATTTACCAATATGCTTTGGAAATCTTCATCATACGACAAAGTGCTTCCATATAGTAATAGCAACCCCATATATTACATTCATCAACACCTAAATTATGCGGTATAGAATATACTGCATGAGCTAAAAGTCCGTTAGATTCCGGCATATCTTTTGTGCTATAGTTTTGATATAGAGAATACATTATTTTATCTGCTGCACCTTTATAGATGTTTTTCAGTTTCTCATCTTGTATATTTGGGAGCATCTCCAGTATGCCGCATACAGCGATTGACGCTGCAGAACTATCACGCGGCTCATCTGAGCCATCAGCAAAATCAAGGTCCCAATATGGAACAAGATCTTCAGGAAGACGATTTATAAAATAGTTTGTTACTTTTTCAAAAAGTTCCGGAATATTATTATCTTTAGTATATTTATAGCTTAAGGGAAGTCCGCTTATTATCCATGCCTGACCTCTTGCCCAGCAGGAATTATCGTTTGCACCCTGGTGAGTGGTTCCTCTGTCGGGTTTGCCATCATCTTCAAAATAAAAAGTATGGTATGTGGAAGCATCATCGCGGACAATATTATTCATAGTTGCAATAGCGTGGTTGTATGCCTTTGTATAGTAATCTGAGTTGCCGGTTTCCTCATGTGCCCAATAAAGAAGAGGAATATTATTCATGCAATCTATTATGAGTCTCGGTTGCTCGCCAACATTGCCCCAGGCCTGAATATAACCGCCTTTTTCTATGTATCTTGTAAGAAGATGGTCGGCTGCTTTAATTGCTGCGTTTTTTGCCTCAATATTTCCTGTAAGTTTATATGCGGCAACACATGAAGGAACATATAAAAAGCCCATATCGTGATGATTAACACCCACTTTTTCATCTATCCTTTTGTAGAAAGACGGAATATGTGAGGTGGCACGTTCAAGATACTTTTTATCTCCTGTTGCCTCATATGCAAGCCAGAGCATACCTGTCCAGAATCCTGTATTCCACCCTGCGGTGCCATAGTTTTGCTCTTCTCTGTATATGTTATTTGTGCTTTCGTGAGATACAAAATTGCCGTGAACATCATCCCATAGCTTATCTATTTTTTTCAGGGCATCATTCAGGGCTGATTGCAATACTTCTTTTGTCATTTTAGTTTCCGAAATATATTTTTCGGGATTTTTTATTGTTTCTTTATTAATCTGTTTCAAAATAAATCACAACCTTTCATAGTGTAATTTAAAAAGATGTTCTGAGTTATAGCACAAGCCCTGTGGGATTACCATTATCATCAAGCATCTCTACACCATGGAAATTAAGTTTGTCACAGATATCCTTCCAGCGTTTATCCATATCTACATCAAATAAAACAGGCTGAAATCCCGCTTTTAAATATGATGTCAATGCGGGCAGGCGCCAATCGTCTGATTTTAATCTGACCATGGGATTATCTTGGGAAATTTCATCTGCAAGTTTATTGAGAGTGTATGTTGTCATCGCCCAACCAAGATGATGGCCTCTTGCTTCGGGTTTGGCGGCAAGCATATGCATTAAACCTACGCCATCTTCCTGAACAAATGCTGTGCATGTTGCAACAGCATTGTTGTTTTTATCTACGACAAAGAAAACATCTCTTTCGGGAACAAGTGCCTTAATTGAAAGCATATATTTATCCCAACATTCTATCCCTTCGCCCTCTTCCAAAAGACCATTTTTAGATATTTCTGTCCATATTTCTTCATCGCCGGGCTTATACATACGAATCGTATATCCTTCTTCAATTTCAAAGGGAGGAATTTTATTCATTTTGCATATCATTCTTAATTGTTCCATTATTTTATAACGCTCCTTTTAATTTAATGGTTTTGCTTTAATAGCATTGTTGTAATAATTTGTTACAATATAATGATTTCAAACACAAATTCTTTTTCATCATTTTTAAGCGGTTTATAATCAACAAGATATGCACACACATCTTCCTGATCTCCATGTGCACGATAAGTCTCTTCCGTATATGATGCACAGTAGCGATTTGCATCGAACATCACCATAAGTGAACCAAAATCGACGCATCCACTTTGGATTTTTGGCTTTGTATGGCTTACCATGCGTTCCGTAACAGACTTTGTTTCATTTGAATATTCAAATACATCTTTTAAAATAACAGATTCATTTCCAATTTCAAATCTTCGTTTTATTTTATCTATGCATTTTTTCTCGTATGCATTTTCCATGTTCAAAGCGAAAAAGTCATCACCCCAATGCACATCAGATGCTGCATATTCACTGCCGAAGCATTGGTAGTTTCCATTTATAACCGGAACACTGTGTCCTCTTGAACTATTCACAAGCATGTTATATCGATATCGATTATCAAAGGTGTTTTTTTCATATACAGCACATCCAAAATCAACAAGTGGAATATCGCCTTGTTTTGTTGCAATTATAAAACTGCCAATGTCGTTGTGGTTATGCATTTCGTTATTGTGTCCGCCTTTGGCGGCAAAGCTGAAATTCTTCCCCTTTTTGATATACCACTGGGCATCGTTAAAATATACCACTTCGCACTTTGGTGTGTCGGCTTTATAGTCTGTGTCAAACCACAAAAATTCCTTCACCGCAAAAACATTGCCACTCATATTTGCCAGTGATAAATCGGGACATTCAAATTCATCGCCATATAAGCTTTTAAGAAAACTCATAACACCGGGACAAAAGCTGAAGTCGGCTCTTCCGTCGGAAAATGAGGTTGTTTTATCATTGCACAAACGCACCCTTTGGGGATACATGGCAATTTTTTTAACAATGTCGCGCTTGAAATAGTCAACCTCGCCTTTGGTATAGTGAAGAATTGCTCTTGCAAAAAGAAGAAAATAT
>JAZRGM010000056.1:0-10045 GCA_045644205.1 Clostridia bacterium | reverse complement strand
CGGACAACTTGATTAAAAGTCAAGTGCTCTGCCAACTGAGCTAGTGGCCCATATTTATATTAAGAGTACCTTTTGCCCAAGGACTGGGCTGGCAGGACTCGAACCTACGAAATGCCAGAATCAAAATCTGGTGCCTTACCGACTTGGCTACAGCCCAATATATAAAAAGTGGGGTGGGTAACCGGACTCGAACCGGTGACATCCAGAACCACAATCTGGCGCTCTACCAACTGAACTATACCCACCATATAATAATAGGCGGTACCATAGCTTTAGCATTTGCAAGGTAACGCGCCTGGAGAGACTCGAACTCCCGACCCACTGCTTAGAAGGCAGTTGCTCTATCCAGCTGAGCTACAGGCGCATAGAAAAGCGGGTGATGGGAATCGAACCCACACAATCAGCTTGGAAGGCTGAGATTCTAGCCATTGAACTACACCCGCAAACCATCTGACTTTGTTGTCGCCAATCGACCTTTAGAATTATATCAGTTAAGGAAGGGTTTGTCAATAGTTTTTTTGAAAATTTTTCTTTTTGTGGATAAATACATAAAAATTACCCTGCTAAGTGGATATTATATGCAATTTTGTTTAAAATATTACACCCTTTTTATCCCCGATTTATATTCTGATGGGGTTTTGCCTGTGATTTTTTTAAAGCTGCGGCAAAATGTGTTTAGAGAATTAAAGCCACATTCAAAGCAAATATCCGTAAGATTTTTCCCGCCGCCAGCAATAAGCTTTTTTGCATATTCGCATCTGACAGATGCAAGATAGCTGCGGAAAGGGATTTTAAGCTGTTCGGAAAAATATGGGCAATGTAGGAGGTGCTGTAGCCAAAATGAGCTGCAGTTTTCTCCGGGTTAAGGTCATCTTTAAAATTTTCATTTATATAGGATATAAGCTTTTGGCAAAGATTTGTGCTTATGGTGGGTGCATCTGAAAACTTTAGATTTTTAATTATTCTCCAAAGAGCAATGCATGCCCAGCCTAAAAGCTCAATGTTGAAATTTTTGATTCTCTTTCTCTTTATTATGAAGATGAGGTAAACAAGGCATATAAAAATGGTGGCGGCAATGGTAAGGGGAATGCAAAAATACAGAAAATAATTTAAAACACACAAACTGCAATTTGGATTTGCGGTTTGTGTGTTTTTGTGTTAGAATAATATAAAACCAAATATCGCGGGGGCAAAATTATGAGATTAAAAAGAATTATTTCAGCATCAATATCAGTTTTTCTTATTTTATCCGGCTTAGGGAGTGCATCGGCAAAGAGCATTTATCCATCTGCCCGGTATATTGAGCAAGCAACTTTGCAAAATGAAAAATACTCTTCTTCCGACAGGGTAACCTTTATAGTTGAATTAGATGGGGATCCCGTTCTTGCCACAGATAAAGCGGCACAACTGGGAACAGAGATTTTAAACAGCGAAATTTCTAAGGAAATGGAAGAAGAAATCTTTTCTGCCCAGGAGGCTGTGGTATCTTCAATAAATAACATTTCCGGCAGTAAAGAAAAGGCCATGTCGTCTTATTCTGTTGTGTTCAACGGATTCTCTATAGAGACAAGCTATGGGAATATGGAAAAGATAAAAGATATTCCCGGTGTTAAGAATGTTTATATCTGCGAGAATATTCATTTTAAGCCCCATCTTTCCAAATCTGCAGAAATGATATTGGGCATAGGAAGCGACGCCTCGGACTACACAGGAAAAGGTCAGCTTGTGGCTGTTATAGACAATGAGTTTAATGTTAATCATGAGTTTTTCTCAGCTGCTCCCGAAAATCCCCGCTACACAAAGGACAATTTTGCAGATGTTGTAGCTAAGACAGAGCTTAATGCCGGTTCATCTGCTGAAAATCTTTATAAAAATGAAAAAATCCCCTTTGCCTATGACTATTACAATAGCGATTACGACACCTATTCTTCCATCACAAGTCATGGCACCCATGTGGCAGGAATTGTGGGCGGAAAAAATGGAAACTATAATGGAACTGTGATAAACGGTGTGGCTCCCGACTGTCAGCTTCTTTTAATGAAGGTTGCATCAAATGGCGGAGATATAAGCCTTGATGCAATGCTCCTTGCTCTTGAGGATGCTGTAAGGCTCGGAGCAGATGTTATAAACTGCAGTATTGGTGCTGATTATTATTCCCCCGACTTTGCCCCTCCGATTGAAACAGGCTTTGCCAATGCTCATAATGCAGGAGTTTTTGTGGCTGTTTCAGCCGGTAATATGGCAAGAGGTTTTTATAAAAACGAACCTCTTACAACAAATATAGACTATTCATCAATAGGTATGCCTGCCAGCACCTCCGGAATAATGGCGGTGGCGTCAGGCAGCAAAACAGCATCAGCTCCTACAATGTCTTCTTTTTCAAGCTACGGAGTTAATGACAATCTTGAATTAAAACCCGAAATAACTGCTCCCGGCGGAGGGATTATATCATCTGTTAAAAATTCTCCTACAGCATACGCTGCAAAAGACGGAACCTCTATGGCATCTCCCCATATTGCAGGTGCGGCGGCAGTTATGTATGAATATTTTGAAGCTGAAAAAATGGATATAAGCGGCACCGCCAGAATTAATCTTTGTCAGAGCCTTCTGATGTCTTCTGCCTCTATTGCTGCCAATCCATCCACCGGTGCAGTTTATTCTCCGAGACTTCAGGGAGCAGGTGTTGCAAATGTTTTTGCGGCAACAAAATCTCCTGCTATATTAAATGGTGACGGCGGAAGATGCAAAATAAGCCTTGGCGACGGTCTTGGAAAAGATTTTAACATAAAATTTACTGCTCAGAATATAAGCTCCGAAACGGTTTCCTATGATAAAATTTACCTTAAGGTTTTAACCGACGGGCATACAATAAAAGACAGAAAGAATTATGTTTCCGATTCCCGTAATCTCACCGTTTTATCCCACACACTCCCCCAAAGCATAAGTATTGAGCCAAAATCAGGCACAGTGATTTCAGCCTCAATAAATCTTGATGAAGCTGAGCTTGGGGAAATAGCATCAGTTTTTACCAATGGATTTTTTATAGACGGTTTTGTGTGTGTTGAAAAAAATGATGGCAGTCTCCCTGCACTTTCAATTCCTTTTACCGGATTTTATGGCGACTGGACAAAAGCTCCTGTCTTTGATTCTACCATCTATGACCAGGGGGGAAGCACCCTTGTTAAAGAAGCTGCGGGCGTTTATGAAACCCTTCTCTACACTAATGCCGGAAATGAATTTATAGTTCTTGGTGACAATAGGGAGGGCGGCTATTCAAAAGAATATATTGCTCTTTCTCCCAATGCTGATGGCAGAAACGACGGTATATATTTTCAGTTTACTCCAATGAGAAACATGGTAGGCATAAAGTCGGAAATAATAAACAGCGCAGGTCAGATTGTATCCCGTGTACCAATGAATAGGATATTTAATAAATTCTACACATCAAAGCTTTCTTTAAATAGTATTTCAAATCTTTCTGACGGAAGCTACACTCTACGCCTTGGAACTCTTTATAACTATCAGAAAACAAATCCCACAGAGCATATGCTTTCCATTCCTTTTTATATCGACAGACAGACGCCGGAAATAATAAAGGTAAAAAGAAACGGAAACAAGCTTGATGTTACCCTTCGCGACAATAAAAAGCTTGCCTATGCCTACACCCACTATTGCCCCGACGGGGAAAATGTTTACTCAGAGATAATTGAACTCCCCGGCATAGATGATAATGAAGAAACAAGCATAAGCTTCGATCTTGAAAAGATAGGAGCAAAGAATGCTCCTGAGGAAGATATCTACATTTTTGTTCACGACAGTGCAGAAAACTACTATTGCAACAGCCTGTCGGCTCTTAGCGGCGACATTCACCCTCTTATGAGGAAGGATATAGTTTATATAAGCGGAATATATAGTGCCGAATTTGAATTTATAAGCTATAAAGAAGCTAAAAACTGCACCTTAGTGCTTGCATTCTATGATGAGGCGGGCTGTCTTATTCATGCAGAGATTGCCCCTTATGTTACCATAGAAAGCGGAAGCAGTTATAGCTTTGGTCAGAAAGCAAATATAGACGGTGCTAAAAAATGCAGGTTGTTTATATGGGAGGATATGAATAAATATACCCCTGTTGACACATCAAAGGCATTTAGCATAGCAATAAATTAAACTCCAATAATAAAAAGTGTTCCTGAACAGAATTTATAAAATTTCTGATAAGGAACACTTTTTAATTATGCCAGAGCTATTTTATCAATTTCTTTTAGTTCTTCTGTTGTAAAGCTTGTGTTTTCAAGCATTTTAAGGTTTTCTTCAATCTGCTTTTTAGATGATGCTCCAATAAGCACACTGCTTACTCCTTCATGGGAATAAACCCAGGAAAGAGCCATCTGAGCAAGGCTCTGACCTCTTTTTGCGGCTATTTCATTTAGCTTTTTGGATTTTTCAATTTTTTCCCTGTCAACAGATGCTTCGTTTAAAAATCTGCCATCTGTTTTAACGCGGCTGTCCTGGGGGATTCCGTCAAAATATCTGTCGGTTAAAAGCCCCTGAGCCAGGGGGCTGAATATTATCATACCCTTTTTCTCTTTTATTGCGGAAGAAAATATCCCGTTATCCATTGACCTTCTGTCATAAATGGAAAATCTGTTTTGATTAATAACAAAGGGGCAGTGAAGCTCATTTAAAATTCTTGCAGCCTCCATCATTGTTTCACCGTCGTAGTTGGAAAGACCTGCATAAAGAGCTTTGCCTGATTTAACCGCAGTATCAAGAGCGCTCATTGATTCATACAGGGGAGTGTCCTTATCCATTCTGTGATGATAGAAAATATCAACATATTGAGTATTCATTCTTTTAAGGCTTGCATCGAGGCTTGAAAGGAGATATTTCCTGCTTCCTCCGTCGCCATAGGGGCCTTCGTGCATTTTATAGCCTGCTTTGGTGCTTATTATCATTTCATCACGATAGGCTTTCATATGTGTGTTTAAAATTTTGCCAAAGTTTTCTTCGGCAGCTCCTCCCGGAGGTCCATAGTTGTTGGCAAGGTCAAAATGAGTTATTCCATTATCAAAGGCTGTGAAGCACATCTGACACATATTGTTATAATCGGCACCTTCTCCGAAATTATGCCACAAACCAAGTGATAATGCGGGCAGCCTAAGGCCGCTTTCGCCGCATTTTCTGTATTCCATTTTATCGTAGCGTGAGTCTTTTGCACAATACATAAAATTACTCCTCCAAAATATAAGATGAGAGCCTTTCAATACACCTTTTAGGGGCATCAATTTCGCTTCCCCATTTTTCTCCGGCATTTCTGTAGTCAAATTTCAGGGTGAATTTGTGAACATCTTCTCTTAGCTTATATAGCTCTGCTTTTTCTTTTTCATAAACTGTTTCAAGAAATTCGCAAGCCTTCTTTTTGCCTAAGGTTTTAAATGCACCATCGGTGAGGATTTTTAAATGGGGCAGGCAGAAACCCTTTGAATTAATAAGCTTTTGCCTGAAATCCTCCTCTTTTTCCCAAAGATAAAAAACAACACCTACAAATCTTTCCATTGTGGAATTTATCTTATCGCATATAACGCAGGAAGATGTTATATCAGCTATTTTTTCTGCCATGCCCTCCGGGCTTGCAGATGCTTTTCTTTTGAAAATTGAGCTTTTTTCTTCTTTAATAGAAGAAAGCTCGTTATTTACTGTTTGAAGTTTTTTTAAAACTTCATCCATATGTGTTTCAAGCACAAGGGCAAGGCTTAATTTTTCTTTTTTGGGAAGCATCATTGAAAAATGACGGTTGCAATAGCCCTTTTCATTGGAAATAATACGATAATCAGGCTCCATCATTGCGGCGCCCAGGGCATAGTCCACAGCTTCCTTTTCAAGCTTTTGTCTTAAATAACATAGAGGGCATTTTGTGCTTTCGTCAAATGCTTCGTTAACAGGAATAGTATATATTTTTTCTTTCATTTTTATCACCGGATTCAGTATAACATTAAACATGTGGAATTTCAATATGGAGCTTTTTTGTTTTTGACTGTTTTAAATAAAAAGGTCTTGACTTTTCTGATGGACCTGTGATATAATGGCAAAGTCGTAAAAAAGAATAACGATTTCGGGGTATAGCGCAGTTTGGTAGCGCGCGTGGTTTGGGACCATGAGGCCGGGGGTTCGAGTCCCTCTACCCCGATAAAACAAAAACAGTACCTTTGGGTGCTGTTTTTGATTTACCATCAGAAAGGACTCGAACCCCGAGGGGGTTTTTGCGTTAAGAAAATGATTGATAATCATTTTTAGCAAAAAGGTGCGAAGCCCGGTACCGAAGCCGAAGGCTTGGGTGGGCAAGCAAATAAGACGCGAAGCGGATGTGTCCCTCTACCCCGATAAAACAAAAACAGTACCATTGGGTACTGTTTTTGTTTTATCATCAGAAAGGACTAGAACCCCGAGTGGGTTAGAATAAATAGAATTATTATAAAAATCTACAAAAAACACCATCTCATTTTCGTTGAATAAACCCATAGCAGAAAAAATTATTTTGTGTTAAAATAAATGTGTAGCTAACGACAGCAAAGGGGATATAAAATGTTTAAGGTGGGAGACACAGTTCTATATAGTAACAGCGGTGTTTGTAAAATTCAGGAAATAAGCCAAAGGACCTTTGGCGAAAGCTCTATGGATTATTATGTTCTTGTTCCTGTTTTCAACACTAACTCCACATTCTTTGTGCCAACAGGGAATAAAAATCTTGTGGATAAAATGAGAGCTGTTTTGTCGGCTGAAGAAATAAAACAAAAGTTATCCTGCGATGATTTCACTATTGAATGGGTAGATAATGACAGGCTAAGGGGCGAACAATTTAAAAAAATTGTGTGCTGCGGAAAATTTGAGCAAACCCTTTCTTTAGCAAGGTGCATCTGTTTTCACAGTCAGGAAATATCTAAAAGCGGTAAAAAGCTTCATAAAAGCGACGAGATGGTGTATAAAGATGCCATAAAGGTTTTGTTTGAGGAAATGTCGCTTTATGCAAGTTTGGAAAAAGAAGATGTTCCGGATATTATCTGCCGAAATAAATCTTTTGAAAATTTAATAAAAAATGTATAAAAATAAAACAAAAGCCAATACTTTAAGTGCAAAAGAAATTTTTTGAAGGAGAGACTAAGTTATGAAAAAAATCCTTCTTGCATTAGGTATTGGTTTTATTTGTCTTGGAATTATAAATTTTAATTTTAAATCAACAGAGGCAGCCCTTGCTTCAAATGTTATAAGATTTCATGTTGTCGCCAATAGTGATGAAGTTAAGGACCAGGAGCTGAAGCTTAAGGTCAGAAACCGCGTAATAAATGAAATGAAATCCATTTTTACCCCTGATGGCGACATAGAATCTGCAAGGTGCATTATTTTGGATAATATTGAAAAAATAGAGCTTATTGCCAAAGATGAAATAGAAAAAAACGGATATAGCTATGATGCGAAGGTAAGCCTTTGCAGCTCCTATTTTCCAACCAAAAACTATGGAGAGATTGTTCTGCCTGAGGGAAGCTATGAAGCATTAAAAATTGAAATCGGCAAGGCCCAGGGGCAGAATTGGTGGTGTGTGCTTTTTCCGCCGCTATGCTTTGTGGACGAGAGCTGTGTTTCATATTCTTCTGAGGCAGCCGATGATATAAAAAACGCTGTGGGTAAAGAAAATGCTGATATGATAGAATTAAACAAAGATGGCTCTGTTAAGCTTAAATTTAAAACCTACGAGATGTGGCAGAGGGGAAAAGAAAAAATTGCTTATCTTGTGGGACTTAAATAATTAAAGTAATAGGTAATAGGGAATAGTGAATAAGTTAGGTTGATTTTCGCCTTTGGGCGAAAATCTTCCATACCTATTCCCTCTTCACTATTACTTCTTCCCTTTATTGTTTACCGAACACCGAGTTCGGTAAACAATAATGTGGCGCAATAATGCTGAAGCGTAAAAACACAGTTGAAAATTATAAAAGGTTCTTAAGCGAACAGTATATTTCGTTTAAGAACCTTTTTCGTGTTATATTATATTATCAGCGAATGGAACATTTTTAACCTCAAAGCTCTTTTTGTTAAGATAGGAAAGCTCATTTTCGTCTTTGAAATTAAATCTTAGCTTATAGGAATAAAGAGCCTGGGTTTTTCTGCCAACCTTTTTGTTAAATTCATTTGTGCCATATTTTCCGTCGCCGGCAAGGGGATGACCGATTGATGCCATATGCGCTCTTATCTGATGGGTTCTTCCTGTTAAAAGCTCAACCTCTAAAAGGGATGTGAGCTGTCCTTCTTTTAAAACCTTATATTTTGTGATAACGGTTTTTGAGCCTGGAACAGGAGTTTTATGGATATACACTCTGTTTTGTTCATTGTTTTTAACGAGGAAGTCTTTAAGGGTTTTTTCCTTTGGATTCGGCACTCCTTTTACAAGGCAAAGATAAAATTTGTCAATTTCCCTGTTTTTAATTTTTTCATTCATAATCCTTAATGTCATTGCATTTTTTGCTGCAATAACAATTCCCCCGGTGTTGCGGTCTATGCGGTTGCAAAGAGATGGAGCAAAGGAGTTTTCTTCTTTTGGGTTGTATTCCTTTTTTTCAAAAAGATATGCCTTGATATTATTAATAAGTGTGTTTTTGCTTTCGCTGTCATCTTCGTGGCAGAGTATGCCGGGGCGTTTGTCAACAAGCAGAAGGTTTTCATCTTCATAGACTATATTAAGGTTTGGCTTAAGGGATGAAAAATCGTCTTTGCCGGTGCCATCATCAAAAAATTCGTCGTTTATATATAATTCCAGCACATCACCCTCACAGAGCATATAGTTTTGCTCTGCTTTTTTTCCGTTAACCTTTATTCTTTTTTTTCTTATTCCCTTATACACCATAGATGCGGGAATTGAATTAAAATATTTAAACAAAAACTTATCCAGCCTTTGGAAGGCGTCATTTTTTCCTATGGTAACTTTTCTCATTTATATCACCTTTTAAAAGGATTACTTAAAAATCTTGTTTGAAATATCTGCAAAATCCTGCAGGCTGAGAGTTTCTCCTCTTCTTTTTTCGTCAATTCCGCATATCTTTAAAACATCTGCTATTTCGGCTTTTCCAAGGGGAATTGCAGGGCTGTTGGCAAGGGAATTAAGAAGGGTTTTTCTTCTCTGACCAAAGGCGGCTTTAACAAGCTTAAAATAGCCCTTGGGATTTTTAACATCAACGGGAGCCTCTTTTCTTATTTCAAGAGATATAACCGATGATGAAACTTTTGGCATGGGAATAAATGATGACGGAGGCACATGGCATATTAGTTTTGGTTCGGAATAGAAATTAACAGCCACAGTTAGGGCGCCATAGTCCTTGGTGGAAGGCTTGGCGGCAATTCTTTCGGCAACCTCTTTCTGAATCATAATGCAAAGGCTTTGGGCCCCTATATCATTTTCTAAAATGTGCATAATAATCGGGGTGGTAATATAGTAGGGGAGATTTGCCGCAATCCTTACCTTGCCGCTGTCAAAATTTTCAGCGATGATTTTTTTCAGGTCGCATTTTAAAACATCGTCATTTATTATCTTTAAATTGTCAAATTCTTCAAGATTTTTTTCTAAAATAGGAACAGCGGTTTTGTCTATTTCAATAGCAACCACCTTTTTTGCGTGCATACAAAGTCTCTGGGTGAGGGTGCCAAAGCCGGGACCTATTTCGATAACATTTGTGTTTTCATCTATTCCTGAGCCTTCAATCATTTTGTCAAGAACAGATTCATCTATGAGGAAATTCTGACCAAGAGACTTTGAAAACTTAAATCCGCTTTCTTCAAGAATTTCTTTTATAACTTTTGGTGAGGCTAAATTTCTCATATAATTCCTCCGTAAAATGCATATTTCAAAAAGCTTGAAGGGGCTGTCTCAATAATCACATTTAATGAATATTTATGTATCAAATATTGTAGGGAACGCATTTATGCGCTTAAGCGGAATGGATAAATCCATTCCCTACAACCTGACAATGCATAATTATTCACTTTATACGATTATTGA
>JAZRGM010000055.1:0-23847 GCA_045644205.1 Clostridia bacterium | reverse complement strand
TTTGGCAATACGATGTATGCCGAAAGCGACAACGAAGAAAAAATGAATTTATAAAGTCTTGAGGCATATTCGGGTAGCTCTCCGATGGCTTCCTCGCAGTACCTTTGTACAGCGTCGGGCTATCGCTCAAAGCAAGGCTTTACCTTGCTTTGAGTTCGATTTGACAATTCTGAATCTTTTTTCCTATCCAAAAAAACAGGGAGTGCAAAACATTTTTTGCACTCCCTGTTTTTATTACATATTATTCTATTGTTTCTTAACAACATACTTTCCTTCTTCAAAATCAATCAGTATGCTGTCGCCCTCTTTAAAGCTTCCGAGAAGCATTTCATCAGCAAGAAGGTCTTCAACCTCGGTCTGGATTGCCCTTCTGAGTGGTCTGGCTCCGTAGATTTCATCAAAGCCGCTTTCCGAAAGCTGATTTATGGCAGCTTCGCTTATTTCAAAGCTATAGCCAAGAGCCTCTATTCTCTTTTTAAGGGATTCTGTCATTATTTTTGTGATGCTTAAAATATCTTCCTTTGTAAGCTTTCTGAAAACAATGATTTCGTCTATTCTGTTTAAAAGCTCAGGGCGGAATAGATTTTTTAATTCTCCTAAAACCTTCTGCTTTATTGAATTATAGTCGGAATCATTATCCTCTGAGCCTGAACCAAAGCCAAGGGAAGCCTTTGCTTTTTCGGTTATAAGACGGGCGCCCACATTTGATGTCATGATGATAACTGTGTTTTTAAAATCAACCTTTCTGCCCTGGGAATCTGTTAAAATTCCATCATCCAATATCTGCAAAAGAATGTTGAACACATCGGGGTGAGCTTTTTCTATTTCATCAAAAAGCACAACAGAATACGGCTTTCTTCTAACCTTTTCTGTGAGCTGTCCGCCCTCTTCATATCCAACAAACCCCGGAGGAGAACCAACAAGACGGGAAACATTGTGTTTATCCATATATTCGCTCATATCTATGCGGATAATGGCATTTTCATCACCAAAAACAGATTCGGCAAGAGCTTTGCATAATTCTGTTTTACCAACCCCTGTGGGGCCAAGGAATATAAAGGAGCCTGTGGGGCGTTTGGGGTCTTTAAGACCAACTCTACCCCTGCGGATTGCTCTTGCCACAGCTTTTACTGCTTCATCCTGACCAACAACCCGCCTGTGGAGAATTTCCTCCATATTTCTTAACCTTTCCTGCTCCTCGGTGGCAAGCTTTCTCACGGGGATTCCAGTCCAGTCGGAAATAATATCGCAGATGTCTTCCTCTGTTACAAAAAGCTCATCCTTTGAATTGGAGCTTTCCCAGGATTTTTTCTTTTCGTCAAGCTCTTTTCTTATTGCATCCTCGCTGTCACGAAGCTTGGCTGCTGCTTCAAAATCCTGCTTTTCAATAGCTTCTCTTTTGTCGGCTGAAGCTTTGGAGAGTCTTTCTTCAATTTCCTTTATATCGGGGGGAGCTGTGAAAGCTTTTATGCGGATTTTTGATGATGCTTCGTCGATAAGGTCAATTGCCTTATCGGGAAGGAATCTGTCGGTTATATATCGGCTTGAAAGCTTTGCCGCAGCTTCAATGGCATCATCGGATATTGTTACCTTATGATGATTTTCATATTTTTCTCTTATGCCTTTTAAAATTTCAATCGTTTCTTCCACAGTCGGCTCGCCAACCTGAACCGGCTGAAATCTTCTCTCTAGGGCTGAATCCTTTTCTATGTTTTTGCGGTATTCATCAAGAGTTGTTGCTCCTATTAGCTGAAGCTCTCCCCTTGCAAGAAGGGGCTTTAAGATATTTGCCGCATCCATTGCTCCCTCGGCGGCACCGGCGCCGATGAGGGTGTGGACTTCATCTATAAAGAGGATTATATTTGAATTTTTCTTTACTTCATCCAAAGCTTTTTTAATTCTTTCTTCAAATTCGCCGCGGTATTTTGTGCCGGCTATCATTGAGGAAAGGTCGAGAGAAAAAATGGTTTTGTTTTTTAATATTTCGGGTATCTCACCGGAAACAATTTTCTGAGCAAGTCCTTCTGCCACCGCAGTTTTGCCAACTCCCGGCTCACCTATAAGACAGGGGTTGTTTTTGGTGCGTCGTGATAAAATCTGCACAACTCTCTCTATTTCTCTGTCTCTGCCCACTATCGGGTCAAATTTGCCTTCCTTTGCCATGGCTGTGAGGTCTGTGCCAAACTGAGAAAGAGTTTTTGCTGAAGACGATGCTGAGTTTCTTTCGTGATGGCTTTGCATACCATCACCTATGCCACCAAGGAGCGCTCCTGCAAGAAAGCCACCATCAACTCCTAAATGAGCAAGAATTCTCACAGCAACATTTGAACCTTCTTTTAGTGTGGCAAGAAGAAGATGCTCAGGTGTTATAAGCATAGAGCCGCTTTTTTTAGCTTCATTAAAGCTCATTTCCAAAACAGTTTTGCAGCGCGGTGTTATGGGAAGAGCATCGCCAACAGGGCTGAGACTGCTTTCCGGGGGAGCAAAAAACTTTATTTTTTCTGTGAATAAATCAAAGCTTACCCCCGCATCCTCCAAAACCTGAGCTGCGTGAGAGGAACCGTCTTTTAATATGCCTGCAATAATATGCTCACTGCCAACATAAGTATATCCCATATTTAAGGCAGTTTCGTTTGCACATCTGAGTGCTGCCTTTGATTCGGGTGAAAATCTTGAATCCATAGTAATTACCTCCTGTTATAATGTGTTTCTTATGAGCCTTGCTCTTTCAACATCTCTTTCAAAGGGCGAATCTGCATTGTCGCTATTTGAAATGTGGGCTCTTGATGCCATAATCATAAGATTATTTACAGTCTTTAAATCTGTATCCTCAATAAATCCAAGGCTAATCCCAAGACGAACATCAGATAAAAGAGTCATCATTTCGCTGCTCTGCATTATGCGGGCATGCTTTAAGCTGCCATAGGAGCGCATTATCTTATCTTCCAAAACAAGCCCCTTCTGCTTTGAAAGCTCACATCTTAGTTCTTTTTCCCTTGTGATGATTCCTTCTGCAATCTTGGCAACATCGTTTATAATTTCATTTTCATCTTTTCCAAGGGTTACCTGGTTTGAAATCTGAAATAAAAATCCTGATGATTTTGTTCCTTCACCATACATTCCCCTGACTGTTGCCCCAAGCTTTGATATTGACGAAAAAATTCCGTCGCTTGCTTTAAACATAACAATTGCCGGCAGATGCATCATATATGATATTCTCATTCCTGTGCCCACATTTGTGAGGCATGAGGTGAGATGGCCATATTTTTCGTGGAGAGCATAATCAAGCTTTTCGGAAAGATAGGTGTCTATTTTATTTATTAAATCATATGCCTTTTTATCTTCAAAGCCTGCGTAGATACACTGTATCCTTATGTGATCCTCTTCGTTGACCATAATGCTTACACTATGGTCTTCGCTTATATAAGCACAGGATGGAAGACTCGATGCGGCAAGATTGGGGCTGATATATCTTTCCTCAACAAGCCTTTCTTTTTCATTACCGGAAAGAACCTGCATATCATATTTGGTAAAGGTATAGTTCATTTCCTCAAGAGCTGATTCCACAAGAGATATAACCTTTAATGCATCATCCTTTGTCATTTTTCCCGGATATGGAATACCCTTTAAGTTTCGGGCAAGGCGGATTCGTGTGCTGAGAACAACATCGGAATCTCTGCCTTCATCATTAAACCACTTTGCCATTATTCTTCCCCTCCTTCGCTTTCTATAGCCTTTATTTTGTCTCTTAAAACTGCAGCTTCTTCGTAGTTTTCGTCCAGAATTGCTCTCTGGAGCTTTTCCTTCATGGTTTTAAGGGTGTTGTCTCTTTCTATTTTTTTGCCCTCTGTGCCTTTTAGGCTTCCCTTGTGAACAGTTGAGGGCTGTATCTTTGAAAGGATATTTTCTATGGGGTTTGCAAAAAACTCATAGCATTTATCACAGCCCACAAATCCGCTTTTGCGGATTGTGTCAAATGAGGTGCCGCAATCGGGACAATTTGCCGCAGGGTTTTTATGCTGAATAAATTGAGGGAGCGAAAAAAACTCACCGAAAATATTTACCGGATTAAAGCTTAATTCTGCATCATTTATATAGCCAAGCTTTGCGGCACAGTCGGTGCAAAGATGAATTTCGTTTTTAACACCGTTTTTAATGTATTTATAATGGAATGAAGCTTCTTTTGAACTACAATTTGAACATAACATAATTATTACCTCCTTTAAATCAAACAAACATCAGAAGCAGATTTTTAAATATACTTGCTCTGACCTGGTTTTTCATGATTCCGTCGGCTATGGGGGAAAGAGCATTATTGGAGCAAGCGGCAAGAATAAGCTTTGCCTCTGAGGGTTTTATTATTTCATTCATAAATAAAGTATTGACAATTGCTTCAACTGTCATAACATCAATGCTGGGTCCGATGCTATTAATAACATGGCGGATGGTGTCGTTTCTTTCCATTGCCACTCTTGTTATTCTGATATGACCGCCTCCGCCTCTGCGGCTTTCAACTATATAACCCCTCTCTGTGGTGAAGCGGGTCTGGATAACATAGTTTATCTGACTTGGCACACAATTAAAATATGAAGCAAGTTCATTTCTTTTAAGCTCAATGCTTTGTTCATCTTCAAAAAGTTCTCTTATAAAATTTTCTATTGTATCGCTTATTTTCATCTGTCTGCCTCCTCTAAATTTTATGGCATACTTTTATGAATCTGCCCTCATCTGAGAGCTTTCTACCCTTTTTCCACTTTATGTGAAAGTCAAAAATATTTTTAGACTTTGACTTTCTTTGACTTTGTGACTGCATTATACAACTTTAAGTGATATTTGTCAAGGGTTTTTTTGAAAAAATTTTAAATAAATTTTTATGCATCAGACAAACCCCATAACCACGGGGTTTAGAGGGGTTTATGCATTTTTTGCCAAAATATTCAAAAACATTAAACACCTTGTGCCACAAGGCTTTGAAGGTATTTCCGCTTTTGTTGGACAAGATATTTTGCATAATTATTAATTTTTAAAAACTAAGGTTTTTTATGCTTTTTTGACCCCCCAAAAAAGCTTTTTTTATTTTGTTTAAAACTTTAAAATTTTGGTAATTTTTAATGTGGAAAACAGCTCAAATCCCCATAAAACAGGGCTTGTCAAATGTGGATAACTTTGTGGAAATGTGGATTTTTTCACCCTTTTTGCCCTGTTTTTAATTTAGTATAATCTTTATTTTTTAGTGATTTTTGAAGAAAAAAATCATTTTTTTGGATCAAAAACACAAAGAAAAAAACAGCCCTCAAAAAAATTATTCGCATAATTTTCAGGACTGTTTGGGATAAAAGAAAAATGATTTTAAATTGTTGTTTAGCGAAGTGTTTCGGATAGGGCAGAAGGCTCCCCTGTGTAAGGGGAGCTGGATTGGCGAAGCCAAGACTGAGGGGTTGTAAATAGTTTTATAAAATAACAATCCCTCCGGCTTTTGCTACGCAAAACCCACCTCCCTTTACACAAGGGAGGCAACGCATTAGCCACATTTCTTCTCACCGCTAAACAATAATTTACTATTCTAAATAAATAACGCAATAGGGCTGAAACGCAAAAAAGAAACCCATCGAAGGTTTTCGATAGGTTTCTTTTGCTATATAAAATTTTTACATTTTGTGAAATAGAAAAAATTAGTTTGGAATCGTCAAATGGAACCAATGGCGAAGCCCGAAGCTGTACTAAAGTACTGCGAGGGTGACATTTGGCGATAGCAAAAAGGCATATGATTGAAGAAAAACATCTTAAAAAGATGTTTTTCAACATTAAATATTAAATCAAAGGATTTACAGCTTTATTAACAATTTGCCCCTTATTATTCCGCCTTTTTGCGGTCCGGACAATTTTTACATTTCACACGCCTTAGCTTATTTTTGTGCCATCAGATATATCATCTGTCTTTTCCGGTGAAACAACAGATAAAGTATCACCATCAACCGCAGCAAGTATCATTCCCTGAGAAAGCACACCGCGAAGCTTAACAGGTTTTAAATTGGTTACAACAATAACCTTTTTGCCAACCATTTCTTCCGGTTTATAGTATTTTGCAATTCCGGAAACAATCTGACGAACCTCATCGCCGATTTTAACCTGAGAAACCAGGAGCTTATCAGCTCCTTCAACCTGCTTACTTTCCAGAACAAGACCAACCTTCATTTCAACCTTTGCAAAATCGTCAATGGTTATTTCGGAAGCTTCTTCCTTCTTTTCTTCTTTTTCCGGCTTTTTCTCTTCCTTTTTGGGAGCAAAGATGTCATCTTCAACCTCTTTTAATTTCTTTGCTTCGTCAAGACGGGCAAAGAGAGGTGTTGCTTCTCCAACCTTTATCTGAGCTTCTTCATTAAATACTGCAAGGCTTTCATAGTCTTTTGAAGAAGCATTTATCTGGCTTAAGATTTTCTCTCCTGTTTCAGGCATAAAAGGAGAAATAAGAATACCGATAAAGCGGATTGATTCAAGAAGATTATAGAGAACAGTTTTTAATCTATCCTGTTTTGCTTCATCCTTGGCAAGTGCCCAGGGCATTGTTTCGTCGATATACTTATTGCATCTTCTTGCAAGAGCCATAACAGCTTCTATTGAATCTGCCACACGAAGCTCCTTCATTTTTTCGCTTACCTCAGATACTGTATCAAGAGTACAACATATAAGCTCCTTATCCACATCCTCTTTAATCTTAAGATTTTCAATTTCTCCGCCAAAATATTTATTTGCCATTGCAACTGTGCGGTTAACAAGGTTACCCAAAGTATTGGCAAGGTCGGCATTAAAGCGGGAGATGATGGTTTCTAAGGTGATGGTTCCATCTGCAGCAAAGGGCATTTCACGAAGAACATAATATCTTATTGCATCAACTCCAAAATGACGAACCAAATCATCGGCATACATAACATTGCCTTTTGACTTACTCATTTTGTCATTTCCCGAAAGGAGCCATGGATGGCCGAAAATCTGCTTTGGAAGGGGTTCACCAAGAGCCATAAGCATTATGGGCCAGTAGATGGTGTGGAATCTTAAAATATCTTTACCTATGATATGAACATCGGCAGGCCAGTATTTATTATAAAGCTCACCCTTTTTATCGGTATCGTAGCCAAGGGCTGTTATATAGTTGGAAAGAGCATCTATCCAAACATAGATAACATGCTTGTCGTCAAAGGTAACAGGAACTCCCCATTTAAAAGAGGTTCTTGAAACACAAAGGTCCTGGAGTCCGGGCTTTAAGAAATTGTTAACCATTTCCTTGCGGCGGGATTCAGGCTGAATAAAATCAGGATTTTCTTCGATGTGTTTCATAAGCCTGTCCTGATATTTGCTCATTTTAAAGAAATAAGCTTCTTCATTTGTAACAGTTACCTTTCTGCCGCAATCGGGGCAAAGACCATCGGTAACCTGGGTTTCTGTAAAGAAGGATTCACAGGGAACGCAATATAATCCGCTGTATTCCCCTTTATAAATATCGCCCTGGTCATAGAGCTTTTTAAAAATGTTCTGAACAGCTTTTTCGTGATAATCATCGGTTGTACGGATGAATTTATCATAGCTTGTGTTCATAAGATTCCATATGTTTCTGATTTCTCCTGCCACACCGTCAACATACTTCTGGGGACTTATTCCGCATTCTTTTGCGATTTCTTCTATTTTCTGACCGTGTTCATCGGTACCTGTTAAAAAGAAAACATCCTTACCTATGAGTCTCTGGTATCTTGCAATGGCATCGGTAAGCACAATTTCATAGGTGTTTCCTATGTGGGGTTTGCGGGAAGTATACGCAATTGCGGTGGTTATATAGTATTTTTCTTTTTCCACTGTATATCATTCCTCTCAAAAATTTACATTATTAAGAGTAGTATATCATTTTTTCCTTTATTTTACAAGTGATTTTTTAAAAATACCATCTGCAAATAAGAATGGAAACGATGGCACTGAATAAATCCGCCAGGAGTCCGCATTTTAAGCTATAGCGGATATTTTTTGTGCCGCTTGCTCCAAAATAAACAGCTATCGTATAGAGAGTGGTTTCAGTTGATGCCATCATAACAGATGCTGCTCTGCCTATGAGCGAATCTGTGCCGAAGGCATTAAAAATATCCGACGCCATCGCAAGTGAGCCGCTCCCGGAAACAGGTCTTAAAAGGGCAAAGGGCAAAAGCTCCGCCGGAAAATGAATTAAATCACATAAGGGCGACATAAGGCGGGATATAAAATCCACAAACCCCGATGCCCTGAAAACACTTATTGCAACAAAGAGAGCAAAGAGCGAAGGAAAAACAGACCAGACTGATTTAACCCCGTTTACAATTCCTTCTGTAAACTCCTGATACACATTTATCCCCTTTATATGCCCTACTAAAAGCACCAGGCATATCATAAGGGGAATACAGAGAGTTCCTATCTGAGCTATCATATATGCCCTCCCTTTGAAAAAAGCTTTGCCATTATGATGGCAAAGATAACAGTCAGCGACGATGCTATCCACACAGGCACAATTATCTCCCCCGGCGCTTGGCTGCCATAGCTTTGTCTTATAGCAATGAGAGTTGAAGGGATAAGCTGAAGGGAGGCTGTGTTTAAAACTGCAAAAAGACACATATCGTCTGTGGCAACTAAGTTTTTCGACTTTTTTGAAAGCTCCTTCATAGCTTCCATTCCGCTTGGTGTGGCGGCGTTTGACAGGCCAAGAATATTTGCTGTTATATTATTGGCTATAAGCTGTGCTTCTTTGCTTTCTTTTTTTACTTCCCTAAATAGAAAAGCTATAGGAGTGCCAAGAAGCTTTGCGATGCTTTGAGAAATGCCGCTTTTATGCGCCACATTCAAAACCCCTTGCCACAAAACCATTATACTCCCTGTTTTTAAAATAAAAGACACGCACCCTTCGGCCCCGGAAAAGAAGGCCTCACCGATTCCGGCAGTATTTCCTGAAAAAACTCCATAGCCACAGGATAAAATTATAATGAAAAGCCATATTATTCCTAACATAAAAAACCCCGGTGCCTGCATAAAATACAGGCAGATAAAAGATAATAGAGAAGAAAGAAAAGAATTGGTTGAAATCCGTCCCGTAAGACGGATTTCCTCCTTTTATTAACTTTTCAGCGAGATGAAAAAGCCTATGTATAATTTATATTATACACAGGCTTTTTTAATTCTTATTTACCTATTAAATAATTTGCGTTTTTCATTATCACACTAAGATATTCGTCACCATATTTTTTCTTTATATATTCTATGGCATTATCAAGGTGCGATATTCTGCTGCCAAGGTTATGGCAATCGGAACCAATAACGGTTAACCGACCTTGCTTTATAAGTTTTTTAATAAATCTGCGTGCTTTCCATTCCATAAAGGAATCTGCATTGCACTGAACCAGAACATCCATTGTTAAAAGCTTTCCCATAATTTCCTTTTCACTCACAGGGCCTAAAAACCTTTCAATGTGAGCCATTATGGGGGTGTAGCCTTTTGTTATAAGAGCATATATCTCGTTATACATCCACCCCGACCAGGTGGTATAGGGCATTTCTATCAGGATGTTTTTTGTTCCGTCGATGCAAAGCGCAGGAAGATTATCGTCTTTACTTATATCGGGAAAAAGCCTTACCTCAGCACCGGATATTATTTCAGGAAGGTCGAGATCCTGCTCGTTTATATGCCTGCACAGCTTATAGAGCGCATCGTCTCGTCTGGAGATAAATTCGGATGTGGTTTCGCGAAAGCTATAGTAATGAGATGTGGCAATAACTTTCCCCACCCCCTGCTCCTTTAAAACGCCAAGCATCCTGAGGGATGTTTCAAGGCTATCCGAACCATCGTCTATTCCGGGGAGTATGTGAGAATGAAAATCAACAAAATCAAAAGCGGAGCTTTCCATTGGTTTTACCTCACATTATTTCTTTTCGCTTGTTTCTTTACTTTCCTTGTTTTCATTAACTTTAGCAGCACTTGCCTGACTGTTGTCAACTCCATAGTAGCCATAACGCACATAGCGGCTTCTCTTGTTGCCATAACGATAACCACCGTTTACTCTGTAGCCACCGTAAACATATTTGTTGTCTTCAACATCATTCATAACAAAGCCGATTATTTTTGCATTGGCAAACTTTAATGAGTTTATGGCTCTTTCAACCATTTTATACATTGTGTATTTCTGACGGGTTACAACAATTACCCCTGTGGCATATTTTGAAAGGATAAGCGCCTCTGTAACGATATTAAGAGGAGGAGTATCAATGAATATATAGTCATATCTCTGACTAAGATTATCAATTAATTCCTTCATACTGTCTGACGACACAAGCTCAACAGGATTTGGAGGAATAGGGCCGGATGTGAGACAGTCGAGATTTTGGCGTTCTGTCTTTAAAAGACATTCATCAACCTCATTAAAGCCTGCCAGAACATTTGAAAGACCTTTTTCGTTTGTGAGCTTAAGATATTTATGAAGTCTGGGCGCTCTTAAGTCGGAGTCAATAATAAGAACCTTTGCGCCTGTTTCAGCAAAAGTGCATGCAAGGTTTATGCAGGTTGTGGTCTTGCCTTCACCGGATGTGGGAGATGTGATAACAACCTTTTTGCATCCCTTTTCATTGTTGAGAGAAAACATTACATTGGTTCTTGTTGCTTTATAGGCTTCAATAATTTCAAAGGATGTTTGTGAATTTATAATTCTCTTTTCACTGCTTTTTCTCTCAAGAGCATCAGAGGTATCAGAGCTTATGTTGATATTTTTAATTTTCTTACTCATCTCGCGCTACCTCCTTAGTCTACATCCAGATTAGGTATAACACCTAACACAGGAATATTATATCTGTTTTTAAGATCGTCTTCATCTTTTATTCTTGTATCGAGAAGCTCTCTTATAAAAATTATTGCAATACCTAAAACAACTCCGACAAATATACCAATAAAGGTATTTTGCTTAACATTGGGAGACGAAGTTGTTGTGGGAAGAGATGCATTATCCACAACATTTACCTGACATCCGCTTATTATACGGTTGATTTCCCTTTGAGCATTATCTAATATAAGCTGCAGAATTGCCTGAGCTCTTTCGGGGGATATGTCGGAATATTTGATTTCAAGAATTTCTGTTTCATTGGCAGAATTCATTGTGATATTGCCTTTTATCTGCTGACCGCTTATGTTATAATCCTGTTTTTTCGCTTTTCTTGATATGGAATTAAGATAAGTATCACCGCAGAGAACTTCGATATATGTGCTTACAAGACGGGTGTTTGTGGTAAGTTCGTTATAGGTTGTACCGCTTCCTGTTGCTTTCTGAGCGCCACCGTCAACATACACCCTTGCAACCGAAGTATATTGAGCTGTCATAAGAAAAGAACTTATAGAAAAAGCCACAAGACCGCCGATGATTGCAAATATCAGCACAAACCACCACAGCTTGAGTATGATTTCCAGAATTTTGACAAGATTTATTTCTTCTTTCAAAACTATCACTCCATTATACATTTTCTTCTGTTTGGAGCAGAATTTAAACTGCACTCCATACAATACAACATTATATCAAAAAGCTATTCAAAAATCAATATATTTTTAATGAAATATGTGATTTTACCATTCTGAGATAAATATTGTAAATTATTGTTTATGTGTCTTAATGACACATAAACAATAGCGATATATCAGCAATGCTGATGCTATATTACTCCGTAGCTATATTTGCCTTGCGGCAAGCTATATATTTGTCCCAGGGACAAATGTAATGGTACAAACCCGCCTATGGCGGCTTTGATAGTAATTTAAGGAAAACTGCAAAGCAGTTTTCTACCACAATGTGCCAAAGGCACATATCGCATTGCGTAAGCAATATATCGCAGCTTGCTATATCGCAAATTCCCCGGGGAATTTATATCACATTATTTAAACTCCACCACGGTAACTCCCGAATCTCCTTCGCCAAAGGTTCCCAAACGAAAAGCTTTAACATAGGAAAGACGCCTTAGATAGCTATGAATTCCAGCTCTCAGCTGACCTGTGCCCTTTCCATGGATTATGCGCACCTGAGAAAGTGACGACATAAGAGCATCATCTAAGAATTTATCTATTATCATAACTGCTGTGTCAACAGTTTCTCCCCTCACATCAACCTCACTTGAAAGACTCATAGTCTTTGAGATGGTGCCTGAAGCTGCACCGGATTTCACCTTTTTGGTTTTGGAGGAGGTTTCGTCTTTTTTCCTGCGGACATCCTTAAGATTGGTTTTTAATTTCATTATTCCAACCTTAACCATAAAATCTCCCTTGTCATCAGGAAGGGTAACAACTGAGCCCGTCTGGTGCATTGCAACAATTTCAACATCTTCTCCAAGCTTAACTGATTTAGGCGATTTGTAGCTTTCTTTGGCAGAAAACATTGATTCGGAAAGCTTTTGTGAATTTGCCTTAGCCTTTTCATTGAGTTTATTGCGGGCATTTTCCATATCTTTTAGTTTTTTTGCCTTGTCGGCTTCAAGCTGAAGGGCGCGAGCCTGCCTTAAAACCTCGTCAGCTTCTTTTTTTGCTTCTTCTAAAATATCTTTGGCTTCCATTCTTGCCCGTTCAATTATTTTGTCAGTTTTATCGCGGAGCTGTTTATTCTTAAGAGCTGTGTCGGATTTTAATCTTTCTGTTTCCTTTTTATATTCTCTTGCGCTTTCCCTCATCTCCTCAGCTTCCTGACGGTTCTTTTCAAGCTGAGTTAAAATATCTTCAAATTTAATGTTTTCCGCAGTAATATAGTTTTTTGCGTTTTCAATGATGTCATCATCAAGGCCGAGTCTTTTGGAAATAGCAAAGGCATTACTCTTTCCGGGAATACCGATTAAAAGGCGATAGGTTGGACGAAGGGTATCCACATTGAATTCACATGATGCATTTTCAACTCTTTTTGTTGTCATAGCGTAGGTTTTGAGCTCGCTATAGTGGGTTGTGGCAGCAGTTTTTGCTCCTAAAAGGCGAACCCTTTCCAAAATGCTCACAGCAAGGGATGCTCCTTCAACAGGGTCGGTTCCTGCACCCAGTTCGTCAAAAAGGCAAAGAGAATTTTCGTCGGCTTCAGATAAAATATCCACAATATTTACCATATGAGATGAAAAGGTTGAAAGGCTTTGCTCTATGCTCTGCTCATCGCCTATATCGGCAAAAACCTTTTTGAATATTGCAATCTCCGAGCCTTCATTTGCAGGAATGTGGAGTCCTGCCTGAGCCATAAGAGTTAAAAGACCTATAGTTTTTAAAACAACGGTTTTACCGCCCGTGTTTGGTCCGGTCACAACCAAGGTGTCAAAATCTTTGCCAAGGTAAATATCTGTCGGAACAACGGTTTTGCTATCCAAAAGAGGATGACGGGCTCTTTTTAAGTTTATTATTCCCTTGTCGTTTAAAACGGGGCGGAAGCAGTCATATTTCAGGGCAAACTTCGCTCTTGCAAAGCAGTGGTCAAGCTCGGCTATGGTTTCATAGCTCATTTCTATAAGCTTTGAAACAAGAGAAATCTCCTCTGTCAGCTCCATAAGGATTTTTTCTATTTCTTCCTTTTCCTTAAGCTTTAATTCCCTTATTTTATTGTTTGCTTCAACAACACTCATAGGCTCTATAAAAAGAGTGGCTCCGCTGGAGGAGGTATCATGAAGAATACCTTTTATTTCCCCGCGGTGAGTCGCCTTAACAGGAACAACAAATCTATCGCCCCTCATGGTTATTATCTGCTCCTGGAGAGCATTCTGATATGACGGGCTTGATATTATTGAGTGAAGAAGGTCTCTTACTTTATTTGAGCTTTGATTGAGAGAGCGTCTTATGTCATAAAGAGCAGCAGATGCATTGTCGGCGATGTTTTCCTCGTCTATTATGCAGTCGAAAATCCTTCTTTTTAAGGCTTTGTCGGTATAGAGAGCATCAAAATGTTCCGAAAGTGCATCACAGGAAATATCATCAGGATAATTTTTCAGTTTTTCCCCTGTTTCAAGCACCTTTCCTATGCCAAGAATTTCTCCCGGCGACAAAACTCCCTGCAGACGGGAGCGCTTTATAGACGGGCGCACATCATAAGTACAGCCTATGGGGGCAGGGCCTTTTTTTGCAACAAGAGCTATGCTCTGGGCAGTTTCCTCCTGAAGACGGTTTATTTTTTTGATGTTATCACATATTTTAATTTTTCCTATGGCTTCCTTTGTTATATCCATAACAGCCATAGATGAAAGAGATTCTATTATTTTATCAAATTCCAGGGTTTTTAGTGTTTTTTTATTCATTGTTTCATTCCTTTATAACTTCCTTAAGACTTTCGCCATTATATATAAGGCTCAGATTAAAAAACTCTTTTTTATCTTCCATCATTTTCTATATAGCAAAGAGTTGTTTCTTTCATTTTTCATCACCTGTCAATTAACAAAAAAGTGTTTCCTTTTTGAAAAATAGATATAATTAAGCCAAATGAAAACTGCCTCCCCTATAAGCTGGGGGAATTGCATAAGACCATAGGAATTGGGAACATTTCCAAAAACCCCGATAGAAACTGCATAGCCAAAGCTTATAACAGCCCCCAGACCATACCATATATAAAGATAAAGGGGAGCGTTCTTTTTAAAGCCGGCAAGCTTTGAGCGAACCACAAGAGCAAAGAGAGAGTATACCACAGATATAATTCCATAGACTATATCAGTAATCATAAGACCTTTTCCATACTCCATATATATCATGTAGGCGTCTATTTTTCCTGCAGACTGAATAGCATAGATATAGCCGGTAAGATAGCTTATGCCATTTATAACTCCCGTGATGGCACTTGCATATAAGGAAAAATAAATAAGAACCTTATACCATACCATAGGCGTAAGGCTTGTAAATGGATTTGCATCAGCACCGCTTTCAAAGCTTCTGCGGGCATAAACCGACATCTCAGCCCCGCAACTGGGACACACAAGAGAGTTGTCGGGAATAGCGCGGTTACATTTATAACAAAGCATATTATTTCCTCCTTGGGTATAACTAAAGTGAATAGAAAATCTTATTTTTCAAACTTTTTTATCCAATCTAAAATTTCATCATACTTCATATCGCCTGATGCAACAGACAAACCAAAATCTACAACATCTGCATTGGTGCAATTCATTCTTATTCCCTCTGCTTCCAAAAATGTCAGCATAACATACACACCTATTCTCTTGTTACCATCAACAAAAGCATGATTGGATATCAACGAGAATCCAAGGCTTGCTGCTTTTTCTTCTTTTGTTTTATAAAGTTCTTCTCCACCAAAAGTGGCATACGCATTATTAAGGGCGCTTTCTAAAAGTCCAACATCTCTTACACCGACACTACCGCCCGTTTCTTCGGCTATTAGCTGGTGAAGCAAAAGAACTTTTTCCTTGCTAAGTTTAATCATTTTGCCAGCTCCTCAAAAGCAGGCTTGAATCTTTGCATAATCCTTTTTGCCGCCACATCTATTTTTTCATCATCGGTAATATCAAAGTAAGAATTGGATTCAACATCAATAAGCAAAAATTTGGGTTTATTATTTTTGAAGATAACTGCCTGACCGTTATTCTCCGCCACCTTCGCCACTTTTGAGAAATTCTGGTTTGCTTCCGTCATAGTTGTAATTGTTTCAGTATTTATATTCATAACTACCTCCTATTATTTATACAATAAATATATCCTACAATTTGTATTATATGCAAATTGTAGGATATTGTCAACCTATAATTTTTGCCCAAATTCAATATTCCTTGCTATGATTTTGTCAAGTTAGGAGAACAGTGAATAATAAGAACCATCACGAAATATACCGAAATCAAAGATTTCTATATTTCGGAGAACCTTGATACTCGCAAGCTCGTATTAGGACCTACTATTTTTTTCTGATTATTTCAACTGTTTTTCCTTTAACACTTTTCCTTAGAACCCGTGAGAATACTGGATTTTCTCGCATCCGATAGTATATGTAAATATTATAAATCGGCAAACTAATCTTTTAAATTGTATGGACTTGACACGAGAAAACTTTCTTGTATCTCGTATGATTGAATACTATTTTTCGCCTTCTGTAATATCCTCAATTAAATCTGTGACTATCTGATTTAATTCGGTTGCATTTTTTGATGTGATTACTGGTTTGCCTGTATCTGCTTCAATTTCCTTTCGTGCATTACCGGCATACTTTCCTCCTCTTTTTGCAATTTCACGATTTTCTTCAAAAGTTTGAGGATTATGTGCTTTTGATAATTCTGTAGTTGTCGCTTCTGCAAGCATATTAAGTACGAGTTCAAGAGTGCTCATATTGTCTCTTAAATTTTCTTTTGTAAGACCTTTAAGATTTTTGTATTTTCTAGTTGACATTCCTGACCATGCTCTTGTGATTTCATCTGTTAGAATAGCATATTCTACACCTTTCTGTACACCTCTTGCATCCCATTCGTCAGTCAATTCTTTTCTCACCTGAATAGCTTGCAATCTTTGGTTTATCCACTCTCTTGTATAACCCTTTTTGAGATATGTTTCAAGCGCTCTTTCTATTGTGAGTTCGGGATCAATGGTTTCTTCAATCCTTTCTCTACCCACTTGCGCCAACCATAATTTAAATGGCTCAGCTTTTGGCGATGGAATTGATTGAATGATTCTCAAAAGCTGCTCAGTATCAGCAACATCTGTTAAACGCATTTTGCCATCAGTAGCTTTCATTTTCAACTGGTGACAATTTGTCACCGTTTCATTTCCTTCTTCTTTTAATCTTTGTTTTAACTTGTTCCAATATTTTCTGCCATCCACACTATCAGTAAGAACGGACACAACATCAACAACAGAAAAATACCATTCTTCCGTTTCTTCATTCCACGCAGTTCTTATTCTTTTATCCTCAAATATTTGTATTTTATTATCCATATGTATAACCTCCATAAAAGAGTTTTATCACGATATATTTTTTCCCTTGTATATCAAAGTTTATAAAGACTGTGTAATCTAGATGCCAATTGTTCTGATAGCATCTTCAAATCAAGTTGTAAAGTTTATAATCGTGCTGCTTTAAATGGCTTCTCCTTGAGGAGAGGCTCCGCCGCAGGTGGTGGTGAGGTGTCAAGATTATGCAGTATACCCCTCTCAGACACACTTTCTGCTTTGTGAGGTTTTGAACAAGCGTTTAGATTAAAGCTTATACTATTTAAGGAAATCCGCACCTTTTTTGTCGGTCATTACTATCATTTTCATGCTATCCTCAATAACAATGTCGGGATTTGCAAAAAGCACATCATTGCTGATTTTAAATGCCATTATATTTATGTTGTGTTTTTTTCTTAAATCAAGCTCTCTAAGTGTTTTTCCAACCCACTCAGATTTTATATCTATTTCCAGAATTGAAATCTTATCAGTTATATCAGCAATATCTATAAACCCTGAGCTAAGAATATTTTTGGCAAGTCGTGTTCCTGATTCGGTTTCAGGCAAAATAACTTCGTCCGCCCCGATTTTTTTAAGAACCTTACACTGTGATTCATCAGAACACTTTACAATAACCTTTCCAACACAAGCTTCCTTGCACAGCATAGTTGCCATAATACTTGCCTCAAAGCTTTTTGCCATTGAAATAACAACAACATCTATATCCGATATGCCAAGTTGTTCTATAACACCCGGCTCAGTTATATCAGCACATTTGCAAATGGGAATTTCGCCCACCAATTCATCTACAATTTTTCTGTCCTGATCCACAGCCAGAACCTCTGCTCCGTTATTAAGCAGCTCTTTTACAACTGCTCTTCCATATCTGCCAAGTCCAAAAACTGCATAACTTTTACCCATATAAAAAACTCCTTATCCCACACTAATTTCTTCAACAGGATTGTTAATCAGATTTTCCCTGCCCTTATTTACACTAAATGCAAAAGCCAGAGAAATAGGCCCCACTCTTCCTAGATACATAGTTAATGTAATAATAAGTTTACCAAATGTGTTTAGAGTGCTTGTATAACTCCGACTCAGTCCGACTGTTGCTGTGGCACTTACTGTTTCATATAATATATCAATAAATTCTCCGCCATTAAAAACTATAAGTAAAACAGTTGAACATATAACCGTCAAAAATGAAACTGCAAAAACAGCGACCGAACGCTTTAAAATTTCTGTTGAAATTTGTCTGTTAAACACATCTACTGTTCTTTTATTCTTTATAACGGAAGATGTGCTTACAATCAAAACAAAAAATGTAACCGTCTTTATACCGCCGGCTGTTCCTGCCGGTGAACCGCCTATAAACATAAGAAGCATTGATACAAATGCAGATGCATCAGTAATACATTCCTGAGCTATTGAAGCAAAACCTGCAGTTCTTAAAGTCACCGACTGAAACAAGGATACCATAATTTTATCAATAAATGTATATCCTCCTAATGTATCCGGGTTGTTATATTCAAAAATCAAAATAAAAACCGTGCCGGCAACTATCAGAAAAGCCGTAACCAAAAGCGCAATTTTGCTGTGAAGGGATAAAAATTTAAACGACTTACCTTTTTTATTTCCCATCACCCTTGCCAAATCAAATAAAACAACAAATCCGATACCGCCTGAAATAATAAGCATAATAGTTGTTATGTTAATTATCGGGTTAAGTGCATATCCGCACAAGCTGTTTTCTGAAATTATATCTATGCCGGCATTACAAAAAGCTGAAACAGAGGTGAAAACCGACACCCATATTCCTTTTATCCCAAATTCGGGAATGAAAACTACCATGTATAATAATGCGCCTATCAGCTCTACTATAAAGGTTAGCAATATTACTTTTTTAACAAACTTAACGATTCCTCCGATAGAATTCATATTAAACGAATCGCTGATTATAATTCTGTCATTTACATTAAATTTACATTGCAGAATCATCAACATACCCGCAACAACTGTCATAACGCCTAATCCGCCAATCTGAATAAGAACCAGTATTACAATCTGTCCAAAAGCACTCCATGTTGATACGGTCGGCAAGGTTACAAGACCTGTAACACAGGTAGCTGTTGTTGCAGTAAAAAGAGCATCAACATAAGGCACGCTCTTTTCGTTTGCCGAGCTTATGGGCAGGCTCAATAGAATACTGCCTATTACAATTACCAGCAAAAAAGCAAACATAATTATTTGAATTGATGACAATTTTCTTATAGCCCTTCGCATTACATCACTCCCTCCCCTTTCGCAGTTTCCGTCATGTTTCTGCTATGGTCATGCCCGGAATACCAAAAACAATACTCACGCATAGGTCTTTGAAATTATTATATCATCAAAATTACTATAATGCAACATAACAAAGGAGCAAAACCTATAGCGGTCATGCCCCTTTAAAATCATTTTAATTCTTCAAAATCAGATGCACCATGCTTACACCACGGACAGATAAAATCTTCGGGAAGATTTTCTCCCTCATACACATAGCCGCATATTTTGCATACATAACCCTTTTTCTGCTGAGCCTTTGTCTTTGGCTTTATGTTTTCCTGATAGTAGGTATAGGTCACAGCTTTTTCTTCCGATACAATCTGCGCTTCTGTAACATCGCAGATAAAAAGACCGTGGGTGTCAAGGTCAATATAACTTGCCACCTTAAGAGAAATAAAGGCATTTATATTTGCACCAAGGACTGCCAGACCATTTTCGGAAGTTTTAATGCTTTCGCCGCTAAATTTGTCTGCATCTTTTCCGCTCTGAAAACCAAATTGTTTGAAGGTTTCAAAGGGTGTGCTTTCTGTAAGACAGTTTATATTCATAATCCCGGTTTGTTTTATCACATCATGGGAATAATTTGCCTTGTTGATGCAAACACCAACTCTGTTGGGGGTGTCTGTGAGCTGCATAACTGTGTTGACAATAAGACCATTGTGCTTTTTACCGTCGTTTGATGTTACAACATACAGCCCATAGGAAATATTAAAAAGTGCTTTTGTGTCAATTGTACTCATAAAATTCACTCCTTTTCCATATTGTATCACAAATTTTCAAAAAATAAAATAGATTTTTCTTGACAAAGTTCTCTTTGCATAATATAATTCTTATTGTGTTTAAAATATCCACGGGGCATTAGCGCAGTTGGGAGCGCATCACACTGGCAGTGTGGGGGTCAAGGGTTCAAGTCCCTTATGCTCCATAAGAAAAAAAGACATTTTTCGACAATGAAAAATGTCTTTTTTTCAACGATATAAATTCCTGACGGAATTTGCGATATACCTTCGGTACGATATATCCTGACGGATGCGATATGTCCCTTCGGGACGAGAATTTATATCATATCGCAACGAAACGAAGTGAAGTTATATCGAATTTGCGAAGCGAATATATCGCACGAGCGTGAGCGAGTATATCGCCAAAGATTTTTTAAAATATCTTTATGGTTCGGCTTTTCCGAAAAGAAACGACAATTTTCTTTGGGAAAGTTGTCGTTTCTTTTTGTACTATTATCTTTTCGTTTTTCTCTCTTCATTCTTCTCTAGGAATTACCGTTTCCAGATAATAGATAAAAGAGAATAGAGAAGAGAAAAGGAAGTTTTGCTTACGCAAAACAAATTTTATAATGCGCCCTTTCATCTCCGATTTTCAAAAACAAAACCCTTATCTTTCCATCCCATCTCTCACCATTTTTTCAATCTGTTCCATACCAAGCTCTGTGGGATGACCTGTGAGCATTTCAAAATCTTCTATTTTAATGTATTCTATATCATATTTTTCGCAGGCTTCAATAAAGGTATCGGTTATTTCCTTTTTATATACTCCCGAATTTAAAAGACATATAATTCTTGTTTCGGGGAAATTTTTCTTTAAAAGATTTAAAAGATAGCATATAGCAGGCAAAACGCAGTAAAGATCCTTTACTTCCCAGCCCGAATACATTTTTTCACCAAGGGGAGCATTTGCCCAGCTATCGTTGGTGCCGCCAAAAACGAAAAGAGTGTCGGGTTTATTTTCTTTAAAAAAGCCTTCGTCTATAAGCTTTTCCATACGGGTTATGAATGAATTATTTATTTTATCTGCTCCGCCATAGCCTGTGTGGCAGATAGTTGAACCAGACCAGCTGCAGTTTCTTAAAAGGGTGGAATTTGTGTTTTTCAGATACCTTCCCCACCATGTAAGGCTCACATCGCTGACCTTTGCCTCTCTGTCTGTATTTTTAGCATAATATACAGCATATCCTTCTGGCACATAGCCTTCATAGGTTGAGTAGCTATCTCCGAGAATAAATATTTTTTCGCTATTAATCATTTTTATCACCTGTTATTTATATATTTTCCCATAAGGAATTTTACACCAAAAGAGATATTTTGTAAAGAATATAACAAAATTATTTTAGCAATTGCACTTTAAGACATTTAGGTGTATAATAAACACATAAAATGAAAAAGGAGATAGAATTATGTCTGAACTTTTAGAAATTATAATGGTTGTAAGTTTTGGTTTTTCATGGCCTGCAAATGTGCTTAAATCTTATAAAGCAAGAACAACAAAAGGAAAAAGCCTTATGTTTCTTCTTCTTATTGAATTTGGCTATGTGGCAGGTATTGCATCTAAATTCGTGAGACCGGATTTTGCCGAGTGGTTTGCAAAGAGCTGGTATGTACTTATTTTCTACATACTCAATTTTGTTATGGTTGGAGCAGACCTTGTGCTTTATGCAAGAAACAAAAAGCTTGATAAATTAGCAGAAAACAAATAATTTACATAAACAAAAAGCTATCGAATTTGACGATAGCTTTTTTTATTCTCTATTATTTTTTATCTTAAATGATTCTTACCTTGTATACTCCCTCTATAGCCTCAAGCTCTTCTTTGAGACCTGCAGGAACCTCATCCACATCGATGATGGTGTAGGCATTATCTTTTTTACTCTTATTGAGCATATTAACAATATTTATATTGTCATTTGCAAAGATAGCAGAGAAGTTTGTGAGCATATTGGGGATATTTTTATGAGCAATTGTAACTCTGTATTTTGTTTCCATTGCAAGGTCAATGTTGGGGAAATTAACAGAGTTTTTGATGTTGCCATATTTCATAAATTCAGAAAGCTCTTTTGCAGCCATAACTGCACAGTTGTCTTCTGATTCGGGAGTTGAAGCACCAAGGTGAGGAATGTTTACAACATTTTCCATATCAAGAGTTTCTTCTGATGGGAAGTCTACCACATAGCTTGCAATGGTGCCATTTTCAATTGCTTTTTTAAGAGCTGCGGTGTCAACAAGCTCTCCTCTTGAGAAATTCAAAAGGCGTGTGCCCTGAGCCATACACTCAAAGAGTTCATCGTTTACCATGCCGCGTGTGCCATCGTTTAAGGGAAGGTGCATTGAAATATAGTCGCAGTTTGCACAAAGAACCTTTAAATCTGTGCATTTTTTAACACTTGAAGAAATTCCCCATGCAGCTTCAACAGAGATATATGGGTCATAACCCATAACTTCCATACCCAAAGCAACTGCAAGGTTTGCAACCTTAGCACCAATAGCACCAAGACCAACAACACCAAGCTTTTTGCCAAGAAGTTCAGGACCAACGAAAGCTCCTTTTCCTTTTTCAACATCCTTAGCTATTGTATCGGAATTAAGCTCACTTGCCCATTTGATACCGCCAACAACATCTCTTGATGCAAGGAATAATCCTGCAAGAACAAGCTCTTTAACTGCATTTGCATTTGCACCCGGAGTGTTAAATACAACAATACCATCTTTAGCACATTTATCAACAGGAATATTGTTAACACCTGCGCCTGCTCTTCCTATTGCAAGAAGAGATTTTGGCATTTCATATTCGTGCATATTGAAGCTTCTTAATAATATAGCATCCGGATTTTCCATAGTATCAGAAATTTTATATTCTGATGTAAATTTACTAAGACCAATCTTAGAAATTTTGTTAAGAGTTAAAATATTACTCATTTTTATCACCTTATTTATTTTCTGTTTCGAATTTCTTCATAAAGTCAACAAGAGCTTTAACGCCTTCGATTGGCATAGCGTTATAAATACTTGCTCTCATACCGCCAACAACTCTGTGGCCTTTAATATTAACTATTCCGTTTTCTTTTGCTTCCTTAACAAACTTAGCATCAAGATCAGCATCGCCTGTAATGAAAGTAGCATTCATTATTGAACGGTCTTCTTTTTCTGCTCCGCCCTTGAATAACTTAGATTCGTGTAAGAAATCATATAAAATCTTAGCTTTTTCTATATTCATCTTTTCAATAGCAGAAACACCACCAAGGCTCTTGATCCATTCTAACACAAGACCACACATATAGATACTGTATGTAGGAGGTGTGTTATACATTGAATCGTTATCTGCATGAACTTTGTAATCAAGCATTGTTGGAGTTATTGAAAGAGGTGAACCCATAAGATCTTCTCTCACAATAGCAACAGTTAATCCTGCAGGACCGATATTCTTCTGAGCACCGGCATATAAAAGGCCGAATTTTGAAACATCAAGTTTTTCAGATAAAATGCAGGATGAAATATCAGATACAAGAGGAACATTTCCTGTATCAGGAATATAGTTATATTTTGTACCGAATATAGTATTGTTAAATGTTATATGTACATAGTCTGCGTCATCTGAAAAATCAGCTTTTGTAAGCTTTGGAATATATGAAAATGTTTTATCTGCACTTGAAGCAACTACATTAACATCACCGAATTTTTTAGCTTCTTCCATAGCTTTTTTTGCAAACTGACCTGTAACAACATAATCAGCTTTTTTCTTATCACTATATAGATTAAGAGGAACCATAGCGAACTGTGTTGATGCTCCTCCCTGTAAGAAAAGCACCTTGTAGTTTTCAG
>JAZRGM010000054.1:0-20920 GCA_045644205.1 Clostridia bacterium | reverse complement strand
CGAAGGGAAAGTTGAACGGACGAGAGGTCGTATGCCAAAACTTCCGGCAAACCAAGTGCCCTCATACGGCACGCAGGTGAGCCGCCGAAGTTGACGGCTCGAAAAGCTGTTGCGCCTTGGCGTGGTGCTTCTTCTTCGGGTACCGCAAGTGTCGCCCACGCAAATTGGTGGTTTAATTAAACTTGGCAGACCAATTGACCTTAAGAGGTTGTCCGGATTTCATACCAAAAATTCTTTATTTTCGCACCATATATTTTTCGCTATTTCCTTCAATAATATTTTGACAAATCCGCCATAATATAGTATAATTTGATTATCTATAACTACAAAGAGGTTAAAATTATGGACTACAACAAACTTTCAGAATTATTATTTCCGAATATTTCAAAAACCCCTGCCGACTACGAGGCAATTTATCCAAGAAGAGAGCTTAATGGGGAGCAAAAAGTTACCCGTTTTGCACCATCGCCCACAGGCTTTCTTCATATTGGCGGACTCTTTGCAGCTCTTATTTCAGAAAGAATTGCTCACCAGTCGGGCGGAAAGTTTATTTTAAGAATAGAAGACACCGACAAAAAGCGCGAGGTTGACGACGGTGTTACCAAAATCCTGGAAGGTCTTCTGGGCTTCGGAGTTAAAATTGACGAAGGCTTTGTGGACTTTGACAATCAGGAAGGCTCCTACGGACCATATATGCAAAGCCAGAGAGCAGAAATCTACCAGAGCTTTGCCAAAGCTCTTGTTAAGGAAGGAAAAGCATACCCCTGTTTTTGCTCCGAGGAAGATTTAGCCGCCACAAGAGAAATTCAGGAAAAGGAAAAGCTTCTTCCCGGCTATTGGGGCAAATTTGCAAAATGCCGCGAACTTAGCTTTGAAGAAATTGAAGCCAAAATAAATGCAGGCGAGAAATTTGTTCTCCGATTAAAATCCTGCGGCTCTGAGGAAAGAAAGGTTTCTTTTAAAGACGGAATAAAGAGCAAAATTGAAATGCCTGAAAATATAGTTGATGTGGTAGTTTTAAAATCCGACGGAATCCCCACCTATCACTTTGCCCATGTGGTTGATGATTATTTAATGGGTACAACAAATGTTATAAGAGGCGACGAATGGATTTCATCAATTCCCATTCATCTGCAGATGTTCTATATGATGGGAATAAAGCCTCCCAAATATGCCCACATTGCTCCTATTATGAAGGAAGATGAAGGCGGAAAAAGAAAGATTTCAAAAAGAAAAGACCCCGAAGCCGCTGTTACCTATTATGACGAAGAGGGCTACCCCACAGATGGCGTTATTGAATATCTTTTAAACCTTGCAAACTATACCTTTGAAGATTTCAGAAAAGCAAACAAAACCGCCCATTGGTCAGAATTTAAGCTTGAAATGAATAAAATGAGTACCTCAGGCGGACTTTTTGACCTTGTGAAATTAAACGATGTTTGTAAAAACAAGGTTGCATCATACACAGCCGAAAAGGTTTATGACCTGGCAACAGCCTGGGCAGAAAAGTATGACAAAGAGCTGTTTAAGCTTTTAACAAGAGACAAAGCCTTCTCTGTGGCGATGTTTAATTTTGACAGAAACCCCGACAAGCCAAGAAAAGACATCGGCAAATGGTCGGAGGTGAGAGATGCATTTTCATTTATGTTTGACGAGACCTTCGACGGAAAATATGCCGAGGTGGAAAATGTGTCAAAAGAAGACGCAAAAAAAATCCTTGAAATTTATCTGGATATGTATGACGAAAATGCAGACAATACCCAGTGGTTTGAAACCATGAAGGATTTAGCCGAAAATGTAGGCTTTGCAAGAGAAGTTAAGGAATATAAGAAAAACCCTGAAAGCTTCCCCGGTCATGTGGGCGATGTCAGCAACATTGTAAGAGTGGCAATAACAGGCAGAACAAAATCCCCCGACCTTTGCTCAATTATGAAGCTTCTTGGAAAAGACAGGGTTACCGACAGAATCAAAAGAGCTATTATAGCTCTTGGTTAAAGGAGACACAAACAAATGGAAGAATATATCTCATCTAATTTTATTCACGATGCTATAGACAAAGACCTTGCCGATGGCGTTTACGAAAGAGTGCAGACAAGATTTCCCCCTGAGCCAAATGGTTATCTGCATATTGGCCATGTTAAGGCAATAAACATCGACTTTTCAACTGCAAAAAAATATGGCGGAACCTGCAATCTCCGTCTCGACGACACCAACCCCACAAAGGAAGATGTGGAATATGTTGATGCTATAATGGAAGACATCAAATGGCTTGGCTTTAATTGGGACAATGTTTATTATGCTTCCGACTATTTCCCCGTTATTTATGAATGTGCAATAAAACTTATTAAAAAAGGCCTTGCCTATGTTGACGATTTAACAGCTGAGGAGATAAGAAAATACAGAGGCACCTTAACCGAACCCGGTAAGGAAAGCCCCTACAGAAACCGTTCGGTTGAAGAAAATCTTGACCTTTTTGAAAGAATGACAAATGGCGAATTTGAAACAGGGGAAAAGGTTTTAAGAGCTAAAATCGACATGGCATCGGGTAATATGAATATGAGAGACCCTGTTATCTACAGAGTTCTCCACGCAACCCACCACCGCACAGGTGATAAATGGTGTGTTTATCCTATGTATGACTTTGCTCACCCCATTTCCGACACAGCAGAAGGCGTTACCCACTCCCTTTGCTCACTCGAATTTGAAGACCACCGTCCACTTTATGACTGGTTTTTAAAGGCCTGCGATTTCCCCACACCTTCAAGACAGATAGAATTTGCAAGATTAAACTTAACCAACACCCTAACCAGCAAGAGAAAATGCTTAAAGCTTGTTAAGGAGGCAATAGTTGACGGTTGGGACGACCCCAGAATGTCTACCATATGCGGTATGAGAAGAAAGGGTTATCCGGCTGAAGCTCTTATTGATTTTGCCGAAAGAATCGGTGTGGCAAAATCCTTTAGTGTGGTTGACTATCAGATGCTTGAACACTGCGTAAGAGAAAATCTCAACTTAAAAGCTCCCAGAGCGATGGCTGTGCTTCATCCATTAAAAGTTACAATAGAAAACTATCCCGACGGTGTTAGCGAAAAGCTGACAGTTGAAATTAACCCCAATGACGAAAATGCAGGAACAAAGGAAATTTCCTTCTCCAAAAATATTTTCATTGAAAAAGATGACTTTATGGAGGTTCCCGTTAAGGGCTACAAGAGATTAACCCCCGATAATGAGGTTCGTCTTAAGGGTGCATATTTTATAAGGGTTAAAGAAATTATAAAAGATAAAGACGGCGAAGTAAGCGAATTAATATGCACCTACGACCCCGAATCCAAGGGCGGAAACTCTCCCGACGGAAGAAAAGTTAAAGGCACAATTCAGTGGGTTGACGGAAACAACTGCATAGAAGCGGCTGTTAATATGTATGACAAGTTATTCCTAACCGAAAACCCCGGCGATGTGGATGAATATCTTGAAAACTTAAATCCGAAATCTTTAGATGTGCTCTATGGATGTAAAATTGACGCCGATTTAGCTTCTGCCAAACCCGGCGACTCCTTCCAGTTTATGAGAAATGGCTATTTTACAGTGGATAAATATTCAACACCCGACAACATCATCTTCAACCTTACGGCAACTCTTAAAGATTCCTTTAAATTGCCGGAGCAGAAGTGATTATGGCAAAGAAAAAAGCACCCGAAAAGGTGCAAAGTCAATGTGAGATGTGTGCATATTTTGACTATGACGACGATTATGAGGAATATGTGTGCATGATGAATATGGACGAAGATGAAGCTGTGAGATTCTATGGAAGTTCACGCGAAAGCTGCCCGTATTTCAGATTTTACGACGAGTATAAAATTGTTCAGAAGCAGAATTAAAGAAAAAATGACTGTGAGTTTAAAATTCACAGTCATTTGTTTTTATTTATATACCATATTTTGCTTTATTTCATTTTCTTATTTATTTCTTAGATTTAAAAGTCTCACTATTACAGGGCTTAAAACAATATTTGAACCAAGCTCAAAAAGGAAATTCCATCCAACAAGGACAAATATCATATATTTCCACACATCTGCCCCGCCTGCCCATACGGACAGAGTATCCATAAAGAATATAATACAACCCAGAAGAAACACACCTGTGTTTACAAGGGGGCAGACAACTGCTGCGCAAACAACTGCTGCATAGCGATTGATTTTTTCAAAAGCCCTATACACAAGCCCTGCGGCAAAGCCACAAAGGGTGCCTTTTAAAAGCACGGTAATAACGGTTCCTATAGCATCAACGCTTAAAAACGCCGCCGCGTCACCACTTGCCAAAACTACCACACCAAACACAAACCCAAGCCACGCGCCAATTGCCGCGCCACACTCAGCGGCACCGATTACAATCGGGATAAGAACAAGGGAAATGGAAAACGGGCCAAATTTAATAAAAGCGCCCATAAGCTGCAGAATAATAACCAGAGCGGTCATTATTGCACCCAAAACCATTTTCTTTGTGTCAATTCTTTTTTCATTCATAAAAATTCCTCCTTGCTGTCGTTCTCCTTAGCCTCCGGCTAGAGATACAACGCCTATTAGTATAAATTTATGTGCAAAATATGGTTTTTAAATTATTAAAAAGCGATTTTTAAATTATTTAAGGTTCTTTTTGTAGATAATGTTAAGTCCTTTTAAAACAAGGTCATCATCAGCTATGATATTATGCCTGCAATGCTTTATAATTGTTTTGGAAAGTCCGCCTGTTGCAATAAGCTTTAAATCGCAGCCCATTTCAGAATTAAAGCGGTCTATCATTCCGTCTATCATTGAAGCATTGCCAAAAACTGCTCCCGAACGCATGCAGTCGGCTGTGTTTTTGCCAATAACCGATTTTGGAGCTTCCAGGCTTATCTGAGGAAGCTGAGCGGTTCCTGATGCCAAAGCCTTTAAGGCAATGTTTACACCCGGAATAATGGAAACACCGATAAAGGTTCCTGTGCTGTCAATAACCATCATTTTGGTAGCTGTGCCCATATCTATAACAAGAGACGGATTTCCATAGATGGAATTTGCCGCCACACAGGCGCAGATTAAATCAGCACCAACGGTTGACGGGTCGTCACAATGGATATTGATTCCTGTTTTGATTCCCGGGCCAACAAGCTGCGGCTCTATTCCATACACCAGCTTCACAGCATCTGCCATAACCCTTGTAAGGGGCGGCACAACCGACGAAATGATTGCACCCTTGACAGAGGCTTTGTCAACCTCATGGAGAACAAGAATACTTTTTATTTTGGTGGCATATTCATCTTCTGTTTTATTGGCATTGGTGGCTATTCGGGCAACGAATTTTAATTCATCTTCAATAAACCCGCCCAGAACGATATTTGTGTTGCCTATATCTATTGCAAGAACCATTGTTCATCTCTCCTTCTGATAACTCCGCTTAGATTAATTTTAATTCAAAGAAAATCCAAAGTCAAGAACTAATTTGACACCCACACAAAAAAGATATAATATAGACTTATCTATCGGTCTGAAAAAAGTGCCCCAAGAAGAGTAAAAAACATTACCTCAAGAAGAATGAAAAATATTCCTTTAGAGGTATAAATTTTGGCCCCTAATAAAAATAAATATAATAAAAATAATATTAATAATAATAAATATATATAAATATATATGTCCTTCATTTCATTCAGTCCATATATATTTACTTTTTGACAGAAAGAACGAAGCGAATACCAAGGAGAAAAAATTATGATTTATGTTGACTGTGATGCTTGCCCTGTAAAAGATATAACAGAGAAAGTGGCAATGGAATTTAAAATTCCACTTTGCCTTGTGACAGATGTTAACCACCTTATAAAATCCGACTATGCCCAGGTTATAACTGTTAGTCAGGGAGCAGACAGCGTGGATATTGCTCTTATTAACAGAGTTAAAAATGGCGATATTGTTATAACCCAGGACTATGGCGTTGCCGCAATGGCTCTTGGAAAAGGAGCATATGCAATCGGCAACAGCGGCCTTATCTACACAAACGAAAACATAGAAAGGCTTCTTTTTGAAAGATTTTTAGGGAAAAAGCAAAGAAATTCACCTAAAAAAAGAGCTCATTTCAAGGCGATTAAGAAAAGATGCGCCGAAGATGATGAAAACTTTGAAAAAGCTTTGAGACAGATAATAAAAGTTCTTGAAAACAAAGATTTAAATTGATATAATGTATGGTAGAGCATAATGTTGTAATTGTAGCCACGCGATATAAATTTCTGCCGAAATTTTCGATATATCCTTGCGGATGCGATATACCTGAAGGTGCGATATGTCCCTGCGGGACAAGAATAAAGAAAGGTGGTGTTTTTTTATGCCGGAATTTAAAGTACATTCAAAATTTGAGCCTATGGGCGACCAGATAACTGCTATAGACAAGCTCTCAGAGGGCATTATAAATGGCAAAAAGCACCAGACTCTTATGGGTGTTACAGGTTCAGGCAAAACCTTTACCATTGCAAAAACAATTGAAAGGGTGCAAAAGCCGACTCTGGTTCTTGCCCACAATAAAATCCTTGCGGCTCAGCTTTGCAGCGAATTTAAAGAGTTTTTTCCTGAAAACGCTGTGGAATACTTTGTTTCCTACTACGACTACTATCAGCCCGAGGCATATATTCCCACCACCGACACCTACATCGAAAAAGACTCATCAATGAATGAAGAAATAGACCAGCTCCGCCACAGCGCCACAGCGGCACTGCTTGAAAGACGGGATGTTATCATTGTTGCCAGCGTTTCCTGCATATATGGTCTGGGTGACCCCGACGACTATAAAAACCTGATGATTTTTCTCAGAGTGGGAAACGAATGTGACAGGGATTTATTTTTAAAAAAGCTTGTTGAAATTCAGTATTCAAGAAACGATATAAGCTGCGAAAGAGGAACCTTCAGGGTTCGCGGCGATGTGGTTGAGGTATTTCCTGTTTCAAGCGGCGAAGCGGCAATAAGAGTTGAGTTTTTTGGCGACGAAATAGAAAGAATTTGCGAAATAAACACAGTCACCGGAGAAATTCTTGCATTTAGAAGCTTCACAACAATCTTCCCTGCGTCTCACTATGCCACAACCGAAGAAAAAATGAAAAGGGCAATAGTCAGCATAAGAAACGAGCTTGACCAAAGATGCGCCCAGCTTAAGGAAGCAGATAAAATCCTTGAAATGCAAAGGCTTTTGCAGCGAACCAACTACGACCTGGAGATGATGCAGGAGATAGGTTTTTGCCAGGGAATAGAAAACTATTCAAGACACATAAGCGGCAGAGAGGAAGGCAGCGCACCCTATACCCTTATCGACTATTTTCCCGATGATTTTCTTCTTGTGGTGGATGAATCTCATGTTACCCTTCCCCAGTTCAGGGCGATGTATGCCGGAGACCGTTCACGAAAGGAAACCTTAGTTAATTTCGGATTCCGTCTGCCATCTGCCTTTGACAACCGTCCTCTTAACTTTTCAGAATTTGAACAGAGAATAAATCAGGCGATATATGTAAGCGCAACGCCTGCACAATATGAGCTTGAAAAATCAGGCCCTGCAGTTGAGCAGATAATAAGGCCCACAGGTCTTGTGGATCCCCTTATTTTCATTCGCCCTGTTGCAAATCAGGTGGATGATTTGATGGCAGAAATAGATACAGTCACCAAAAAAGGTGACAGGGTTCTGGTTACCACCCTTACAAAGAAAATGGCAGAAAGCCTCACAGACTATATGAGAGGCATTGGCATTAAGGTTAAATATCTTCATTCCGATGTTGAAACTATGGAAAGAATGAAGATTATAAGAGATTTAAGACTTGGCGTGTTTGATGTTTTGGTTGGAATAAACCTTTTAAGAGAAGGCCTTGATATTCCCGAAGTTTCCCTTGTGGCAATTCTCGATGCCGACAAGGAGGGCTTTTTAAGGTCGGAAACATCCCTTGTTCAGACCATAGGCAGAGCGGCAAGAAATGCCGAAAGCCGGGTTATTATGTATGCCGATAATATGACAGGCTCAATGCAAAGAGCCATTGACGAGACTGAAAGACGAAGAGAAATTCAGCTTGCCTACAACGAAAAGCATGGCATCATTCCAAAAACAATTAAAAAAGATATTCACGAGATTATTAAAACCTATGAAACTGCCGATACAAAACAGGAAAGCTTCACAGAGGAAGAAAGCATTGAAGATAAGATTAAAAAGCTCACAGCTATGATGAAAGATGCCTCCGACAACTTAGACTTTGAAATGGCGGCAGTATACAGAGATGAAATAATAAAGCTTAAAGCAGATAAAAGATAAAGGATAAGAGAGAGAAGAAAAGGAACAAAACCGCCTGAAGCGGTTTTGCACATTTCTCTTCACTTTTCACTATTCTCTATTCACTAAATTATTGGACGGTGATTTTTGTTATGAAAGAATATATACGAATCAGAGGTGCATCGGAGCACAATCTGAAAAATATTGATATAGATATTCCAAGAGATAAGTTTGTTGTTATGACAGGGCTTTCCGGCTCGGGAAAATCGAGCCTTGCCTTTGACACCCTCTATGCCGAGGGGCAGAGAAGATATGTTGAATCTCTTTCTTCCTATGCAAGGCAGTTTTTAGGTCAGATGGACAAGCCCGATGTGGAATACATCGAAGGTCTTTCGCCTGCCATAAGCATCGACCAGAAAACCACAAGCAAAAACCCCCGTTCAACTGTGGGAACAGTTACCGAAATTTACGACTATTTAAGACTTTTATATGCCAGGATAGGTGTGCCGCATTGTCCAAAATGCAAGCAGGTTATAAATCAGCAATCTGTTGATGAAATTGTGGACAGCCTTATGGAATATGGCGAAGGCACTAAACTGCAGATTCTTGCTCCGGTTATAAAAGATAAAAAGGGTGAACACTCAAAAATCATAAACGACGCAAGAAAAAACGGTTATGTGAGAATAAGAATTGACGGAAACATAAGAGATTTATCCGAAGAAATTCACCTTGAAAAAACCCACCGCCACACAATTGAAATTGTTGTGGACAGAATAATTATAAAATCCTCTGCCGTATCAAGAATTGCTGACTCTGTGGAAACAGCATCAAAGCTTGGCGACGGAATTATTGTGGCGGATTTATTTGACAAAGGAGAAAGAATTTTCAGCCAGAACTACGCCTGCAAAAACTGCGGCATAAGCATTGAGGAAATGAGCCCCAGAATGTTTTCCTTCAACTCTCCCTTTGGTGCCTGCCCTGAGTGCAGCGGTCTGGGAAGCTTTATGAAGATTGACCCGGAGCTACTGATTCCCGACGATTCAAAATCTATCTACGATGGCGGAATATGCGCTTTCGGATGGGGAAATGTGGCAGATGGAACAACCTACTGGAGCGCATGGCTTGATTCCCTTTCAAAAAAATATAAATTTGACAAAACAACTCCCATAAAGGATTTGCCAAAGGAAATTATGGACATCGTTCTCTATGGAAGTCCGGAGCCTATAAGCATCAATCACAATGGCTACAAAAAAACAGCTCCCTTTGAAGGGGTTATAACCAATCTTGAAAGACGATATAACGATTCCTTTTCGTCTTATTCAAAGGGTGAAATAGAAAATCTTATGGGTGAGGTACTCTGCAAAGCGTGCAAGGGAAAAAGACTCCGTCCTGAGGTTCTTGCAGTAACAGTCGGGGATATAAACATTGCCGAGCTTACAGATATGCCAATAAGCGATATTAAAGATTTTTTTGATTCACTGGTTCTTGGCGAAAAGGAAAAAATTATTGCCCGTCAGATTTTAAAAGAGATAAACGCCCGTCTGGGATTTTTGGTTGATGTGGGGCTTAATTATCTTTCTCTTTCACGAAGCGCAGGAACTCTTTCCGGCGGCGAAGCCCAGAGAATTCGCCTTGCCACCCAGATTGGCTCAGGGCTTACGGGGGTTATGTATATTCTTGATGAACCCAGCATAGGCCTCCACCAGAGAGACAACAACAAGCTCATAGCAACTCTTAAAAAGCTAAGGGATCTTGGCAACACTCTCATTGTTGTTGAACACGATGAAGACACAATGCTTGCCGCCGATGAAATTATAGACATAGGCCCCGGAGCAGGTGTTCATGGCGGACATGTTGTTGCGCAGGGAAGCCTTAAAGACATTATTGCCTGCCCTGAAAGCATGACGGGGCAGTATCTTGGAGGAAACAGAAAAATCCCCGTTCCTGAAAAAAGGCGCGAAGGAAATGGAAAATATATTGAGGTTAAGGGAGCAAAGGAAAACAATCTTAAAAACATTGATGTTAAATTCCCCCTTGGCAAAATAATTGCAGTAACAGGAGTTTCAGGCTCAGGAAAATCAAGCCTTGTTAATGAAATACTCCATAAAAAGCTTGCCACCGACCTTAACGGAGCAAAGAAAAAACCCGGAAAACACAAAGAAATTCTTGGTATTGAAAACGCCGACAAGGTTATTGCAATAGACCAGTCTCCCATAGGCAGAACTCCCCGTTCAAACCCTGCCACCTACACAGGTCTCTTTACTGACATCCGCGAAATTTTTGCCCGCACAAACGAAGCAAAAATGAGAGGCTACAATGCAGGACGATTCAGCTTCAATGTGTCGGGAGGAAGATGCGAAGCCTGCTCGGGCGACGGTATTTTAAAAATTGAAATGCACTTTTTGCCCGATGTTTATGTGCCTTGTGAGGTTTGTAAGGGAAAAAGATACAACAGAGAAACCCTTGAGGTTAAATATAAAGACAAAAACATAAACGATGTGCTTGAAATGACAGTTGAAGAAGGGCTTGAATATTTTGAAAACATTCCCAAAATAAGAAAACGACTGCAAACCCTTTTTGATGTTGGTCTTGGATATATTAAAATCGGCCAGCCCTCCACCACCCTTTCGGGCGGTGAAGCACAAAGAGTTAAGCTTGCCACAGAGCTTAGCCGCAAGGGAACCGGCAAAACTATATATATTCTTGACGAACCCACCACAGGTCTCCACATTGCCGATGTTCATAAGCTTACCGATGTTCTCAATTCTCTTGCCGACAGCGGCAACACAGTTATAGTTATTGAGCATAATCTTGATGTTATAAAAATTGCCGACCATATTATCGACCTGGGACCTGAAGGCGGTATCGGCGGCGGAGAGCTTGTTTTTGAAGGAACTCCCGAAGAAATTGTTAAATGCAAGAAATCCTACACAGGGCAGTTTCTTGAAAAATATCTTTAAAACCAAGGAGAAAACCTATGTATGAAATACTTGCCACAATAATTAAATATGCTTTTGTGCTTATTGTGTATATGTTTATTTTGAGCATTGTCAGGCTTGTTTATCTTGACATAACCGATGCCAAAAGGCAGGATATGGCACAAAAAGGCGCTCTTGCCTATTTAAAGCTTATTAACCTCAGACGCAATTTAAAATTTAAAATGCACGAGAGCTACAGCGTTAAGGAAAACACAACCATAGGCAGAAGCAAAAGGTGTCATGTTTTTATTGACGACCCCTTTCTTTCAAAAAACCATGCCCGGATTTTTTTAAAGGACGGTTCTTTTTATGTGGAAGACTCAGGCAGCACCAACGGAAGCTTTTTAAATGGCAGAAGGCTTGGAAATCAGCCTGTTAAGATAAAAGACAGCGACAAGCTTTCCTTTGGTAACATCAGCTTTATTTTTGTTGACAATCTGCAGCCGGAAAGGAAATAATATGACAAAAATCCGCTTTCGACCTATGCTGTATATCACGCTTTTTAACATCTTAAGCTTTTTTCTGCTGTTTCTGTTTTACGAAGGAAAGGAAATGAGCCTTCTTATAACAGGGCTTATATTGGCGTCGATAAACATCCTGGTGTATATTATTCTTTATTATTTTAATTTCGGAGACATATATCTCTTTTTAACGGTTTCTATGCTTGTTTCCATAGGGCTTGTTATGCAATACCGCATAAGCATCACAAATGCCAACAGACAGCTTTTGTGGTTTATGATAGGAATAGCTGCCTATCTTTTAACAATGATACTCTTTGGCAAGCTTCATTTCTGGAACAAACTGAGATTTCTCTATATGGCTGTTGTTTTTGTGCTTCTTATTCTCACAGCCATCTTTGGAAAAGAGATAAACGGTTCCAAAAACTGGATTATAATAAAAGGCATGTCTATTCAGCCATCGGAAATTATAAAGCTGTTTTTCTGCCTTGCAATTGCCTGCTTCTATTCAAAGCTTCCCACAGATGCCAAAAAAGACAAGCGCAAAAGGATAATGGGTATTCCAAGTGATGAAATATATCTTTGTGCGTTTGTTTATATCTGTATGGGCGCTCTATGCTTAGTGCAAAGAGAATGGGGAACTGCCCTTCTTTTGTTCCTTGTTTATTTCTCCATGTGCTGCATCTATAAAACCAATCATCTTTTAAAGCTTATAAATATCGGCGGAATTATTTTTGCGGCGCTTATTGGCTATTTCTTTCTTGCAGGACATATCGGGGTCAGGGTTGAAATATGGAAAAACCCCTGGCAGGACCCTCTTGGAAAGGGCTATCAGATAGTCCAGTCGCTAATTGCCATTGTTTCGGGTGGATATTTTGGCTTGGGGCTGGGGCTTGGCTCCCCCCATCTTATTCCATTCAGAGAATCGGATTTTATCTTTGCAGCCATTTGCGAGGAAATGGGAATTTTCACAGGGATAGCAGTTATTCTTCTTTATTTTCTCCTTACCTACAGAGGAGTTAAAACCGCGATGAAATGCGAAAACGAATTTTTAAAGGCAGCCTGCATGGCGCTTGTTTTGTGCTTTGGCTATCAGACCTTTATAATCGTGGGCGGAGTTATAAAGCTTATTCCCTTAACGGGCATCACTCTGCCCTTTGTAAGCTACGGAGGAAGCTCAATGATTTCAAGCTTTATTATTCTTGGAGTTATAACCGCTTTTTCCTTTGCGGAAAAAAAGGGGAAATAGAAAGTATATGAGTTGACAAAAAAGGCAAAAATAGGTATAATTGTTTATTATTTAATTATTTGGCAGGTGAAACACAGTGAGCGAGGGTAAAAATTCATCAAGTCTTAATAAGGAGATATTTACGGTTCCCAATATTCTGGTTTACATAAGGGTACTGCTGATTCCTGTATTTGTTTATATCTATATCCACGCCGACTGCGACAAAGACTACTATATGGCTCTTGCAGTTATGGTTGTTGCCTTTTTAACCGACTTTTTCGACGGTAAAATTGCCAGAAGATTTAATCTTGTAACAGATTTAGGAAAGGTTCTGGACCCTATTGCCGACAAGCTCTATCAGTTTTCGGTTGCTCTTTGTCTTATGTTTGAATTTCCAAAAATGCTACTTATTGCCGTTCTTTTATTTGTTAAGGAAATGATTATGGGGCTTATGGGGCTTATCCTTTTAAATAAGGGCGGAAAGGTGTTCGGAGCAAAATGGTATGGCAAAATCTGCACAGGTGTTGTTGATTTGTCTATGGTGTTTTTATTCTTCACACCCCTTTTGTTTGACGGAAATGTTCCCGAGGCGCTTTGCGATTTTCTTGTTTACCTTTGTGCTGTTTTCCTTATCATAACATCATTTCTCTACACAAGATATTTTTATCTGAGAATAAAAGAAGCTGAAATGCTTAATAAAAATTAGGGGGTTTCGTTAAGGCTTTTGATTTTTTAAAGCCCGAAACCCTTGGCAAAAGCCAATTTGAAGGCAATTTCATTTTTGCAGAAAACTAAAAAAAACAAACTCCTTTTTGTGATAAACTATTATCAGGAAAGGAGTTTTTTTATGGAAAAAATTAATGAAAAAGAATTTGAAACAAGACAAAAAAGAATACTCGAAATAAGCGACTGCATTCTCGATAAGGTTACAGAAGCCCTTAGCGAAGTTGACCGCACAGTTATAAAAATCAAGGAAAAAGAAAAAACTGTGGAATACGATGGCGATTTGAAAAAACCCATAAGCGAAAGCATAAGCGAAACAGAGAAGGTGGAAATCATAGATTCTGTTATCGACACAGCGTCATTAAAGCAGCTTGTGGCAACACTTAAGGATGTTAAAGATATTCATATGGGCTTTTTAAATGGCTCAGCTTCCGAAGAAGAAATGGGTGAAAACGGGGTTATAATGATTTCCGATGCAGACAGCTTTAAGGAAAGGGAGGAGACCGCGTGAATATTATCTGGACACCGCAGAAAAAGCAGGCTGTGTTTCAATCCCGCCCGGAATATGAAGCGCTCTACGGTGGCGCCGCAGGGGGCGGCAAATCAGATGCACTTTTAACAGAGGCTCTCAGACAGGTTCACATCCCCCACTACAGGGCCCTAATCTTAAGAAAAACCTATCCCCAGCTATCAGAGCTTATTGACAGAAGCAGAGAGCTATATTCAAGAGCATTTCCAAAAGCAAAATACAACGAAACAAAGCATGTGTGGACTTTTTCCTCGGGAGCAAAAATATATTTTGGAGCCATGCAGCACACAAGCGACAGAATAAACTATCAGGGAAAGCGCTATGATTTTATTGCTTTTGACGAATTAACCCACTTTTCCTGGGACGAATATTCCTATATGTTTTCTCGAAACAGACCCTCCGGCAGCGGCACAAGAGTTTATATCCGTTCCACCACAAACCCCGGCGGAATTGGTCACGGGTGGGTTAAGGAAAGATTTATAACAGCCGCTCCCCCTCTTACCACCATAAAAAGCTCAATGCAGGTGGCAACCCCCGACGGAAAGCTTGAAACCGTTACAAGAGACAGGATATTCGTGCCTTCAACGGTTTTTGATAATGAAAAGCTGCTCCAAAATGACCCGGGCTACATAGCAAATCTTTCTATGCTTCCCGAAAAGGAAAAGAGAGCTCTTTTATATGGCGACTGGGATAGCTTCACAGGGCAGGTTTTCACAGAATGGAAAAACGACCCCTCAGCCTACGACACAAGGCTTTTTACCCATGTTATATCACCTTTTGAAATTCCAAAAAGCTGGAGGGTGTTTCGAGGATTTGACTTTGGTTATTCAAAGCCATATGCTGTGGAGTGGCTGGCGGCTGATCACGACGGAAGGGTTTATGTTGTGGCGGAATTATATGGCTGCACCGAAACCCCCGACACAGGAATTAAAGACACCCCTTCTGAAATTGCCCGGAAGATAAGAGAGCTTGAAAGAACCCATCCAAATCTTAAGGGCAGAAAAATAAGAGGCATTGCCGACCCTGCAATCCAGAAGAGTGAAACGGGAGAATCCATTGCCGATATGATGGCAAAGGAGGGAGTGTTTTTTGATTTTGGCGATAATCAGCGGCTTCCGGGAAAGATGCAGTTTCATTATCGCTTTGCCTTCGATAAGGAGGGGATACCGATGATGTATGTTTTTAACACCTGCCGCCATTTTATCCGGACAGTTCCAAATCTTATGTATGACGAATCAAATGTTGAAGACATCAACACAAAATCCGAAGACCATATCTATGATTGTGTGAGATATGTTCTGATGGCAAATCCAATAACTCCCAGACAGAATGCTTTGCGAAACACCAATCAGGCAGAAAACCCCCTTGATTTTGGAAAAGAAAAGCTTGGGAGATATAATTTTTATAGTGTGTAAATAATGCAGGGAATAAATAATAGTGAAGAGTGAATAAGTGAGGTTGATTTTCGCCTTTGGGCGAAAATCTTCCATACCTATTCACTCTTCCTTATTACCTATTACTTTAATTATTGTTTATCGCATCGAGCGATAAACAATAATTCATATTCCCATTTTCATTTTGCCTGTTTTCATCTGATGATAATAATAAATAAACAATATAATATTTATAACGCTTGCCACAATCCAGCTCACAGGATAAACCTGATAGAGGGTATGTACCGTGGGGTTATGAGCAAAGACAGTATATATCCAGAGAATTCTTCCAAAGCATGCCACAATAACTGTTACCATCATTGAGCTGACCGATTTTCCCAAAGCTCTGATATTTGCACTGGAAACACCCATAAGAGCGCAAAGGGCATATGTTCCGCCAACATAGATATTTCTGAAGCCTGCAATTTCTATGGCATATTCGCTATCGGTTATAAAAATTCTTGCAAGATTTTCGCGGAATATAATTATAAAGGCAGACACCACAACAGAAATACTGCACACACAAAGAATACTCTCTATAAAAATTTTCTTAATTCTTTTATAGTTGCCTGCGCCGAAATTCTGGCCGCTGAAGGTTACCGCAGCGTTAACAAAGGCAGTTCCCAAAAAGTCGTTATAATGGTCGATATTTGCCGCCGCCGCGCTTCCTGCCACAAATTCCGGACCGAAGCTGTTGATTGAAGACTGCATAACCAGATTTGAAATTGAAAACATTGCGCTTTGCACCCCTGAGGGAAGCCCAAGAGTCATAATTCTTCTGAATTCTTTTTTTCTGATTCTTATTTCCTTAAGATTTATTCTGCAAAGATGAGTGCTGTGGCAAAGATTGTTCATAACAAAAATGGCGGATATAAGGTTTGAAACAACTGTTGCAATTGCAACACCGTCAACATCCATTCCAAGAATAATAACAAAGAAAAGATTTAAAATTACATTTGCCACTCCGCCCACAGCAAGATAAAGAATCGGTCTTTTGGTGTCGCCCATTGTTCGCATTATGGCGCTGCCGTAGTTATAAAGAAGAATAGCGGGAACACCGGCAAAATATATCCTCAGATATTTTTCGCTGTAGCCTATAATTTCTTTGGGAGTATCTAAAAATTCCAACACAGGTCTGCAGATAAGATTGCCTAAAACTGCAACTATAAGTCCGCAGATAAGAGAGGTGGCAATGGCATTATGAGCATGATTTTTAACTCCCTCACTATCCCCTGCCCCCGTATGCTGAGAAATTGCTATCATAGCGCCTGTTGAAAGCCCCATGAAAAAATTGACAAGAAGATTTATAAGACTACCGGTGGCGCTGATACCTGCCAGAGCAAAGGAGCCTGAAAACCTTCCTATAACCACAGAGTCCGCTGTGGTAAACGCCTGCTGCAATACTCCTGCAAGAAAAATGGGTATTGCAAATTTTATCATTTTAACAAGAATCGGCCCCTGAGTTACATCAAGAACGGGTTTTCCCTTTACTGCTTTGCCTGAAATACTCACTCTAAATCACTTCCGTTACATTTTATTATACTAATTATATCACTGTCGGCTGATAAATGCCACCATAAAATTATTTTTTCCTTTATTTTTCCATATTTTTTCTTTATTTTTCTACATTTTTTAATTGATTTGACATATTATTTTGTTTGTTTTATAATTGGTGTATACTAATGAACGGAGAATAAAGCTATGAAATCATTAATTTTAAAACTAATATCTGTTGCAGCTCTTACTTTATTTATTTTATCCTTTGCAGCCTGCTCATCTGATAAAGCCAAGGAAGATAATAACATTCCGCCTTCCGCTTCTCAGGAAGAAATTAAAACAGAGAAAAAAGAAGAAAGCCCCCATCAGAACACCTCAGCTACCGAAGATGGCGCAAAATATTCTGAGGCAAAGGTATATGAAAAAGGCGGAGTACCCCACGCCAAAACAGAATCAGGACAAGAGGTAGAACTTAGCGGAGAAAGCCTAAATAGGCTTATTGCCGAATATGAAAAGGTTAAAGGCACAGGAAGCGAAAAAGAAAAAGAGCTTCTTGACAAGATTCAGCTTATTTTGGAAGCACCGAGAGATTAATTTTAAAATTTTTTAAAAAATTTTACCCCATTTCGTCAATTTTTTATTCTGTGAGCCCCTTTGAGGCCTTGATACACAAGGCTTTGAAGGGGTTTCATTTTTTGCAAAAATGCTCCGGAAAAGTTTTTTAAAATGGTTTATAATTATAATTGCAATGAGGAAAGAATAAAAAATCCCGCACAATGCTCTAGCCATTGGAGTACTATCCGAACCCGCCTAAAACATAGAGTTTTCTGCACTTTTTGGCTTGTCGGGTTCGAAGGGCGTCAGCCCATCTAACTCTTCGCACTAAAAATCATCCAAAAACTCTTATGTTTTAGGTCATAATGAGTTTTAAAAGATGAAAAGGAAGCTCAGACAAGGAAAAAGCACAGTTAATACTTGCTGTATTAACGAGCATTTTGACGCAATATGGGGTTTCTTTTCACTTTTAAAACCGGAGTTCGAATAATACTTCAATGGCTCTCATCGCTGACACCCGGCAAAGACCGGAGAGACACTTCGGAAAGACGAAAGGAAGGAAAAAATGGAAAACTTAAAATTAGAGCTGAATTTGTTTGACGCACAGGGCGCCCCATCTCAGGGCGAAGCTGCAGAAAACTTATCCGCGGCCGACGCTCAGCCGCAAAACACAGCAGATAATGCTAAGCCCATCATAGCTGACACAAAAGATGCCGAATTTGAAAATCTTATCAAAGGAGAATACCGCGAGCAATTTGAGCAGAGAATGAAAGATAATTTAAAAAGAAGATTTAAAGAGAGCTCTTCCCTCAAAGAACGCATCTCCAAAAGCGACGAGATAATAAGTATGCTGAAAATCAAATATGGCATAAATGAAGACAGCTATGAAACAATTGCTGAGGCGATTAAAAACGACAACAGCTTTCTTAAAGAGGAAGCACAAAAGCAAGGGATTGAGCCCGATATGCTGCAAAGATTAAAAACTCTTGAGTTTGAAAACGAAAGCATGAAAAGGCAGATAGAAAGCGGACTGGAAGAAAGAAAAATCCGCGAAACTGTTGATAGCTGGATAAAGGATGCAAAGGATATAACAGAAAAGTATCCCGATTTTGATCTTGAAACCGAATCACAAAATCCACGCTTTGCAATGCTTTTAAAGGCAGGAGTCGACCTTAAAAGCGCCTATTATGCAACTCACCACGAAGCCATTGTGGAGGAGCTAACCAAAAAGGCGGCTAAAGAGGCAAGCGTTAAAATTACCGACTCTATAAGGTCAAGAGGTTCAAGGCCCAATGAAAACGGGCTTTCGGGCAGAAGCACTGCCATTATCAAAACAGATGTGTCGAAGCTTACTCCCAAAGAAAGAGCTGAAATCGCAAAAAGAGTTATGAGAGGCGAAGAAATCAGCTTTTAGGATGCAAAGGCATTCAGGAAAGGAGAAATTATGACTTTAAATTTAAAACTTTTTGATTTAAACCCACAGACCACAACCGCAGAAGGTCTTTCTGCAGAAATGAAAACCTATTATAGCGATTATCTCATTGATAACGCCGCACCAAACCTTGTTCACGACCAGTTCGGTCAGAAGCATGCTATTCCCCAGAATGGCGGAAAGCAGATTGAATTCAGAAAATTCCTGCCATTTTCAAAAGCAACAAGGCCTCTTTCTGAAGGAGTTACCCCTGATGGCGGCTCTCTTTCTGTAACAAATGTTACATCTACAGTTGAGCAGTATGGCTATTATGTTACAATGTCGGATGTTCTGATGCTCACAGCAATCGACAACACCCTTCTTGAAACAACAAAGCTTTTAGGCTCTCAGGCAGGTTCAACTCTTGATACTGTTACAAGAGAAATATTAAATGGCGGAACAAGCGTTATGTATGCCGGTGGCAAGGAAGCAAGAGAAGCTCTTGACGAAGGATGCAAGCTTACTGTGGACGACATCTACAAAGCCGCAAGATTTTTAAAAACTCAGAACGCTCCCAAAATTGACGGAAGCTATGTGGCAATTATTCATCCCGATGTTGCCTACGACCTTATGCGTGATGATGAGTGGGTTGATGTTCACAAATACAGCGCAACAAATGAAATCTTTGAAGGCGAAATAGGAAAAATCGCAGGGGTAAGATTCGTTGAAACCACAGAGGCTAAAATCTTTGCAGGCGGCGGAAATGGAGGCAGAGATATTTATTCCACCCTTGTTCTTGGTGCAAATGCTTATGGCGTAACAGAGGTTACAGGCGGAGGCCTTGTGCATATAGTAAAACAGCTTGGCTCCGGCGGAACAGCCGACCCCTTAAACCAGAGAGCAACAGCCGGCTGGAAAGGCACCAAAACCGCTGAAAGACTTGTGGAAAACTATATGATAAGAATTGAAAGTGCTTCATCTTTTGAAAGCGGCGAAAACTAATGAAATGTAAAAAAAGTCCAGACCGCAAAAGGCATGAAAATATAAGAAAGATATTTGACTGATTTTGTACTATGCACTTTTATCGGTTGAAAAATATCTATAAAAGATATTTTTCTGATTGTGTGCCTTTTGCTATCGGCAAACCTCACCCTCGCAGTACTTAGTACAGCTTCGGGCTATCGTGCAACCCGAGATACATCTCGGGTGCATTCGGTTTGCCAATTCTGAATCTTTTTTTCCTATTTCATTGAAACAAAACTTAATATGAACGGAGGTTTAAATATGGCTGAAACAGTTAAAAAAGCAGTTAAGGAAACTATTAAAGACTCTAAATACTACAACGAGCTTGTTAAGGTTAAGCTCTTTAAAGATACCAACAAATACAAAGACGATGTGTTTGTTGCAGTTAATGGCAGAGGGATGATAGTTCCAAGAGGTAAGGAAGTTGAAATCCCCAGAAAATACGCCATTGCTCTTGCAAACAGCGAAGCTCAGGACAGCTTTGCCGCTGAATTTCAGGCTGAGCTTGCCAGGAATGCAAGTGCAAACGAATTAAACTAAATATAGGATGTAAAAAAAGTCCAGACTGCAAAAAGGCGTAATAACAAAGGAGCCAATTTGTAAATTAGGCTGTAAATCCTTTAATTTTATGTTTAATGTTGAAAAACATCTTTTTTAAGATATTTTTCTTCAATTATATGCCTTTTTGCTATTGCCAAATCTAAGCCATCGGGGAGTTGCCCAAATATGTTTTGGAATTTCAAATTTTAAATATAATTTCGTTAAAATACTCGGGAATATCCGCAAATATTCCCTGCGTTTTTGCCTTATTCTATTA
>JAZRGM010000053.1:0-10007 GCA_045644205.1 Clostridia bacterium | reverse complement strand
AACCATTATCAAAAAGCCTCCTCTGTGTAAAGGGAAGAGTTCTTTATAATGTAGGGAAGTGCCGCTTTAAAGTAATAGGTAATAAGGAATAGTGAATAAGTTAGGTTGATTTTCGCCAAAGGGCGAAAATCTTCCATACCTATTCCCTCTTCGATATTACTTCTTCCCTTTATTGTTTACCGAACATCGAGTTCGGTAAACAATAATTTAGGGGGTTTCGTCAGTTTTTTATTCTCTCGCCCCTTTCAAACCCAGCTATGACGCGGTTTGTGGGCATTTCATTTTTTTAAAAAATGCTCCGGAAAAGTTTTTGGATTTATTGTATGATATATATAGAGCAGCGGGAAAACCACAAAAAATATACTTCGTGCGGGATAGGATATTTTTTGTGGCAACAGTGAAAGGAGCAGTTATGAACAATAAAATTTCAGAAAAAAAGATAGACAAGGAAGAAGTGCGGGAAGCAACAAAAATCTTAAACAACTATAAAAACTGCAAAACAAATCTTGAAAAAAGAATAATTGAAAATGACAAATGGTGGAAAATGCAGCATTGGGGTTTAATTAAGAAAACTAATTCCACAGACCCTGAGCCTGCATCTGCCTGGCTTTTTAACTGCATTGCAAATAAGCATGCCGATGCAATGGACAGCTTCCCTGAGCCTTGCATACTTCCAAGGGAAGAAAGCGACAAAAAATCAGCTGAAACTTTGTCAAAGATAATACCTGTGCTTTTAGAATACAACGACTTTGAAGCGGTTTATTCAGATGCCTGGTGGTATAAGCTTAAAACAGGAACAGCTTGCTATGGAATCTTCTGGAATAATTCAAAAGAAAATGGCCTTGGCGATATAGATATCCGTCAGCTTGATATTTTGAATATGTTCTGGGAAAGCGGCATAAAAGACATTCAGGAAAGCAGAAATATTTTTACGGTGGAGCTTGTGGACAACGATATTCTTATTGGTAATTACCCTTTTTTAAATGGGAAGCTATCGTCAAGCGGGATAGATGTGGCATCCTATATTTACGATGACAATGTTGATACAACAAACAAAAGTGCAGTTGTTGACTGGTATTACAAAAAGAATATAGATGGGAAGGAAGTTGTTCACTATTGCAAATTTGTTGGGGAGGATGTACTCTACAGTTCCGAAAACGATCCTGCTCTTTACAAAAGGGGCTTTTATGACCACGGAAAATATCCTTTTGTGTTTGATGTGCTTTTTTCCGATGAAGGAACTCCCTGCGGCTTTGGATATATTGATGTTATGAAAGATGTGCAGATGTATATAGACAAGCTCAATCAGATAATCTTAAAAAATGCGCTCCAATCCGGCAGAAGAAGATTTTTTATATCTGATAATTCAGGAATAAATGAAGAAGAATTTGCCGACTGGTCAAGAGAATTTGTTCACACAACAGGCCCTCTTGATGACAGAAATATAAAAGAAATCAATGTTTCTCAGCTCGATGGCAGCGTTATGAATCTTTTAAATCAGAAAATTGAGGAGCTTAAGGAAACCTCAGGCACAAGAGATGTATCCTATGGAGGAATTGCAAAGGGGGTTACTGCCGCAAGTGCTATCGCGGCACTCCAGGAGGCGGGAAGCAAGCTTTCAAGAGATATGATAAAAACCTCCTACAGAGCCTTCAGGCACATAAACTATTTTATTATAGAGCTTATTCGTCAGTTCTACAATGAGCCAAGATGCTTCCGCATATGCGGCAACAGCTTTGAATACTATACCAACGATGCAATAAAGGAAAAAGTATCTGAGTCTTCTTTGGCGGGTATGGAATATACAAGAAAACCGATTTTTGACATATCGGTAACAAGTCAGAAAAGTAATCCTTTTTCTGTCACCGCTCAGAACGAACTTGCAAAAGAACTCTATAGCCTTGGTCTTTTTAATCCGGATATGGCAGGAGAGGCTGTTATGTGTCTTGAAATGATGAATTTTGAAGGGAAAGAAAAAATAATTGAAAAGATTCGTTCCCGTTCTTATCTTAATCACGCAAATGAAGGCACAAGGTTTATTCCCGATGGAGAAAAAGGGGCATCGGAAGATGAAAGCTATCTTGTAAAAGCCTTTAAAAATACCTTCCCCGGACAAACCACACTAAAAGAAGCAAGGAGGTCGGCTAGGATATGACAGAGATAGTCTACGAAAATCGAGGCAAGGAATATGAGCTTTGTGTTTTTGGCCATTGCAACGCCGGAAGGATAAACGGAATGGATTTATGCTGCTGTGCAGTTTCGATGCTTGTCTATACAATGCTCGAAAGCCTAAGAAAACTAAAGCTAAAAAACTTTCGCCATTCCTATGGCGGCGGATGGTGCCATGTTAAATTTTCATCATTTTCGGAAGATGGAGAAAAAGCAAAATGTATTCTTGATACTATGGTAAACGGATTTTCTCTTTTGGAAAAAAGATACCCGTCAAGCATTAAGCTTATAATAAAAGGAAATGAGGTGATAAGCATATGAGTGATAATATTTGCGTTATAAATGCAAAAAGCGGCATAGGAACATCGTCGCCGCAGATTTCACAGTTTACCAATAACTGCGACTGCATTAAATTTGTTATAGATAAGGATTTCACATCATTTGCCCTTGTTGTGATAAGCAGTATAAACGGTGAAGTTTCGGTTGTAAGCGAAGGGGAATATCTTTTAAAAAGCTTTGATAGCCAGACAGGGCAGACCACAGCCTTATGGTATCCGTCATCACAGATAACAAAGGAAAGCGGGTGTGTTATATATCAGCTTGCGGCATACGACACCACAGATAATAAAACGATATGGTATTCAAAAGAAGGAAGGCTTATCGTGACCGATAGTATCGACACAAATGACTATAGTGCATCTTCTGTTGGCTCTGAGCCAAATCTTGTTATGCAGCTTCTCACCCTTGCAAAGTCTCTTGAAGTGGACATTGAAAATTTATCTTCAACAAAGGTTGATAAAGAGGAGGGCAAAACACTTTCTCAGAACGACTATACCAATGAAGAAAAAGAAAAGCTTTCTAAGGCAACAGGTGATATCGAAGCAATTAATGAAGCTATAGACCAGATAGATTTAGCTGTTTCTGATAATTCTCAGGCGATAGATGATATACACATAAAGTTTTCGGAGACAGATGAAATTCTTTCGGATTATCTTAATGAATTTCAGAATTGCGGCAGTAAAATCGAAGGCTTAAATGATGATGTGGCCAATCTGCAGGGTCTTATTGAAGAAAACAAAGGCGAAGAAAGCTACGATTCTCAAAGCCCCAAGGCACAAAGCGGAAAGGCTGTGGCTCAGGCTGTGGCAGGAATTGTGGATTCTGCTCCCGAAACCTTAAATACCTTAGAAGAGCTGGCAAAGGCTCTAGGAAACGACCCTAATTTTGCCACAAGCATTATGACTCTTTTGGGAGGTAAGGTAGATAAAGAAAGCGGGAAGACTCTTTCTTCCAATGATTTTTCTGATGAAGATAAGGAAACGATAAACTATTTATCCCAGCAGCATGAAATCTTTTTAAATGAGCTTGGAACATCGGTTTATCCTGCAATAGAAAAAAAGGTTGAGAAGGAAGACAGTTTTGGCTTAATTGCAATAGAGCCATATTTTGATCCTGAATCTGATGAAGAAGATCCATATACTTGGGATAAAGCGGAATTAACTAATCACTTTTATGACTCTTATGAAAATAAGATTACAGAGCGTGGAGTAACTGTATATTCGGCTGAAGGTGCAGACAAAAGATTGGCAGAAAAAATTGACAAAACCTCAATTATAACGACCTTGGAAGATGCAGATGCTAACCATGATAACAATAATGTAATCCCATCTATTCCATTTTTGATTCATAATTTTATTTCGGAAGGCAGAATAGCAGAATCAAAAGAAGCTATCTGGGATACTCAAACACAGATTCCTTGTATTGAGCTTGTTATTCAGTTAATAAATTCCGCTATAGGCGATGCATTGGAGGCTGATTATTGATGCTTAAAGAATATTTAACCAACATAGCCAATGCAATCCGCTCTAAGCTTGGCACAGAAGATAAGCTGAATGCACAGGATTTTGCTGATAAGATAAATGAGGTCTATGACAAAGGCAGAGATGATGAACGGTCTGACTTTTGGGATACTTATCAGGACTATGGAAACCGTCGGAAATATGATGCCGCTTTTGGAACATATCAAAATTCATATTCAAATGGTTGGGATGATACTAATTTCTACCCTAAATATCCGTTAATAGTAACGGATGCTCATAGAATGTTTAAAGGAATTCGTGTTCATGACATAAAAGGGCGATTAGAAGAATGTGGTGTGTATCTTGACACAAGTGGAGCAAAGGACTTTATGCAGTTTTGTTCCTATTCGGACAGTATACAGGTAGTGCCCGTAATAGATGCAAGTTCAGGTGCCAATGTTATTTCAATGTTTGGTGATAGTACCGCCCTGCACACAGTTGAGAAACTTATATTACCACAAGTTAACGATCTTACCTTTTTAGATTTTGCCCGAGTTTGTAGGAATTTGGAGAATATAAAAATCGAAGGAATGATAGCAAATAGCATTAACTTTTCTTGGTCTCCATTAACAGTAGAAAGTATGAAAAGTATAATCTCCTGTCTTAAAAACCACACAGGAACAACCAAAGAAGCAACTCAAACAATATCATTTACAAAAGCTTGCTGGACTAATCTGGAAGAAAGCACATCACCATATGAAGACGGATTAACGGATAATAAAGAGCTTAGCTGGCAGGATTATATTCAGACAAGCCTTGGTTGGCTGGTTGCTTAGAAAGGAGGAATAATTATGCCATATATAGATTGTGAAAAATCCTACATACCAAACACAACAATGAAAATAGCGGTTACCCCGGATGGTATGCAGACGCAGTATTGTTTTTATCCTGACGAGGGATATGTGCTGCATATTAATAGTGCTGATGATGTAGGCTATGATGAAAACTATGAAAACATCATCTCCCGAATTGAAAGATATGGTAACAAGATGAAATCAGTACCAATTGACTACAATTTTTCAGACATTTTTCCCGGAGAATTCATATACACAGATGATAATGGTAATGAGGTAAAATTACCAGTCGAAAAAATAGGTGCTGAGAAGCTTTACGCTCTCCCTTCAGACATTGTTTCGCCGGAAAATATCTACTGAAGTTTTAAAAGATTGTGAGGTGAGATTTTTGGAAAATATATTTAACTGGGTAATACACATCGCCACAATTCTTGGTTCGGTGAGTGCAATAATGGGCGTCATTATTAAATGGCTTGATAAGCATCTTAAAGAAATCCTGGAGCCTATGCAAAAGCAAATTCACAAGATGGATGTTAAAGAGTGCAGAAGGTTTTTAATTGATTTTCTTGTTGATGTGGAAAAAGGAATCGAAAAAGATGAGGTTCAGTGGAAATTTGCTCATGATGTGTATGACCATTATACAAACGAACTTAGGGAAAATTCATATGTAAAAGATAAATGGGAAAGGGTGATAAAATATGAAAATATCTTATGACATAAATAGTTTGGTTTTAATCTTCAGCTTTGCTTCTTTTATGGTAAATATTATTGTTCAGCTAACTAAAACTCACATTCCCCTCCCCACAAAGCTCTGGTGCATAATTGTATCACTTTTTGTGGATATGGCAGTTTTATGGGCAGGGGCGGAGCTGGGCTTTTTCAAATGGAGCATGACAGCTATTGTTTTTGGTATATTATCATCATTTATGGTTGCCTTTGCTTCGATGTATGGCTTTGACACCATGAAAGAACTGTGGCAAAGATTCAAGGCAGGTGAAAACATCAATGGAGATAATTGAGAAAAACTACAGATGGTCGGGCTATCTTGAAAAAAGAGGTGAAACAAAGGCTATTGTTCTTCACCATGCCGCGGCATCCAAATGCTCCCCAAATGATATTCACCGCATACACCTTCTAAACGGTTGGGCAGGAATAGGTTATCATTTTTTTGTTGAAAAAAATGGCACTATTACCCGCGGCAGACCTTTATGGAGTAAGGGAGCTCATGTGAGCGGACATAATTCTTATGCAGTTGGTATATGCTTTGAAGGAAATTTCGAGAAGGAAAATATGCCTCGAAAACAGCTTGAAAGCGGAAAGGTCCTTATAGCTTATTTAAAGAACATATATCCTGAAGCAGAGATAAAACCCCACAAGGATTATAACGCCACAGCCTGCCCGGGGAAAAATTTTCCTTTAAAAGAGCTTATCTTCGTAGAAAAAAACATAGTTGAAACATCGGAGATAATTGAAAATCTTTTAAAAAGACAGATTATGTCCGATAAAAACTTGTGGAGTGAAAAGTGCGTTTCAGAGAGTAATTCCTATCATCTTGCCCGCAAAATATGCAATATGACTCATAACTGCGAAAAAAGAAAACTCCAGCTTAAATCAGTTAACGACATTGTGTGGGAGCTTTGCCACAGGGGGATTATAAGCGATAAAGAGCTATGGCTTAATCTTTTTGAAAATGATGAAAATCTTTATTGGCTTGGCTTTAAAGCCGCAAATATGACGGTGAATAAGGAGGGGATAGCATGCATTTAAAAACCATAAAACCCACCTATTCAGGAACAGACACAGCCGAAAAAATCTCAATGCTTATTTCCTATGTTGAGGAGCTTGGCGATGAAATCGCCTTCAGGCTTGAGGTTTTATCACAGGCTGTGGAAAACATAAAAAAAGACATTTATTCTCAGGAGGTGCAAGCAGATGAAGGCACTTGATGTTATAGAAATATTTGATAAAATCCGCCCCAATTCCTTTGACTATAAGTCAAAAATGGCGTGGGTTAAATCTGTTGAAACAGACATACGCCGCTTTGCCGCCCTGCATATGGAAACTCCTGCACAGAGCCTTTGGCAAAATGAGGAAAACCCTGAGCTTTTTTTGGATAGCTCCTTTTCCGATTTGTATGTTTATTATCTTGTTTCAATGGCAGATATGACAAATGGAGAATACAGGCTATATAACATAAGCAGCACCTATTTTAACAGCCTTTTTGACAAATGGAAAAGGGTGTACCGCTCGTCAAAGCTTCCTGAAAAGTCTTCGTCAATAAAAATGTAGGGAGGTGATTTTATGCTGCCATATTTATCAAATATTCCTTCTCAGAGCAGTATTTCAGTTGACAGCTTTTCGGGGATTAATGTAAACGATGATATAAGCATAGGGGAGTATGAGGCGTGCTTGAATATTAGTCCTTCGTCATACCCTGTTATATCTTCAAGAAAAAAACGCACTCTTTGTTCTGAGTGTGACGGAGTAATAAATGGCACAGGAAGGTTTGACGGTTTTTTCTATACCTACTATAAAGAAACCCCAAAGGAAATATATCTTAGATTTGAAGGGAATGATTATCCTTTTAAAAGCTACAGCGACTCTTCCGACTATACTCTCCGCAGAAGATTTGCAACTCTTGAAAAGGCAATAATGATTATTCCGGATAATGTTGTGTTCCACACAGATTCCAAAACCTTTGAAAGAATAAACATAAACCTTAGTGCCAACAGCTCAACCCTTGCATCAAAGTTTTACGCCGAAGGTCTTTTAACGGGGAATTTTGACTACAAAACCATTAAGGAAATCGGGTATATGACATCAAATTCTATTTATTCCAACACCCGTTCCTATACCCACACCGGAAGCACCCGTACTTTCTACACCATGACATTTGGAACAGAGCTTAAAGCAGGAGATGTGGTGAAAATTAAAGCGGATGTTGTTTCGCCAAATCAGGAGCTGACAGATGCATATACAAAATATGTTGCAAAAATGAAAAACGAAGGCTTCAGCGCCAAAATAAAGAGCATAACCTCAAAAACCCATTATACTCCAAAGGGAACTAAAACCGAGACCACGGAGCTGATTTTTGAAAGCGGTGCAGTTTATACAGGGGGCTATTATGGGATATATTTCACATCAATAACCATTGAAAAAAAGATGCCATCTGTTACAAGCATTGCTTCATTTAACAACCGTATATGGGCAGTTGGCGGAATAAATATCTATTCTTCAAAGCTTGCTAATCCCACAGAATGGAATGATTTTTCCATTGACTCAGCCGGAACTGTTCCCTCGGCTTCGTTTGCCACCTCTGCCGGAACCCATGGTGAATTTACCGACATCATTCCCCACGGTAACTACATTTTTGCCTTCAAGGAAAACTATATCCACAAAATCTATGGTGACACCCCTGATGAATACAGGGTTACGGGAATTGAAGCTCCCGGATGCATAAAAGATACATTTGCTCTTTCGGTGTGTGGATTATATCTTATTTATGCATCAAACGACGGGATATGCATTTTAAGAGAAGGTTATCCAAAAATAATATCAAAAAAAATAGGGAAAATATCTCCCATCTGTGCTGCTTCTTGCGGAAATCACTATTATCTTTTATGCAAAAGGGGAAAAGGAAAGGCAGTCTATGTCTATGACCTGGAACACGATTTATGGACAATGCAGAGCTGCGCCGATAATGCATTTTCTTTATGCAGCGACGGAAAGGATATTTGCATATCTGAGGGCGGAAAGCTTATCTATCTTACAAAAGATGACGGGGAAGAATTTGAAAAAACAGTCCGCTGGAGATTCCGATTAAGATTTGACCGCAGTATTTTCGGCACCAACACAGCCCTCAGAATGGTTGCAAAAATATGCCTTGGAAAAAATGCATCTTATTCTGCTTTTGCAATTTATGATGACGACACAAGGGGAGCTGCGGTGGGTGAGTGCTTTGATGAAACCCACAGCGGCAACAGCATCCTTCGTCTCCCGGTTAAAAGAGATTCGGGTTTCTCTGTTGAATTTAGCGGAGTGGGAGATTTTGTGATGAAAAGCATAAGATTTAATTATTACAAACCATATCAGGAATAGGAGGAATAATATGTCTACATATTATGACAAAAAGAAATTAATTGATGAAGCGTCCGATGTTTATATTTCGGACTACGACAAAAACCTTGATTATAGCTATCTTTCTGATATTATTGATCAGAAAAGAGCATATAATATGGCTGAAAAATCAGGCGACAGCTATGGAATGCAAAAGGCAAACGACAGAGCCAATTCCATTAGATTGCAGGCCGCAAGCTACACAGCCGGCGCAGATGGCAGTAAATATAACAGAGTCAAACGACCATATGAAGAAAACAAGCCTTCCAGAAAAACAAGCGCCTATGAAAAAGAAAAGGACAGAATCTATAACCTTATTGCATCATATGGAGATTTTAAATATGATGTAAAATCTGATCCCCTTTATAAAACCTACAGAGACATTTATCTTTCTTTGGGCGACGATGCCTTTGAAAGAGCTCTTGGAGAAAATGCCATGAGAACAGGGGGCATTGCAAGCACAAGTGCAGTAAGCGCCGCAAATCAGGCAAGAAACAAATATAATTCCCTTCTTGCAGAAAAATCGGTTGATCTTTACGACAAGGCATATTCAAAATATAAAGACAGCCTGGAAAGACTCTATAAAAGGCTGGATGCCGCAGATAAAATGGATGAAACTGCATATTCCCGCTATCGCGATGATGTTAAGGATTATGAAAACGACAGAGACTATTATTATGAAAAAGACAGAGATATTGCCGATAGTCTCTATAAATCCTATACCGATGACACCAAGCTTGCATATGACATAAGCCGCGATGAAGCTAAAGATAATGCTGATAAGCTTGAAGCTGAATATAAAAACAAAAAGCTTGAAGAAGACAGCGAAATAAAAAAATATCAGATTGCGGTTAATCTTGCAAAGGCATTATATGGAAAGACGCCTGTGTCGAGAGGGGCAGTTAATTCTATTATTAATATGATGAGGTAAATTATTGTTTAATGGCTCGATGCCATTAAACAATAACAGTGAAGAGAGAAGAGATAAGAGAGAAGAGAATCGGAACAAAGCCGCTAATGGCGGCTTTGAACCATTTCTATTCACTATTCTCTATTCACTTTTATCTAT
>JAZRGM010000052.1:0-84825 GCA_045644205.1 Clostridia bacterium | reverse complement strand
TAAAAAACGGCTGGCGTTGGAGGTGTCTTTCATTGAGCCTATGGTCAGGAGTCTGCCGGTTATCCTTTCTGGAAGGAATGGAATAAGCATTATGCCAAGGATAGCGCAAGGCACCAACAGACGCCAATCGTAGATAAGAAGCATAACAACTGCCGCAATAAATAAAGCCACCCAACAGGAACGGGAATAGCTCATTCCTATTGCAAGAAAATCTACCACAAGAAACATTAAATACAAAAGCTTTTCTCTTATTTTTGGAAGAATAAGAACCAAAGCCGCGGTAGATGGCATTGCAAGAACTAAAAGCTCTGCAAAATTATTGGGGTTGGCAAAGGTTGAAAACACTCTTCCCGGCATTGATGAATTTGCCACAACATCAACAAATTCGGGGTTTACTTCAACGCCGATTATTCTCTGGATTATGCCTATAACCGAGGTTACAAACACCCCTGCGGATATGATTTTAAGGCACAAAATAAGTTTTTCCTTTGAGTTTATGCTATTTGCAAAAAGGAAGGCAAACATTATTGCCGCAAGAAGAAAAAGAACGATTCTTAATGCATCTGCCTTATCGTAGGCATAGGTAAAGGAAAAGCACACGAAGATGGTAAAGAAAATAAGATAAAAGCTTTCTTTTTTGAAATTTACTATCTGAGATTTAACATAGCCCCTTGCCATAAAATATGCTATAAAGGCAAATGCGGCAAGAACACCATAGAGATTATTCCACACTTCATGGGGGCAGATTATCATAAGACAGATAAAGATTGACAGGCAGGAAGAAAAGGAAAAAATCTCCTTTTTGGATAGCTTAACAAAAAAGCCCTGAGTTAGAGAACCATTAAATATTTTAAATATAAATCCTAAAATATTTCCCAATAGAGCTGATGCTATCTTATATGCCCCATTTATTAAAAAGCAGATAAGAGATTTCGAATATGCTCTCTGAACAAAGCCTTCGGATGTTATATATTTTTTTAAAAAGGAAGCATCATAGGAAGCCTTAATAAGCCTAATGATACAGCTTAAAAATCCATAGAGCAGGCTATGAAGAAACTGATTTTTTATAAAGGAAGCAATGTTTTTAAGAAATAGTAGACTTTTGCTTTCTTTTGCCATATCTTTAAGGCACATAAGAATATACATGGTCATACAAGGTATTTTCACTCATGCCCCCTCCTTTCTTTTTATTTTTTAAAGCGCTAAGATATTACTTGATAACTTCTATTGCTTTGATTCTGCCATAGAGCTTTGATGAGCCGACTCTTAAGGTAACTGTTTGCCCTACGCTATATTTTGAGTTGTCAAATTTTGCACCATACTGATAGGCTGTGCCTTCGCCTTCAAATACAACTGAGCCTGAGCCATAGCCGGGACGGGATGCTTCAACATAGGTTCCGTCAGCTGTTTCGAGCTGAGCATGGGATTTATCGGTAAATTCTTTGCTTACAACCTTTCCAAGGTCAACATCATTTGATTCATCGCAAACGGGGTCACCTTCTTTAACATTTTCAAGGGAATACATTGTGGATTCTTCTGTATAGAAGGTCATTCTATAGGTAGCGGAGCTTCCTGAAGCATCTAAAATGCCATTTGAAAGCTGCAAAACAACAAAGGCTACAACTGCAACTAATGCAAGGATTACAACAGCATCAACAAAATTGAATCTGAATTTTTTATTTTCCATTTTTAATTCCTCCGTTTTAGAAATAAAGTTTGTAGGTATCGTCTAAAAGCTTATCTAAATTAAACACTTCGTTTACAGCCTTAAAAGCATTTTCGGAATACTTTTTCCAAAGGGCTTCATCTTCCATAAGGGTTTTTATGGCATCGGACATTTCTTCGGTGTCGCCATATTCAACAAGGATACCGCAATCGTTTTCGGGAGACACGATATCGCCATTGCCGCCAACATTTGTGGCGATTATGGGAAGGGATGCATCCATTCCCTCTAAGATTGCAAATGAGAGAGCCTCATAGCATTTTGCACTATTAACATAGAGGTTGCTTATCTTTAAGATTTCGGAAGTATCTGTTCTGAAGCCAAGCTGATAGATAACATCGGTGAGATTTTTTTCTTTTATTAAATTTGTTATCTTATCCCAGAGTTCGCCTTCGCCTAAGATTAAAAGAACAAACTTTTTATTTGTTTTCTTCTTTAGCTTTTCAATGCTGTTTACAAAATACTCAAGCCCTTTTGCAATATTGTAGCGGGCAAGAGTTGTTATAACAAAGGTATCTTCATCTATGCCAAGCTGTTTTCTTAAATCGGGATTGGCAGGAGTATGTTCATAGGGTTTAATGCCATTAAAAATAACCTCGATTTTATCACCGTTTATTCCGTTAGACATTAAGAGTTCTTTGCTTTTATTGCACACACAAATTATCTTGTGGTTATTTTTTGTCATTATTTTATTGGTTATTGTCCAGAAGAAATTTGCTTTAAGAGTGAGATGGCAGGTGTAGACAACCTTTGTGCCGCTATAGTATTTCTGAGAAAGAAGGGCGATATAGTTTTCTCTTGGATACTGAGCATGAATAACATCTATATTATTTTCGCGGCAATAATCTGCCAGAATTTTAGCAGCCTTTCTATCAAAGGGATGACGCATATTAAACCTCAGGGTTGGAATTCCCATTGCCTCAACATCCTCGGAGAGCTTTCCGGGAACATTATAGCCAAGATAACACTTAGTGTCTTTGCCTTCATAGGTTTTGATTAAATTATACACATATTTCTCTGTGCCTGCGTTTCCTGCGTAGTTAATAAGATATAATACTTTCATCCTTGGTACACCTTCCTTTTGTGTTCGTGTTTTAATTATTTTTGCAGGATTACCTCCTGCAACTGCAAAATCGGGAACATCCTTTGTTACAACAGCTCCGGCCGCTATTATGCATCCGTTTCCAATAGTTACTCCGGGGAGAATTATCGCATTTGCTCCCACCCACACATCGTTACCGATGGTAACCTTTTTAAGGGGGGCTGTCTGGAGACGCATGGGACGATAGATATTCTCTGTTTCGTGGTTGCGGGTGTAGATGCTGACATTTGGTGCTATCATAACATCGTCGCCGATGGATAGCGGACCTGCTATGCGGCAGTTGGTGCCTATGCCGGAATTATTGCCTATTTCGATTTCTCTTCCGGAACCAAAGAACACTCCGTGCTCTATGTTGACATTTTTGCCCATTTTCTTAAAAATTCCCCGGCAGAAAAATCTGCGGATTTTTTTTGAACCCATGCTATAGGGCACATCTGAGCCGGGAAGATGCCTTGCAAAAAAATAGTACATTGCATAGCAAATGGCAAATAGTATTTTTTTCAATTTATGCATCCTCCTTTTTCACTCTTTTAAATATTTTATCGGCAAAATCCCGTACAAAGGAGATTTTTAAAAAATATGCCGAAATAAGATAGAACAAAGCTCCGATAAATGCGGGAGCGCCGAGTTTTATTATTCTTGCGATAAAACCTTCTGACGGAAAAACAATATTTAAAGCTTCCAGCAGAAAATAAACAAGAATCCACATAAGAGCAGATAAAAGGATGCTTTTTAATATTTCCTTTAAAAGACCTTTTGCATAGCTTCCGACCTTCCTTTTAAGCTGAAATAAAAGATTGGAAACACCCAGAAGTGATGCCAGAGAATAAGAAAGAGGAATACCAAAGGCTCCTATATGGGGCATAAACAAAAGGCTGAGAGCTATATTTACAAACATTATCAAAAATCCGTTTACTGCGGATATTTTTGTGTTTTTAACAGAATAAAGGGCTCTGTCGAGAATTTCCTTAAGACCTATGCCAAGAATTCCTATTGCATAAAAGGAAAGAAAGATTTCTGCTTTTTTAACTGCGTCGGGGCTTACCTTACCCCAGGCAACAAGAAGATTTAAAAGGGGTTCTCTGACGCTTATGTATCCAAAGGTTAGGGGAATTAAAATCACGCTGACATTTTTTAATATGCCGCCAAGGGTTTCTTTGTAGGATGCTGTATCGCCCTTAGCATAGCTTTCGCTAAGGCGCGGATAGATAACAGCTGTGATGGAATATACAAGGGCCAGAACCATCTGGATTGTTATATTCTGAACAAAGGTGAGGATTGTTACCATGCTTTTATCGTAGCGGGCAATCATGGTTGAATTAAAAAGCATATTGAGCTGATATGCTCCGACTCCGACAAGAACGGGAACTGCCATTTTTGCGGCATTTATGATGTCGGGGTCATTTAGTTTAAATCTTACCCTATAGCGATAGCCCTGTCTGTAGAGAGGCGGAATTAAAATAATAGCCTGCAGGGATAGCCCAAGAACGCTTGCGTATAAAAGCCCTGTTACACCGAAGCTATCGCTTAGTAAAAACACATATAATATAACAACAAGTGAACTTGGCACACTCACAAAAGCCGGAAGCTTATAGCATCCTTCCGACTGAAGCATGCCCTGGAAGATATAGTTGAGAGCATAAAAGAACATAACGGGCATAACTATCATCAGAGCCTTTGTGGCATACACTTTTGAATCGGCATCCTTTGAAAAGCCTGTAAAATTTACTAAAAGAGGCGATATGCAAATTCCGAAGATGACCAGGATAAATGTCAGCACAAGGGATACGGAAATGATATTATCGGCAAATTTTTTCGCCTTATCATTTTCCCCTGTTGCCCTATGGCCCACATATATGGGAATGACCACAGTTGAGAGGGCTGTGCCTATACAGGTGAAGATTATATTTGGAATATTAATTGCATAGGAATATATATTTATATAGATATTATCAGTTCCGAAGACAGACATATAAACCTGACTCGAAAATAGTGCCAATAGTCTCGAAGCTATCATAATAACCATAACAGAGCCTATGGCAGAAAGAAAATTAGTTTTTTTCAAAATAACACCACCGTTAGGGTTTCCAAGTTATATCGGATTTAATGATTCTGGCAGGATTTCCGCCAACTAAAGTTTTGGGAGGAACATCCTTTGTTACAACAGAGCCTGCCGCAACAACTGCACCCTCACCTATTGTAACTCCTTTGAGGATTATGCAGCCGCAACCTATCCACACATTATCGCAGATTTTAACAGGCTTTATTATTTCTTCATCGGAGCAAAGCTTATGATAGTCGCGGTCTAGAATGGTGCAGTTCCAGGAGATATTGCAGCCATTTCCTATTTCCACTAAGTTTCCTGAGTGAATTTCCGTCCGGTCGCCGATATATGAACAATTGCCGATTTTTATTATGGCTTTATTTTCACCGCCAAGACAGCTTAGCTTAACTCCCCTATGAAGAAGAACTCTGTCACCCAAAACGATTTCACCGCGCTGTTTCCATATTCTCACATTTTTTTCAATGCGAAGAAGTTTTCCGCAGGAACTAAATTTATACCTATTCAAAGCTCCCCTTATCACAGAAAGGGAATTTATTGAAAATGAGCGGATATTCACACTATTCCTCCATAACATACTTATAATTATATCAATTATATCATTTAACTGATTTTTAGTCAACCAAATACAGGTAATATTACATTTTTTTTAAAGCTTTAATAAACTACTTTTAAATGTTTTTTTCATATGTTATTATTGCATTGAAAGGATGGATTTTATGAAAAGATTTTTATCATTTATGCTATGCAGTCTCATATGCATAATGTCTCTTACTTCTTCAGCTCAGTATCTTTATGAAGAAGGCTACAGCAAAACCATAGCAGACGGAATTAATTTTCAATATAAAAATATTTTAACCAAAAATACATGGATTAAAGCATATATTGCATATGTTGATTTGGAAAATCCAAACACAGAATTTAAGGTTATGACAGCAAAAAAAGGAAGCAGCTATCTGGAGAATGTTAAGTCTATGGCACAAAATGAAGGTGCTACGGTGGCTATTAATGCCGACTTTTTCAACACAGGCTCAAACCAGACAAATATGCTTGGAATGACCTATAAAGACGGAGAGCTTATTTCAACTCCTGCTCTTGACAATCAGGCAAGCATTGTGCTGACTGAAAATAATGAGATTATTATGGATTATTTTTCATTTACATCAACTGTTTATTCTCCCCAGGGATATTCCTGCCCCATCTATCAGATAAACAAGGTTCCTGCATCGGGCGGAGCAATTACCATGCTCACCGACAAATGGGCAGACACATCATGGGGAAAGGGCTTTAAAGAGCTTATTGTTAAAAGTGATGCAGTTGTTGAAATAAGAGAGGCTCAATCAGATGCGGCACCTATTCCTCAGGGAGGGTATGTGCTTGTTACAAACCCGGAGGTAAATGGATTTTTTGATAACTTTCAAATTGGTGACGAGGTTAAAATAGAATTTAATCTTACCCCTGATATTGAAGGAATAAAGGAAGCAACCGGCGGAAACACACTCCTTGTTGACGAAGGCAAGGTAGCAAAATTCACAGGAAATGTTACAGGGTATGCCCAAAGAAGCGCTGTTGGAATTAAGGCCGACGGAAAGACTCTTATTCTTGCTGTTACAGATGGCAGAGAGGCAGACTGCAGAGGATTAACCCAAACCGAAATGGCTCAGCTTATGATAAGTCTGGGAGCTGAAAAAGCAATTAATCTTGACGGTGGCGGCTCTTCTACCTTTGTTATAAAAAATCCAGACGGAGAATATAAGGCGGCAAATGGTGCAAGCTATTTAAGACCTGTTTCAACAGCTATCGGGATAAAGGATTTTGGTAAAAAAGGCACAAAAGCAAAAACAGGCGTACTTAAAGCTGACAAGGAAAGGGTTTTACTTGGAGACACCATAAACTTAAGTGCTGATTTCTTTGATGAATATGGAATAGAATTTTATCCTGAAAAGAATAATGTTAGATACTACACAGCCGACGGAAAAACTATAGATGGCGGAAAATTCACTCCCGAAAAGGCAGGAAGCTATGCAGTTTATGCCACAGCGGATGACGCGATATGCAGGCTTTATGTGTATGCCAAAGACAGAATTTCATCAATAAATATTTTGGATAATGACATCAGCATTAAAAAAGGTGAAAGCAAAGAGATTGGCATAGTAGCATATGATGATGAAGGAAATGCAATAGATATAAACCCTGAATTAATAAGCTGGAAATCGGACAATGATAAGGTTAAGGTGACAAACGGGAAGCTTAGCATTACTCAGGATGGCGAAGGGGCAGTTATTGAATGTGAATATGACGGAAAGAAAGACTATGTGAGCATAAACCGCAAAGCATTTGAAAAGAAAGCTCCTTTTGGAACGGAAGCTGATATAATATCTCTTTTTAAAGGCAGGATAAATGATGGACACACAGTTGCAATAAGCGGAAGTGTGCCAAAAGGTACCACCCTTCTTAACAGATTTTACTCTCTTGAAAGATTGAAGCTTCTTGGCGGATATGACAAAGCGTATGTGACAGATAATTTCTACGGAGAAAATGCAGAAGAAAACACCACCACCGCCAAAGACTACAGCATCTATAGAAAAGATGGCACAAGCTTTGTTACCTTAAGCACAAACGACGGAAAGATTAAAAATGCTCCCCATTGGGCAGGAATATACAGCGATTTGAAAAATGATTCGGAAAACATTGTTTTTATAACAAAAAAAGCTCCCCATGAGCTTCCCAAGGAAGAAGAGAAACGAATGAAGGCAATGTTTAAAGAAGCTTTTAAAAATGGCAAAAAGAGCATATTTTATGTGTATTCAGGAAGCAAGCCCGAAGTCTTTTTCGAAAGCGGAGTGACATATATTTCTGCAGGTCAGGTGGAAGAATACAAAACAGACACAATGATTGAAACAAAGAAATATTGTGCATATGTTGTGTTTACAGTTAAAGGAAATGAAATTAAATTTGAGTTTGTGGAATAAAAAATTCTATATATAACAGTTAAGGGAATTTAAGTCTTTTTGGACTTAAATTCCCTTTTTAATTAATATATATTTTATATGTGGGACATTGCAAGAACTGTCCCCTACATTCTTTGAGGTTTGACAATAGCTAATGCACATAAAAAGGACTGCAATTATACAGTCCCTCGAATGATACTTTACTTAATAGCTCAAAAAGCTATCAACCACACATATTATTCTTCCATTTCTTTTTCCTGCTGCTGCAAATAAAATATAGCTTTTTGGGCTTCAATTTCAGATTTTAATTCCTCTTCAGTAGGAAGATACAGCTTATATTTACTTGCAAATAGCTGTTCATTTCCATGCATTACTGAATACTTTGCAATATCTTCATCTGTATCAGAGCAAAGAACAATACCTATCGTAGGATTATCACCTTCGCTTCGTTTCATCTCATCATACATTCTGATATACATATCCATTTGTCCAACATCTTGATGTGTGATTTTCTTTGTTTTAAGATCGATTAAAACAAAGCATTTGAGAATATAGTTATAGAAAACAAGGTCGATAAAATAATCCTCTTTTTCAGTTTGGATATGTTGTTGTCTTGCAACAAAAGCATATCCCTTTCCCATTTCCATAAGAAATTTTTGCAGATTTGAAATAATACTCCTTTCAAGCTCAGTTTCTGTAAAATCGGAATTTTTTCCTAATCCAAGAAATTCAGCAATAACAGGATTCTTTATAAATTCTAATTTATCGGCCTGATATTCTTCTGTTATTTCTTTCATTTCGTTTATTGTATGTTCTTTCTTTTGAGATTGCAATAAACGATAATAATACTGTGATGATATGTTTCGTTGAAGTGTTCTAACGCTCCAAGTTTGTTCTGCAGCTTCTTTTGCATACCACTCGCGTGCCTCTGTATCGTGTACCTGTAATAGTGCACGATAGTGTGTCCAGGAAAGTAATGATACAGATTTTCCACTCACTGAGTGGAAAATGTTTGGGAACATCCTATAAAACGAATAGAAACTGTAAAGATTTGTTTTTGTAAAACCTTTTCCGTAAGCATTTGTCAGTCGTTCAGACAATTTCTTCATTATATTTAAACCATAATTCTCGGTACGACCAGCATCGCCAAGCTCTTCTTCGGCAATTCTATACCCAATAAGCCAATTTCGTTGAACAAGTACTGTGTTAACAGCTCTGTGAGCAGCCTTTTGTGTTGTTTCAATCAATTCCTGCATATCGGCAAAAATATCGTTTGTTTTCTTATAATTCTCCATAAGATTATTATTGCCGATTTCTGACAATTTATTTTTCATAAAACAAACACCTCTTTAAAGTCAATTTCATGTAAAATTATATCACATTTATAATATATGTACAACAGATTTAAATAAAAAGTAATGAAATCCGCCCTCAAAGGCGGATTTCAAAATATTTTCTATTATTCTATTGATCGGCTAAGAGTTCCTTGTTCTTTGCAAGGTATTCTATTCCGGAATAGATTGTGTAGATAGTTGCAATAAACATTGCTATGTAGCCGGGAGTATAGGAATTACCGAATAATGTTATATTGAGATTGCCATAAACAGGTTCGTTGCCAAAGAGGAAAACGCAGATAACAGCGATAATCTGAATAACGGTTTTGATTTTACCTGTCATACTTGCAGCTATTACAACACCCTTACTCATTGCAACAGTTCTTAATCCTGTTACGATAAATTCACGGGCAATTATAAGCACTGCCATATAGCCTGCAATTTCGTTTTCTTCAACAAAGCAGATAAGAGCTGTGGCAATTAAGAGCTTGTCTGCCAAAGGATCGATAAACTTTCCGAAATCTGTTACCATCTTATAGTTTCTTGCTACATAACCGTCTACACCATCGGTGAATGCTGCAAGGGCAAAAATTAAACAAGCCACAAGGTTATGATAGGGAAAATTAACAAGATAAGCTATCATAAAGATTGGTATCATACAGATTCTTGTCATTGTGATTTTGTTTGCTAAATTCATTTTATTCATCCTTTCGTCCGGTAGTTTTTCCAACTACATCGTATTCTGAATGGTCTATTATTTCTATTTCCACTATGTCGCCTGCAGATAGCTCGTCCTCGCTGTATACAAAGGCTGTGCCATCCACATCGGGGGTGTCGGTTGAACATCTGCCCACATAGCAAAATTCGTCTTCGTCATAGCCCTCAATTAAGCAAAATGCCCTTTTGCCGATTTTTTCTTCGTTTAACCGGAGGGATATGCCCATCTGGAGCTTCATCAGCTCATCTCTGCGGCTTTCCTTAATTTCTTCGTCTATCTGATTTTCAAATTTATATGCCGCAGTTCCTTCTTCACGGGAATATGGAAATACTCCCACTTTGTCTATTCTGTATTTATTTAAAAATTCCTTTAAAATTTCAAAATCTTTTTGAGTTTCTCCGGGGAAACCTGTTATAAGAGAGGTTCTTATTGAAAGACCGGGGATTTTGCTTCTTAATTTGTCTATAAGCTTTTCAATTTCATCCTTGCTCCCTTTTCTTCCCATAAGCTTTAAAATATTGTCGCTCACATGCTGAAGAGGCATATCAAGGTATTTTACAATCTTTTTATTTGATGCAATTTCTTCAATTAATTCATCTGTGATATTTTCGGGATAAGAATACTGAAGGCGTATCCATTCTATGCCATCTATTTTGGAAAGCTCTTTTAAAAGAGCGGCAAGGGTGAGATTAATATCTTTACCATAGCAGGCTGTGTCCTGAGCAACAAGGATTAATTCTTTAACTCCGTCCTCTGCAAGCCTATTTGCTTCATTTAAGATGCTCTCCATTGGTCTTGAGCGGAATTTTCCGCGAAGCTTAGGGATTATGCAGTAGGTGCAGAAATTATCGCAGCCATCGGCAATTTTAAGATAAGCACTATAAAATGGCGTGCTTTTTATTCTTGGAAGGTCGTAGGCTACGGGGGTGTTTTCGCTGCTTACAAGAGATGTTTTTTTACCTTGGCTATAGAAATCCTTTATGGCTTTGGCTATGCTGGGATAGTCATTTGTGCCAAGGATAATGTCTACCTCAGGAAGAGATGCGGAAATTTCTTCTTTATATCTTTGGGCAAGACAGCCTGTCACAACAAGAAGCTCACATTTATTTTCTTTAAGATTTGCCATTTCCAGAATGGCATTTATGGATTCTTCCTTGGCGGAATCTATGAAGGCACAGGTGTTGACAACTATAATATCACTATCGGCTGCATCAGCTGTTATTTCAAAGCCTTCCTCCGAAAGGATGCCCAGCATGGTTTCTGTGTCGGTTAAATTTTTAGCACAGCCAAGGGATATAAAGCCTATTTTTTTATTCATCTGAAATCTCCTTTGTTGCCTCGGCTATTGCCGATGATATTTCTGAAAATCCAAAACCGCGTGATGCAAAATGGCGGGTTATTTTAGCTTTTATTTTTGCATCCTTTAATTCATCGGCATTATATCTTTCGGTTATATACACAGACATATTGCAGACAGCTTCATCGATGCTATAGGATGATAACACCTCTTCGATGATGCTTTCGGGGATGCCCTTCTGAGCCATCTCATAGTGGATTTTCTTTTTGCCCCACATTTTTTCAAGGCAATATTCAAAAAACATCTGAGCAAAGCTTTCATCGTCGATATAGCCAAGAGACTCAAGCTCATTTATTACCTCGGCGACTATTATTTCGTTGTAGCCTTTTTCGGTAAGGTTATCGGATAAAAGCTTTGATGTGGTATTTTTGCGGGACAAAATTCCCAGGGCATAATCTCTTGCCTTGGAAAATTCGCTATCCATTAAAAGGTTTTTAATTTCCTTTTCGCTAAGCTCTTTCCCTTCTTTGAGTCCTTTCAGAACAGCCTCAGCGGCATCAAAGGAGAAGCTATAGGCACCATCAACAAAAATATTTACTCTTAAAGAATTATTTTTTTGAGGAGAAACTTCTGTTATTTTCACTTATCTTCACTCTTCATTTTCGGTTTTTGACTTTACCATTTCTTTTCGAGCCTGCTCTTTTGCCTGCTTTTCAAGCTCAACTTTTTCTATAATCATATTATAAACGCTTTCGGTAAATTCGGGATTCTGACGCATATACTCTTTGGTTTTGTCTCTACCCTGACCGATATGCTCTCCATTATAGGAATACCAGGCTCCGCCCTTCTGGATGATGTCATACTGAACAGCGATGTCGAGGATATTTCCTTCACGGGAGATGCCTTCGCCAAACATAATGTCGAATTCAGCCTCTTTGAATGGAGGAGCAAGCTTGTTTTTAACAACCTTTGCTCTTGTTCTGTTGCCGATTATATTGGAGCCATCTTTTATTGCTTCTATTTTTCTTACATCTATTCTCACAGATGAATAGAATTTGAGAGCTCGTCCGCCTGTTGTAACCTCGGGGTTACCATACATAACGCCAACCTTTTCACGAAGCTGATTGATAAAGATGGCAACTGTGTTGGATTTATGGATAACACTTGTGAGCTTTCTTAGTGCCTGGCTCATAAGACGGGCATGGAGACCAACATGGGAATCACCCATTACACCTGCGATTTCTGCCTTTGGAACAAGAGCTGCAACTGAATCCACAACTATAACATCTATGGCGCCGCTTCTTGCAAGAGCTTCGGCAATCTCAAGTGCCTGCTCACCTGTGTCGGGCTGAGCAACGATGAGACGGTCTATATCTACACCAAGCTTCTGGGCATAGATTGGGTCTAAGGCGTGCTCAGCATCAATAAATGCAACCTCGCCGCCTTTTTTCTGAGCTTCTGCTATAACATGGAGAGAAACGGTTGTTTTACCCGATGATTCAGGACCATATATTTCAACTATTCTGCCTCGGGGAAGACCGCCTGTGCCAAGAGCAAGGTCTAGGCTAAGAGAGCCTGTTGGAATAACCTCAACCTGAATTGATGGGGCATTTCCAAGGCGCATAACAGAGCCTTCGCCATATGTTTTTTCAATTTGGGCAAGAGCTGCGGCAAGAGCCTGAGCTCTGTCGTTATTTGGTTCTACAACAATTTTTCCTTTTCCTGCCATTATTATCACCTCTTCTATTTATTTTCAAGCTGTTTTACTATTAATTCCAATACATTTTTAACTGTTAAAAGCCTTACTGCATCTCTGTCGCCTGAAAGATTGAGCTTTTTAAAAAGTCTTTTTTCTTTTTGTGCATATCCAAGATACACAAGGCCCACAGGCTTTTTTTCACTTCCGCCGCCGGGGCCTGCTATGCCTGTTACGGAAACTGCTATATCGGCTCCCGACACCTTGAGGGTACCTTCCGCCATTTCAAGAGCAGTTTCGGCACTAACAGCACCGTGCTTTTCCAGGGTTTCACCCCTTACCCCTATAAGCTTTTGCTTTGCTTCATTGCTATAGGTAACAAAGCCATAGCCATAGTAGGATGAAATACCGGGGATTGAGGTTATGGAGGCGCCTATCATACCTCCGGTGCAGCTTTCTGCGGTGGAAAGCGTGAGATTTTTTTTGCTTAAAGCATTATATAGCTTTATTTTTAATTCATCTATTGAAGATATTATTTCTTTCATTTTTTCACACATCTATAGTTTCAGTACCTTCCACAGCTTCATTTATGAGTCTTTCAATATCAAGCTTTTCCTGAGAGAAAACAATTCTTTCAATTTTAGGCTTGGTGGTGGGATGTCGTGGAGTGAAGACTGTGCAGCAATCTTCATATGGAAGGATTGAGGTTTCGAAGGTATCTATCTTTCTTGAAATTTCAACGATTTCTTCCTTATCCATTCCTATGAGTGGTCGGAAAACAGGGATATTAACTGCATCATCGGTTACAGCTAAGGCAGACATTGTCTGGCTTGCCACCTGACCTATGCTCTCGCCTGTTATAAGAGCCTGACAACCTCTTTTTATGGCTATTCTTTCGGCTATTGCCATCATAAAGCGGCGCATAACAAGGGTTAAATGTTCTTCAGGGCATTTATCTCTTATTTCAAGCTGAATATCGGTAAAGGGAACAATATGCACCTTTAAGCTTCCTGTATAGGATGAAATGATGGAAGCAAGCTTTAAGACCTTATCTTTGGCTCTGTCGCTTGTGTAGGGATAGCTGAAAAAGTGGACAGCCTCCATATACACTCCCCTTTTGCCTATCATATAGCCTGCCACAGGACTGTCAATTCCCCCTGACAAAAGAAGCATTGCCCTTCCATTGGAGCCTGAGGGCATTCCGCCTGCACCCTGGATTTTGTCAAGGTGAACAAAGCCATGCTCTCTTATTTCAACATAAACATTTATTTCGGGGTTTTTAACATCAACACTTAAATTCGGAAAAGCTTCTAAAATTCTGCCGCCGATTTCCTCGCAGATTTCGGGAGACTGCATATGGAATTTTTTATCGGCTCTTTTTGCTATTACTTTAAATGTTTTTGCAGATTTTAATTCGTTTGCAAAATTATTAACTATCTGCTTTTCAACATCGTCCATATTCTTTTCTGCCGGATATGCCACAACGATTGACACTATGCCGAAAACCTTTTTCAGCTTTTCAACTATAGACTCTGTGCAGCTATCGTCTTTTGGCTCAATATAGATTGTTGCCTGAGCTTTATATATTTTCAATTCACATTCATCTTTTAACGCCTGCTTTATATTTTTAACAAGCAAATCTTCAAAGACAGGGCGATTTAAGCCTTTTAAAATTATTTCGCCGTAGCGGACAAGAACTAATCTGTTCATTTATATCTCCTATTTCATTATTTTTCTTAAAATGGGTATTTCTTTTGCAAGAACATCGGCTGTGTAGTCTATTTCTTCAATCGTATTAAACGATGAAAAGGAAAATCTCACAGCGCTGTCGATGATGTTATCTTTTAAATTCATTTCTTTTAAAACATAGCTGTATTTCTTCTTTCTTGAATTGCAGGCGGAGCCTGTGGAAACATAGATGCCCTTTGATTCTAAAACATGCAAAAGCACTTCGCTTTTAACTCCGGGAAAGGAAAGATTTAAAATGCTGCAAACTGAATTTTCAGGAGAATTTACAACAACATTTTCTATTTTTTCCATAAGCTTTTCTTTGAGCCTTGATTTTAGAAGCTGCATTTTTTCAGCGTCGCTATCCATTTTCGATATTTTAATTTCGCATGCCTTTGCAAAGGATGCCGCCGAAGCTATATTTTCCGTGCCTGAGCGAAGGCCCCTTTCCTGAGAGCCTCCATAGACTATGGGGTTTATTTTAACTCCGTTTTTAACATACAACCCGCCTATTCCGTTTGGACCATGGATTTTATGAGAAGAAATGCTCAGCATATCTATATTTTGTTTTTTAACATTTAAAGGTAGCTTTCCGTAGCCCTGAACTGCATCAACATGAAGCTTAGCCTTTCCCCTTGGGAGAGATGCTATTTCATCTATTGGAAATATGGCACCATTTTCATTATTGACAAGCATAAAGCTAAGAAGGATGGTCTTTTCATTTATTAAGCTTTTTAAAGCATCCACATCGGGAAAGCCTGAGCCATCAACAGGAACATAGCAAACCTCAAAGCCCTGGGATTCCAAAAACTTAAAGGGTTCCAGAACTGCGGCATGCTCTGTGGGCTGGGTTATTATGCGGTTTCCTTCTCTTTTATTTGCCATAGCACAGCCTATTATTGAAAGGTTATTGCTTTCGGTGCCGCCGGAGGTAAAATAAAATTCACCCGGAGCTGCCCCGATAGATTTAGCTAGGGTTTCTCTGCTTTTTTCAAGAAGGTCCTGGGCATATTTTCCCATGCGGTGAAGAGAAGAGGGATTACCGTAGGTTGCAGACATAACATCTCCCATCACTTTTACTGCTTCATCATATGGCTTTGTTGTGGCGCTGTTATCAAGATAAACTTCCATATATCATACTCTTTTCGTAAATTAAGACATATATAAATATAGTATCACAAAATTAGTTTTTTTTCAAGAGTAACAAGAAAATGGAGTTGTATTTATTTTTCCTTTAATATATTTATAGCATATCTGATGTACTATAACAAGGACAGTAATTATTAACAATTGATTAACATTATGTAAATCTTTTAAAATATGCTTTATTTTTGCATCATTTTGTGATAAAATCAAATTGAAAAGAGGTGTTTTAAAATGATAGATATGGAAAAGGATTTATCTAAAACTCTTTTGGCTCACAGCATCGTTTCATCAGATCACCTTGACGAAATGCAGGATATGTTCAAGGGATTTCAGGAATTTATGATGATGTATAACTGTGCGATAAGAGAAGTAAGAACAAAGTTTGAAGTTTTGAATGACGATTTTTCTGTTACTTATAAAAGAAACCCTATTGAAATGATAAAATCAAGAATAAAAAAACCTGCAAGCATCATGGAGAAACTGAAAAGAAAAGGATTCTCGCTCAACATGGAATCTATTCTTTCCAATCTGAATGATGTGGCAGGGGTAAGGGTTATATGCTCATTTATTGACGACATATATGAGGTTGCCGAGATGTTTTCAAGGCAGGATGATGTTAATGTTATTGAGGTTAAGGATTATATTAAAAACCCAAAACCCAATGGCTATAGAAGCTATCATATGATAATTGAGGTTCCTGTGTTTTTTGCTCAAAGAAAGCAGAATATGAGAGTTGAGGTGCAATTAAGAACAATTGCAATGGATTTCTGGGCAAGCCTTGAACACAAAATGAAATACAAAAGAAATATTGAAAATATTGAAGAGCTTGAAAAAGAACTTAAGAACTGTGCTGAAATTATTGCCGAAACTGACGAAAAGATGCAAAATATAAATAAAAAATTAATAGGATAAAAACAATCCCCAAAAAGTTATCAGGACTTTTTGGGGATTGTTTTTATTTTGAAAATTTAGTGAATAAATATACTATAAAAGCTATTGCCGCCATAACGATAAATATAGCAAGCATACTCTGGCCCATAAGTTTAAATGATGCCATTAAATCTGCATAATTCATAATTTTAACCTCCGATTACTTTAAAAGCTGTGGGATAAGGTTTAATATCATACCGCCGGCAAGAACTGATGCAATCTGTCCGGAAACATTTGCACCAACTGCGTGCATAAGAAGGAAGTTCTGAGAATCTTCTTTCTGACCCATTTTCTGGATTACGCGGGCTGACATTGGGAATGCGGAAATACCTGCTGCACCAACCATTGGGTTTATTTTATTTTTGGTGAAGAGATTTAAGAATTTTGCAAAGAACACGCCTGCAATTGAATCAAACACAAAAGCAACAAGACCAAGGCCCATGATGATAAGAGTCTGAAGGTTTACAAACTGCTCAGCCACCATGCTGAAGGAAATGGTTATACCAAGAAGAAGGGTTACAAGATTTGCAAGAACCTTCTGTGCTGATTCTGAAAGTGAATCTAAAACTCCACACTCTCTTAAAAGGTTACCAAACATTAAAAAGCCTACAAGAGAAACGGATGTGGGGGCGATAAATCCCGAAATAAAGGTTACGATTATGGGAAAAGCAATTCTTAAGAATTTGGAAACATTGCCGGGATTATAGGGCATTCTTATCTGTCTTTCCTTTTTGGTTGTAACAGCTTTAATTGCCATTGGCTGAATGATAGGCACAAGAGCCATATAGGAATATGCCGCAACAGCTATGGGGCCTATATAATTTGATTTAAGTACCTGAGAAACAAGGATTGAAGTTGGGCCATCGGCTGCACCGATAATACCGATTGATGCGGCATCTTTTAAATCGAAGCCAAGTAGCACAGCCACAATAACAACGAAGAATATTCCAAACTGAGCTGCGGCACCAAATAAAAACATTTTGGGGTTTGAAAGAAGGGGACCAAAATCTATCATAGCACCAATGCCTATAAAAAGAAGAAGGGGCATTGCCTCTGAAGCACCGATACCGATTTCATAGAGCCATTCTATGATACCCTGAACCTCGCCTATTCCTTCGATTGTCTGATTGAGAACACCGGAGAAGGGAAGGTTAACAAGGATTGCACCAAAGCCCATAGGAAGAAGAAGGGATGGTTCATATTCTTTTTTGATTGCAAGGTAGATAAGAATTAATCCGACAATATACATAACGCCTTGCTGCCAGGTTACTGCCATAAAGCTTTCAAGTAAAAAACTCATAACGCACCTCTTTTAATTATTTTATATTGCAAACTGCAATATGCAGAACAAAGCATAAATTCCTAAAAGGACTATTCCCTGCCAGCGGGAAAGCTTTTGCTTTATAAGGGTGGGAATTGTGAGAATGCTCATTACCAGAAGCATAACGGGAATATCGATAACAAGCGATGAATTTATTCCTGCAACAAGGCCTGACACAGGAAGGTCGAATGGATTTATGGCAACTGCAGCACCGCTTACAAGCACGAGGTTAAAGATATTGGCACCGATGATATTTCCAAGAGAAAGTGAGCCATGACCTTTTATAAGGGATGTGATGGCTGTTACAAGCTCAGGGAGTGAGGTTCCGAGAGCAACGATGGTAAGACCGATAACCTTTTCGGAAACACCACATTTTTCTGCAATTATGATTGCATTGTCAACAAGGAAATCTGCACCAAAAGCAATTAAAACAGCACCTATAACAAGAAGAACTATATCTTTAAGAAAGCTTCCGCCCTGAATTTCACCTTCATCACCGGATGCCTGAGCCTCCTGGGCAGAGCTTTTTTTCATACTTAAAACATTGGAAATCATATATATGACAAAAATTGCAAGAAGGGCAAATCCGCAAAGGCGTGAAAATCTTCCGAATGCATAGGCTATAAAGCAATATAAAAAAGCAGAAACAAAAAAGAAAGCCACAGGAATAATCATGCTTTTTCTATCGGCTCTGCCAGGTTTTATGGATACTGTCAATGCCGCAATAAGGGCTGTGTTGCAGATTATGGAGCCTATTGCATTTCCATAGGCGATAGAGCCGCTTCCCTGAAGGGCTGCACCTGCAGAAACCATAACCTCGGGAAGGGTGGTTCCTATTGAAACAACTGTGGCACCGATTAGGATTTCGGGAAGATGAAAACGACGGGCAATACCTGATGCACCGTCAACGAACCAGTCGCCCCCTTTAATAAGAAGGACAAAGCCAAGAGCTAATAAAAGAATTGGAATTAACATACAAATTACTCTCCTTTACAAATTTGGGAAGCAGACAAAAAACAAGACTTTTACCGCTTTTTTACGCGGTAAAAGTCTTGCTAATTACATAGTGTACGGATTTTAAAAATCGTTCTGACGATACACCAAACATCCGAAATGATGGAAGCTACTCCCTCTTACTCGTAACTATTATATGCATAATCAGTAGTTTTGTCAAGAGATTTTAAGATTATTATTTTGCAATATATCTATTATAAGCCGCCTGTTGTATTTCAAGATACTTATCATAGCCTGCATCTTTCATCTTTTTCACAGCATCATCATATTTATCTATTTTTTCTTTTCCAAGAATTATGTTTGATATAGTGGCTGTGAAATCAGCATTTGCCTTAGATGTTATATTTGCAATTTCAGCTGCCTCTTCACCTGTATAGGAGAGTGCAGGAAGCATATATTTCTGAGCTTCGTCTATGTGCTCATTCCAAACATTAAGAGCATTTTTCTGTTCATCATAGGTATAGTAGCCTTGATAATAGTCATCATGCTCGCAAAAGCTTGGATGGGTAGATGGGATAGTATAGTGATAGAGTCCGCCTGTAATATTACTTGCACCTATATCGGAATAGTTTTTTACAACCTTGTCTGTGTACACATAGTGTTTATTGCCATCTTCATCTTCTTTAATAGTGTATGTGTCATTTTCTACACCGAAAAGCTTTAATATCATAGCTTCATCGGTATACATATAGTCGCACCACATTATAGCTTCTTTATATCTCTGTTCATTTTCCTCACCACATTGTGTTGTTATGGCTATAGTTCTGTCTGATGTGGGAGCGACGAGTGTCTGGAATTTTGGAGCATCTCCTTTTTTCATAACAGGCATGGGACATGCTGCAATCACATATTCGGGATGACGCTCCTTAAGAGCAGGAAGAAGCTTGCCAAGTGCTGAACCGATAAATCCAACAGATGCAATCGAATCCCCATTTACAAGATATGAATCTACCGCATTATCATCATTTGTTATATAGTCAGGGTCTATGTAGCCCTTTTTCATCCATTCAGCCATTTTTTCAACATATTCTTTATAGCCTTTTTCAAAAGGTCCGAATTTGACCTTGTCACCTTCAAGATAGAATTTCTGCCCTACACCCCATGCTGTATTGAAAAGGTCTTTGCTTCCCATAATATTTAAAATATTTGTTTTTCCGGTAAGAGGATACTTAACTCCGTTTTCTTTGGCCGTTGCAAAAACATTTTCCCAGTCGTCAATAGTTTCAGGAATGTCTATCTCCCATTTATCAAGAAGATCTTTTCTTACATAAAGACCGTCAAAGCATCCATAGGAACCGATGTTTATGCATCTGAAGCCATAGTAGTTACCTTCATCGGAAAGAGCAGACTTTCGATAAATATAATCCTTTTCTTTGGCTATGTCGCCTTCCATATAGTTGTAGTAATTTGGTGCATATTCTTCAAGATAATCATTAAGGGCAATTATCACGCCATCTTTTATTGCCTGATCGGGACCACCGGCATAGCCTGTTCCTCCCCAGGGAAATTCTATCATATCGGGCATTTCAGTTGACGCAAGAAGAACCTGAAATGCTTCAACATTTGTTATTCCTCTTGCAGGATGAATAAATTCAACATCTATTCCGGTTGCTTTGGTTACTGCCTGATAAAAGGCATGCTCGCTTGCCGACTCCATAGTCTGTGCAAAGTTTTCGTCAAGAACAACCCAATAGGAATAGCTGTCACCGGTTAGAGATACCTCTTTTTTTCCACATCCGGAAAACGCAGTTGCAAGTACAAGCAGAGCTGTGATTAAAGAAAAAATTCTTATAAATTTTTTCATTGTTTGTATCCTCCTTTTATTAAGAAATCATTATTAATAATCTTTTCATTATTACCGTAGCCTGTGCTCTTGTTGAAGAAAGCTTTGGTGAAATATGTGTTTCATCTGTCCCCTTTATAAGTCTTAGTGTAATCGCTTTATCTATGAGCATTTTGTATGCCTGATTAATTTCTTTTTCATCCTCAAACTTTGAAAGACCGTAGGTTTTGACCTTAAGATTTGTATAGCTCTCATAAAATTTTACTGCAATTGCACACATTTCTTCACGGCTTATTTCTTCATTTGGTCTTATGGAATTTCCCGAAAGCATCTCTTCAGGGATAAAACCGGAATCTATCGCCGCCTGAATATTGCCGCTGAACCAGTCACTTTCATTTACATCTGAAAGAGAGCCTCTGTATTGCACACTGCCGATTCCCGATATACGAAGTATCATTGTTATGTATTCGGCAATTGTAATCGTTTTGTCGGGTTCGTATCTATCTTCTGATACTCCGTTTACGAGTCCAAGAGCTGACATATAGCTTATATAGTCACTTGCCCAGTGATTTTGAGAGTCTGTAAATTCTTTGTTTGCAATAGGAGCAACAAATTCTGTTATGGAATTCCATGTACCGGAAGTTGTGCCGTTACCTGTAAAGCGGATATAGCGTCCCTTGCATTTTGGGAAGCTGAAGGTTTCGAGATCAAGAGTTTCACCGCTTGCCTGACCGTTAAAGACTTCTTTGTAGTTTATTCCATCTTCGGAAATTTCAAGCTTCATAAACTGAGAACGTATATTACCGCTCATAAATGCAAGCATTACCTTGTCTAAATCTTTTACCTCTCCAAGATCCCACTGTATCCACTGTTCGCCTTCAGAGCTCCAGCGGGTATTTATGTCGCCGTCAAAGGTACTTTCAGGTGGATTTTGCACTTCGGGAACAGAACTTGCTTCAACAGCTTTTATATCATGCTTTAGAATATTTTGTGCAGATACTCCAACTGTTTTTTCATTAAAGCTTACAGAATATGTAACAGAGGAATTTGTTTTGGTGTTTGTTGCAAGTATTGTAGCTATATCATCCTTGCTTTCTGCCTGATTTATAGTAAGAGAAACATTGTCATCGGCAGTAGCTGAAATTACGCCAATCTCTCCTGTAGAAACATTATAATTGAGGTTGTTTTTATTAAATCCGTCAAGGGGTATTCCATCTAATGAAAGTGTATTTATGCTTACGCTTTCATTAAGATATGTATCCCACTCGCTATGTGGAAGAAACAGGGGAAGAGAAACATCTTCACTGTTGCCTGCAAGAGGAGTCAAAACAACAGATACTGTTGGATTTTTTACATTTTTAAGGTGAACTGCAAGCTTTCTGAATGAAGAGTTTGCGTTTGCACCTGCAGGAGCCTCGGGAGATGTGGAAAGCGGTTTTGCATCCATTACCTCAAAGCTTCCGGATTGAGATACCAAGTCAGCTCTCATTTTTTTGCCGTTCACAGAAAATATTGCTGTTTTGCTGTTTTTAAGCTCGATATTTGCTGTTGTATGGAAAAATGAATAAAGCTCAATCGGCTTTGTTGATTTAATTTCATCCTGTACAATTACCTGACTTTTGTTATTTATAAAAGCAAAGCCTCTTATTACCTCATCGGCATCATCCAGATAACATTCCGTAAGATTTATAAGACCGTAATTTGCAGAATCTGTTTTTTCAAATTTATATATTTCTCCTTTTGCAAGAGGGTTCTGGTCTTCATTTATATCAGGATTAATAACCAGAGTATTGTGGCCTTCTGCTCTTTTGCGATAGTATTTCCATCTGCCCTCGCCCGGAAGAAAATCAAAATATCCGGCAAGTGAGTATTCCTCTGCTCCCATATCGGTTATCCAGCGGGTTCCCATTGAATCAAAAACAAATGTTCCCATATCCAAATCTCCGTGGCTTGCCTGATTGTAGCCGCCCTTATAGGCAAGATAGTTTGCACTGTCATCGTACCATGAGCTTCGGCTTGAAACAAGGCTTACTGTACCTCGGAAATAGCTATCGAGTGTAAGCGATGTGCGGTAGTCACCAGCAACATAATCTGAAGTGTACATAACAAAATCTTTCCAGTCACCGCCGTCAGGCTTTTCCTGAATACGATAAGATGAAAACTCCGGTTTGTTATATATTCTTGATATAAGGTGCATACACGGATCTGATACCGGTTTTATATCTCCGTCACCGTAGTTAAACGCAGCAACAGGTCCGTTCATTGCAGTTATGAAGTTTCCCGTGTTTGACATACCGGGATATTCGGATAATCCGTAGTCGCTGCCTGCAGCTGTCATAAGACAATAAACATATTTGAAAAATCTCTGGCTTGCATAAGACCAGTAGTTTGGACCTTCAAGTGATACTCCGTCGGGGGCAAAGGTATCAAGTGCTCTTGGAAGAATATCAAAAGTCCTGTTTATAACTTCATTACAAAGTCCTTGGTAGCCCGGCTCATCACACATTACAAGTGCTGCCATTCCAAGACCGGAATTTATTACCTGATTCCAGTTGTTTTCTTCTGCTGCAAAATGACTTCTGCCTCTCAAATGCGAAAGTGTGGGGACAAATGAATTTTTGACCATTGCATTTCTCATCATCCGTTTTTCATCTTCTGTCCACTCGTCATACATCCAGTCATACGCAAGCGAAAAACCGGTATTGAAATCTCCTACATCAAGCATGCTGTATGTCCCCCAGCTTTTCCACTCAGCGACAACCCTCATTGCCCTGAGCATTCGCTCTTTGATTTGTGTCTTTAATTCATCGTCATCACTAAGTCGGTACACAAGAGCAAGCGTGGGAAGCATATAGGCTTCTGTGCGTGGAAGATGTCCGCCCTCGCTTATGTATTTTGAATCTGCAGCCTCCAAAGCTTTTTTAGCTTCACTAAATATGTTTGCATATGTTTTTTTCAAAAATTGATCTGTTTCCTTTTGAGCTTTGAGTCTTTCAAAATCCTCATCGGAAAGAAGAAGTCTTGGATGCTTTTTATCAGGATTTTTATTTACTACATCTGCTGTTATGTCTTTAAAATTAATTTCTGTCTTTGAATCCAGAATAAAGTCTTTTTCCGGATTATATTCAAGAGTGCTTGGTGTTCCGCCAAGCCATATTTTATCTACATACACAACAGTTTCGGGATCAACTTCAATATTACTGAAGTTATTCCACCAGGTAAATCCGGTTATTTTGTCCCAGCCAAGAGGAGTCTTTGCTGTTGTAAACCCTCCATCATAGCTTCCCATACCAAAGGTCAATCTTTTCCAACCGGTCCAGTTAATATTAATGGTAGCTTTAAAGTAGTCATCACCGTTTGTTTCCGGATTTTCAGAAAAGATTATTGCCGAAAATGTGGAATTTGTTGCTTTTTCGGAATACATATCTATTGACATATATCCATAATCGGACCAGTCTGTTATGGGAAGAACTAATTTGGGAGCACTGTGAAGATTTGGTGCTGCCCATTTAAGAGTACAGCTGCCTGAAAGTGTTATTTCTTTTGATGAAGGAAAGCCTGAAGCTGCAACATTTGCCGGCTTTGAAAAATCAGCAATAACAAAGGTTCGTTCGGGTGCTTCCAAATCGGCTTCTGCCTGAGAGCTTTTTTCTTTATTAAATACAATCTTATCAAAATAAAGATTTGTTCCGTATATGGGAGTATTGCCGCCATAAGAGCTAAAAAGTCTTATCTCATCTATATTATCAAAGCCCTGTGGTGAATTTACCTTTTCAAAGTCCCCATCATTACCGGTTTTTAACGATATCAGCTTCCAACCTTGCCAATTTATCTTTATGGGAGCTATATAGTAATCAACACATTGTGTGAAAGAATTTTCGGAAATAAGCCCAAGATTTATTTCCATACCCGAGGGATGTGTGGAATAAATCCATGTTTCAAGATATCCATCTGACAAATCTTTTTTTGAAACCGAAAGAGATATGTCACGGTATATATCGCTATCTCCCCATTTCATTGTGTATGAGCCTGATTTATAAACTTCTGTTGATGCAGGAAGTCCGGTTTTGGATATTACATTTAGATTTATCAAATCAACAACCGTATTGCTCTGCGCTGAAGCATTTATGCAAAGGTAAGACGAAAATATTGCCAGACATACAATAAACGAAATTATTCTTTTAATCATTTTAACCTACCTTTCTTTATAAATAATGGTGCTTAAATTCTGAGTCCACTTAAAGTATACTCCTATTTTGTCTCCAACAGACAAGTCGGCAGTTGTACCGGTGTATGCTTTATCAAAGGTTTTATCATATACAATTATTTTTGTGGGTCCCAGATAGCAACGCTCAATTCCGTGGCTTGACTCAAGCTCAAGATAGCCGTTATCTACTCTTTTTACTGTTGCCATCTCAAACCTTAAGAGAACATCATAGCCCGGTTCTGAATATGAAACCTTGTCATTTTCAAGATCGTAGAGCAGAGCTACGGCGGTTATTCTGTCGGTGTATGTATTATGCTGATAGGTAATGATATCTCCTACAGCAATTTTTTGCTTATTTGGAGCAAGTGATGGGAGATTTGACGCGATTTTTCGCTGACTGAATTCCCTGCGTTCCAAAATAGCGGCATCGTCAATATAAAAAGTCTTTTCTTTATGCTGCCACCTTAGCTTAAGCTTATGAACAATATCACCGGTTTTTTCATCTATACCTTGTGTAATCTGCGTAACAAGAGCCGGCATGGTAGCTTCGTTTATAACATTTGTATCTACACTGTCAACATAATGGACAAGAATATCCGCAAGAAAGCTATCGTAATTTAAAGAATATATTTCTATTTCTTCAGCTGCACCGCTGGGGGTTTTGTTTAAAACAAATTTTGTATTTTCGTCATATTCGCTTATTGGTGTTACTGTATAATAGTCATCAGACGGATTGGTATTTGAAAGTATGGGCACATCAAAGGTAAATGCCGCCTCGGGCATTGAGAGCCATCCGCCAAATCCGTGTTGAAGCTCTATATACTGAACCTTTCCGTCTTTTATGGTAGCATCAGGCCATGCAGTAAGAAGATAGTTAAGCTTAAAGATAGGATACACAGGCATATTTTCAAATTCACTCTGTGTATTTATTTCGTATGGATATATAATCTTCTTAATCTGTCCGTCCTTGTTTTTTTCAAAGAGATAAAGTGCTCTTTTGTCGGTATCCATTAAGGTTTTTACTTCATCAGGCGTGCAGACCAATGAATTTGCAGGGCCTTTTTCTACTGTAACCTTATCTGCAAGCTCGTACACATTCATTTCTTCGTCGGAAGTAAATATCTTTAAAAAGCATCCTGCGTCAAGACCGCTTCCGTTTTTGGCATCTACTATATATCCAAGCTCAGAGTCTGACTTAACAGTTACATAGGTAATCTTTCCAAAACAATCTGTGTAAAAAAGATATTCATCTGAAAAATTAAGCAACAATTCATTAAATCGAAGATCATCGGAAAGTGTGTATTTGCCTCCTGATACAGTGATTTTTCCATCACCGCTTTTTTCAGTTATTTTCCCGGAGAAAAAATCATCGGAAACAACAAGTCTTATAAGATAGTTCTGTCTGTTTTTATATACTGATATAATATTATTGCTTTTAAGCGATGAGGGCGAAATATCATTGCCCATTTTATCTGTCATAATAACATTATCATAGTCGGAGAGTTTTATATTCCGGCTGAAATCCCCTGTTTTTACGGCAATGTCGGAAATCACTTCTGTATAGGTATCATAGGAATATACAACAAGGTTATAGTATTCTTCAATAATGACCACATCATATATTCTGTCACCGTTATTTTCAATAAGGATTACTCTGCCCTGAGAAGGGAGCATAAGAGCTTCTTCTGAGCCATCTATAAGCTCACCGTTATATATGGCGATGTATTCTTTTCCTATGTTAAATTTTTGCTCCTTTTGACCAAAGTATTCATAGTATCCGCCAAGATAGTTAAAAGAAAGGGAACTGTCACAATTTAATATGACCTGTGTATTCTCGTTATCATAAGCAGCCAAAAGAGTGTTCAGTTTATTTTCTGACTTATAATAAAACACAAGATTTCTGCCAAGCATCGAAAGATACTTATCATTTGTTACATAGCAATCTATACCGTTTATACGCACCTTATCGGGAGCATCGGTTACCTTTCCGCTTATGGCTGTATTATAATCTGCTTCAAAAACACCCTCGGATTTGTATATGTTGTGATACTCACTTAAAATGTTTCTTCCCTCCTGAGTTATAAAGCCGAGAGAATCGCCAAATTCCGATGCAATTGCCATATCTGTATTGACAGTGTTATACATTAAAACATATATTTCTCCGCGAAGTGCTCCGCTTATGTTATTGACAGAAACATTTTCAAGAATATCCAAATCGTTTGCTACTTTAAGATAACCATCCGGATAACCGCCATAATTTTCGGCATGCAAACTGTAGCCTGCCATACAGACTGCTACCTTTATTGCCTGATACATATACACAGGTTCATCAGGAGCAAATTCGGTATTGGATACACCGCCGAATAAGCCCATATTTGTAGCAAAAAGAATGTCTTTGCAATACGGGTGGTCTGATTTTACATCAGTAAACTTTTCTGTGTAGCTCATAACCGAAGCTTCCTCACTAAGCCCCATAATTGAAACTACCAGACTTGCAAATTCACCCCTTGTTATTCTTTTGGAAAGTCCGTCAGTTGATATATGTTTTTCATCTACAAGTCCTAAATCTCTTAAAAAGTAAACCTCGTTTCCGTATTCGGATGGTTCGAAATCAGCATAGGATACAAAAGAAGGAAAAATACCAAGTATCATTATTATGCTTACTAACAGGGATAAGGCTCTTTTAAAACTCATATTATTTTCCTCCTTTTTCTAACATTTTAAATATCATCTGTGCCGCCTGTGCTCTTGTGGCGGTGTTCCGGGGAGCAAAAATTCCATTGCCCATTCCATTTATGATACCGCTGAAATTCATTGCATAAACAGCTTCCTTTGCATAATCTGAAATTTCAGTATCATCGGCAAAGTCTGTTCCTTTTCCGGAAAGGTTTATACCTGAATAATTTGCAAAGCGATACACCATAACCGCAGCATCCTGACGGGTTATTTGGGAATTTGGATTAAAATATTTTCCATCACCCGATACAAGAGCTGCCTCTTTTGCAGCAGATACATAAGGAGCAAACCAATCGTTTTCACTGACATCTTCAAACAAATCCCCTGTTGCAGCTTCAAGGCTGAATGCAGTGCAGAGCATCTTTACAAATTCTGCTCTTGTAACAAACTTATCAGGATAAAAAGAGCCCTCGTATCCGTTTACTATACCTTTTTGAGAAAGATAAAGAATTGAATTAAATGCCCAGTGAGAATCTGATACATCGGTGTAGACATATTTGGGTGTGGTTTCTGTTTTGTTTGAAGGTGATGGGCTTATATCGGAAAAAGAGCCTGCAAATACACTCTGATTGTTATTTACAGGCTTACTGCCCTGCTGATTATTATTTATATCAGGTGTAAGTGTAACTGCATTTACAGCAGATGAAAGTTCTCCTATACTTGAGTATGTTTTACCGTATACTGCATTTGCAATTTTGTTTTTTCCAGTTTCATCTGCCTGATTGTATTTTTGATTTGAAATATGCTGAAGAAATATCTTTGCATCTTTATCATTTACAACATTTTTCACACCGCAAAGTATCGACGCTGTTTTTAAGTTAGCAAGATAGGTATCAATATTTGTAAAACCTGAAGAAATAGCCTTTTGTACAGGTTCTGTATAGCTTGCATTTTTGCACAGAAGCTCTATTGCAAGAGTGTCCTTTCCAAGAAGACCAAGCTCGGATTTTACGCTGTTTATTGTTGATGTATTCGCTTTTGCATCCTCTGCTGATTTTGCAAGGTATATAGATGCAATAACAGAATTTATATCTCCGTTTGCAAGCTTTATTACATTGGATTTGTCTGCAACAGATGAATAAACATCTATTGCAGAATTAATTACGATGTCTTCTCTTCCTGTTAAGGCCTTTACAACAGGCTCTACCCTTATATCAGAAAGATTTGATGCACCGTTTAATGTAAGGATTTCAGATGGATTTATGTATTTATCGCTTACTACCGCTGTGCCGTCTTCTTTTACAACAACCACATTGTAAAGACCTGATACTTCAGGTGTATAGGGATAGTCAACTGTGCCGTCTGCTTTTGGCTTTAAAATACAAATATTGCAAAGCACAGAAGATATGCTATCACCGGCAGAATCTACCGCAGCTTCAAGATTGCTCATATTATAGGATGACTGAAATTTTGAAAGAACATCTGATGTATCAGATGGATTTAACATATACACTGCGGCAAGCTGTCCGTTTATAGTCTGCGCGCTGCCGTAAACCGTAAATGGTGTACTTAAGGGGGCATGATTTTGTGCATCGGTTAAAATTACATCAATCCTGTCAAATGGCTGCGATGACGGAACGGAAATTGCATCGGACGAAAATGGAACATCAACACTTATTTTTCTTGCAAGAATATTTACACACTTATCTGTATTATATAAGCTTAAATAAGCTATTACATCTTTTGATGTATCCCAGATATTATTTACCCAAATACTTACTGCATCAGATAAGTACTGAGCTTCAAAAAATTTTTTAACATTTTGCTTTTTGCTTATTACATCGTTTGTTGTGCCGTATGCATTTGATGCTGAAATTGTATAGTATATTTCTTTACCCTCGGAGTTTTCGGGAACAGTAAAGCTTAATCCATTTGAAACAAAGCTTCCGTCAACATACCATGAAATCTGATTTGATGTTATATTATCGCCATTTTCGGATATAAACTCAGCATCAGCTTTTATTTCTTTTCCGGAAATTGGAGTACCATTAATTTCTCTTTTTGTAACATAAGGAGCCTTTTGGCGTGCAGAGCCTATGTAAAGCCTTGACAAATTAGTATCAAATTTAAAGCTCTCAGGTGTAATTGCAAGCGACGAACCACTTGAAATAAGCTTGCTGTCGGCAAAAGCCATATAAGTTTTATTTATATCATTGAAGATAAAAGTAAATGTAAAGCCGCTTCCAACCTCTATAGCCGTATTTTGTTTAGCGTCTTCGTATATTTTGCCCTCAGATTTATTTATTTTAAACTCTATGTCATCGGATATTGCAAGAGTTGAAAGGTTCTCATTAAGACTGTGAATATCTGCCTCTACAACAAGAACTGTTCCTGACTGCATAGAAGGGTTGATAGCTATATATGATGTGCCTTCGGTTTTAAGGTATTTATTTGACGAGGAGTCTGTTAGTATCTCTGTTGTTCCCGTAATCTCCGACATACTTGTGTTGTCTGAAAATTCAAGATTTGTTTCATCGACCAAGGTCAGAGTATATACATCAAATACGGCGGGAGATGATTTCAGGGATGCCTTAATATCTACCGCTAAGGGTGCACCGGCTGATACTGTGATAACATCACCGCTTATGCTCACACCCGGATAAGAATCTGCAAGCTCCCATTTTATTTCTTCATTAATCTTCAGGCTTCCGGCAGATACATCAGCATAGAGCTTAGAGCTGGTTTCACCGCTCGCCGGAATAGAAAGGGCTCTCGGGGCTGTAACCTCAACCGTTCTTTCAACCTCGTGACCGCTGTATATTCTTATGTTATCTACCTTATAGCTAAAGCCCATAGCAGCAATCTTAAAACCTTTACCGGACTTATGACTGAGATTTCCTGTGACTGTGTCACCTACCTTGGTAGCATATTTTCCGGAAGCAAAGTCAAACTCAAACTTTATATTGGTCCACTCATCAACAGGAAAGGCACCTCCGATAACCGTAGCAGTTGAAGAACCATAACCTGCCGGAATTTCAGGACATCTGTTGGACTGATTAAGATATACATACATGCTCCAGTATCTTGTGTCTGCCCACATATATTTTGTAGTACAGCTATCCCCTATTTTTATATCATAGGAAAATGTTGCACTTCCATAGCCTGAGTCAAATGCTTTTGGATTAGCTCTTACATAGCTATCGCTATTTGTGCCACCCTGCATATACTTGTTGCCGCCTGCTTCTACAGCGGGAGTTACATTGGAAAAAGTGTTATTGTCAAAATCGTATAAAACGGTTTCTTCAAGGATAATTGTATTTGTAGCAAGAGATAAGGGATTTGATTTTAAAGAAGCCGTTAAATCAAATGACGAAATAGTTGTATCGCCCGATACATAAACTGTGCCGGTATTATCAACAAAAACACCTTTATTTTCAGGGCTTACTGACCAGCTAAAAAGAGAAGCTTCGGCATTTGTGCCATTTAACTGTGCATTATAGGTCATTTTTGTCATTATACCCTTTGGAGGTTTAATATAGCTCGATGAAGATGCAGTTTCATCGCTTGCTCTCTGGGTAAGAATAGTCACAGTATCCGCATCGGCAAAAGAAACCGAAGTCAGGCTTAATACAGATAAAATGACTATAAGTAATATAGCAATTGGTTTTTTTAACATATATCTTCCTCCTTAGCTTACGGAATTAAAACTGTATATATTGTCACAATTGAAATTTTTCATTTCACAAACTATATTTAAGGGTGCCAATGCTCCGGAATAAACATTTCTTACTGTTATATTGTAGGTTTCATCGGATGTGGCGTGTCGGCTGCCGTAAAGATTATGGTCACCTATTCTTACTCCTGATGAGCCTTGCTTAAGACCGGGGAAATCTTTTGACGAATCCATAATACCATCTATGAGGACATTATATATCTTTGTGCCCCCCTGATTTAAAAGGCGCACATTTGCATAGAGAGTTGCCGAGTTTATATTTCGTATGATGATATTGTGTATATCAAGGCTTTGATTATCTACTGCAAAACGCATAGTACTTTTTGCAGGAAGTGTTGTAAGAGCGATTGTGTCATCCTCTGTAAAGCCTGTGATGTTTTCAACAATGATATCGTGGCAGCCTGCTCTAAGGTCGATACCGTCGGCATTTTTAACACAGATACTGGAATGGGGATATTCCCTTGTCAGCACATTTTGAATAATACCGTTTTCATCTTTAAATGTATGGTCTGCCATAAAATCAATGTCACTTATTTTACCATTTGAGCAAAACATAAAATTCATTGCCCAGTATCTTTGATGACGGAAGTGAAGATTTTTAACAGTAAAGCCTTTTACATTTGTCATAATAAGTGTGCAGTTATCTACAGGATACGGACCTGTTTCAGAATTGTAGTTATCCTCTGCAAGACCATTATAATTTCCACCGTCAAGGACGGCTCTTCCCCTGCCTTCAATTATGATATTATGTTGTGTGCCTTCTTCTCTATTGCCTTTTGGAGTTCCGCAGTTTTCGTTTTTTAGCATATTGCAAAAGGTATTATCTGCCATTCGAAGATGACAGTTATCAAGAATGAGATGTATATCTGACGGAAGAAGTATGGTTTTTTCAATTTCCCACAAAAAGCTTTCTGTGCGCTTATTAAAACGGGGAATAATAACCTTGTTGCAACCAATTTGTTTTGCTTTTGATATTGCATTTTGTATTGACAAGCTGTCGTTTAATGCTAAAGTATCATTGTCATTTGGAGTTATATAGTCACGGTAGTCCATATATATTTCCTCTCTTTAAATGTATTTTTCTATTATATCTACTGCCTTTTGTCTGAGCTTTGGTAAAAACGAAGTGTTTCCTGGGTAATCTTCAAAGGTAATATCCATACCTGCAGCATTTTCTATAAAATCTTTCACCTTTTCAAAGCCTATATATTTTTCAAGAAGCTTCAGGACCGATATATCCTGAAGACCTTCATAAAACACCAATGCTCTAAGAGAAAGCTCCGCCCCGTTTTTGCCGGGATACACACTGAACGGGTCACCGGATGGGAATGAGGAATCACCCGAGGTTGTCTGGTATGGATTAATTTTATATGCTGAAAGCTCAGAATTATAAAAATTATATCCCCAATGGAGAAAGCCTTTTATTTGGTGCTTATACATTTGTACTCCCATTATTCTGTTGCGGTAAGAGGGCATTGACAAAAGGCGGTTGCTGAGCTTATTTATCTGCCCACAGCAATAGTAAACCCATTGATTGTAAACATTATGCTTTAAAAATTCATTTATTGCATTTGTACATGTCACAGGGTATTCTACAAGACCTTTTTCATAAAAGCTATAGTCTGAGAGTGCATCGCAGGTTTTGATGTCCCCTATTAAAGGTTTTATCAGATTGTAAGCTTTTTGGTAGTTTTCCATGTGATTTTCTCTTGGTTCGTCGGAAATATGAAAAAAAGTAAAATCATCTATTTTTTCATCTTTTAAAACCTTTACAAGCTCAGGAATAAAAGATTTTAAAAATTCTGTGTATTCTTTTGAATCTGAAGCTATACCCCATGTAAAACGATAATTTTTTTCACCGTTTTCTTCTATAAGTATATTTGGAGAAAATTGTGAGCCCCATTGCGAAAAAAGATGGGATATTTCATAATATTTTATACCGCATTTTTTGCAAATAGCTATCCATTTTCTAACTTTATCAAAATTATAGATGTAGCCGTTATCTGCTTTCTTAATGTCAACAAGCTGAACGCAGGGTCTGGCTGTGCCGGGCATAGTGTCTAAGGGTGGCGTTATAACCGGCATAAGAAGCATATTTATTCCGGTTTCGACAGCTGTTTTTATGTAGCTTTCGATAAGCTCCCAATGCCTTTTGGAATATATAGGAACATTATAGTAATCGGATATGCAGTCTGCATAAAACCATTGGGTATATATGGTTTCCTGTTCAGGCATTTGTGCATTTACAACATTTAGGGTAAAGGTTTTTGAAACATCAAAGCCATCGCTGCTTTCCCCAACTGCATTGCCCAGACCATCTTTTACTATGCTCTTTAATCTTATTTTTATATCATAACTTCCGGCGGTTAAATCTTTTGGGACATCAATTCTTACCCATATTGCTTTTGATGTGCCCTCTACAAGCTTTATTGCCCCGTTTTCTTCAAAAGGCAGGAGCAGATCAGGCATAAGACCGGGTTCTTTTGTTATATAGTCATTATCAGATGGTGCGCGGCTTTCGTCATAGACAGTATAGTCCATTGGAGAATTTTCTACCGAATAGATACTTATATAATCCTTTAATTTGGATTCAATGCTTATACCAAGAAGTGCCCACGGACCGCGGAGTGCTATCTGATAGGAAAATCTTTCGCCTTTAAGCACTTTTGCAAAAAATATTTCCTTATGATTTAACTCATCAGTAAGTCTTATTTTTTCGAGTGAATTTACCTGTTTAACATAAAGCTGCATACAATCACCTCATATATACATAAAATCACGTTTTTTGTTTCCAACTGTTTTTATGATGTGCTTGAGTCTGCCCTCGCGTTCCAATGCAAAAAGTATCTCATAGGATATACTTGCACACTGATTAAGAGTGTGTGTCTCGCACCAGATGTCACTGCATTCAAAATATATATAATTTTCAATATCATCATAACAAAGCGGACATCCTTTTTTGCCATCTAATATTTTTGATATTTTTTGATATGCTTTAAAGTATGTTTCTGCGCACAACGGTGCTATTCTTTCGCCTTCCACATAGTATGGTGTTACCTCGTATCCGCCTTTAAATATACGACTGCATCTGAGCGGTGGAAGTGATACAGTGTGATAGTGCATATACTCTTTCGGAAAGGCAAACTGTGTTGAAGCAATATATGTTTCATCAGAAAGAGTTAATATGTGCATAGGTCTTGAATTGCGTGTTACATATATATTTTCAGGACTGTCGGTATGTATTATAACTGATACAATATCGGAATATATGTCTGCCATCATTTTTACCATAGCTTCTTCTATGGAAAAACCCTTATTTTTATAATCAGCCATTATATGAGCTTCAAGCTCACATACAGAAACAGTTTCTCCAGTTTTTAAATGGGGATATGCCTCGTGACTGTCATTTACCAGAGATGAAAAAGTAATTCCACTTTCTGCTATCATATCGGCAAGGGCATTCCTTTTTCTGCTTGTTTGGTGGACATCTCTGAGTGTACCATTTTCAACAAGAGCCATTTTGCCATTATCCGCAATAAAGGGATGAGCATATTCACCATGGTCACCCACGGGTCTGGTATGAGCAATGCCAATTTTTCCAGGAAGTAAAAGAGCATCTGTTTCATCTATAAGCGTTTGCACATCACCCAAGACTTTGCGCATATAGATTTTGCCTTCAAAAATAGTGGCAATCCCCGTACAACAGCCTCCGTCAAACATCTCTTGTTTTTTTATCATATCAATAAGTATTGGTGCTGCATTTTTTTCACCAATGTAACCTGCTATGTTGCACATAACTACGCCCCCTTTGTTATTTACATTCTCTAAAAGGTAATTTACATAAATTTCCTTTTAGAGAATGTATGCACCCGCATAAATACAGACGGGTGCATAAGGATGATATTAATTAAAGCTTATTACCTTTATAAGAGGTGTGTTTGCATTTTCATCCCAGGCAAATATTTTGTATATGCCTGCACCGGATGTAAGATTTAATGTTTGTGTGAGTGATGATGTGTTTTCATCAAGCTCTATTTCTCTGCAGTCAAGCTCTGAAAGCTCGTTATCTTTGTAATATGCAAGAGCAACTACAAAGGTTTTCTTTATCTGCAAAGCGGTTTTGAGATTAAGTGTTACTTCTACATTTGTATTGTTATTTATTACATTTGTTTTTGTAAAATCAGCAGCTTCGCCGCCAACTGTTACAGATGTGACCTCTGCCGACATATCAAGAACACGGCAAATAGCTTCTTTTGGTGCTCCTGTTTTTGTTACAGACAGGTCAAATTCATCAATATGAGCAGGGGTTACTACAGCTTTAAGATATTTTCCTATCATTTGGTTTGTGGTGAGCAAAGTCTTTGTGTTTTCACCATCAATAAGTGTGTATCCGCTATCCTTCACATCGGAAATATACCACTTGATATCTGTGCAGTTTTCAGCCATACCGCTTTCATCAAAATACTTATAAGAAAGATTTGTATTATCGCCGGCAACAACATCAGGAAGCTCTACATTAAGTGCCTCGGGAGCTGTGTTGGATACATTATAAACTGTTACATTATCAACATTTGCACTTTCAAATCCAAACGCCTTTATATCTGCCATATTGCTCATCGCTTTTTGATAGCTGACTGCTTTCCCATTTACAAAGACTGAATAGGTAGAATTTTTATAATCAAGAACAATTTTAACTTTGTTCCACTGTGAACGGTTAAAAATTTCAAAGCTTGTTGGTGTTGCCAAAGTGGTCCACGAATTAAGTGCATAAAGTGTTATTGTGCCGGATAAATAACCAACATCTGCTTCAAGAACAAGATTATTTCCGGAAGTTACCTGAGGGAAGAAGAATCTTGTTGTTATATCCTTGGTGCTTGAAAGATAAGTATTGTCTTCATCTGTTATAAAACTTCCGTTAATCCAAGGGGAGCTCGGTGTATCGCCAGAAGAGAAACTTTCAAAATCCTCATAGAACTTTGTAAGAGACAGAGTTGCTGTTTTTTCCTGAGTTCCCTGAGAAGCTTTAACTGTTATATCTCCGGAAGATGCAGTATTTCCAACTGTAACAAGACCTGTCTGAGAATTAATTGTTACACCGGTATAGTTTTCCGCCAGTGACCATGTTATTGGGGTAGATGTATCATCGGATGTAGCTTCAAATTTAACAGAAGCAGTACGGTTATTTACTGTGGGAACTAATAATGATTTGGAATTTTCTGAAATATTAAGTTCGGGTGTGTAGTCAAAACCGCTGTAGGCTACAACATCGTCAATATTAAATTTCATTCTTAATGTTCCCTGAGTTTTCGTTGCTTCCGGCATAGTCACATTTTTTGCATTAGCATCTAATCTATCGTCCACATATACATTAAATTTTCCACTGCCAAAATCGAACTCAAACTTAACCTCATGCCATTGGTTTAAAGAAAGTAAGTTATCTCCGGATGCAATGTACTTATCGTGAGAACCTGATTTCAAATTCAGAAGAAATTTAGAAGGATCACTTGTACTTGCAACAGCATAAAGATAGGTTCCCCAGTTATCAACAAAAAGATATTTTGTTGTTACGGAAGAAAGACGAAATTTAAACTTAAGAGTTTCCGTACCATATCCTACTCCGCCAAATGAACCGGGTTTTATCTGTGTCCATTTGTCTGATGCTTCTGAATTTGCAGCAAGATACTTATTACCATCACTATCTTCGGTAGCTGTCAGGCTGCCATATATGTTGTTATCAAAATCATAAAGCACACTGCTCTCAATTGGAATATTTACCGTAGCGGTTGCAGTCGAATCTGTTTTGAGTGTAGCTGTAAGATTAAATGATTTCAAAGAAGTATTACCTGATACGATAACCTGACCTCCTTCTTTTACAGACACTCCCTGACCTTCAGGCGATACAGTCCAGTTAAAAAGATTGGCATCTGCACTTTCACCGTTTAGCTGCACTCCATAGTTCATTTGCGAATACTGACCTGCAGGTGCCTTTATAAACGAAGTTTCCGTTGATGTACGGTTTGATAGAATTGTAACAGTACCAGCTGCAAAACCAACCTGTGGAAGCACTGATACAAGAAGCACAACACATAGAAGAATTGATGTTAGTTTTTTAATCATTTTTACCTCCTGATTATTTTTTCGTTATTTAATTAAATTATAAAAAAATCATTGTTTTGTGTAAAGATTTTTCAAAGACAGAAAAGTTACACATAAAGACATTTTAATGCTTATCTGCTCCGTTTTCTAAATTTAGCCGGAGTTATGTCTTCGTATCGCCTGAAGAAATTAATAAATGCAGTTACCTCTGTAAATCCAAGCTGTTCTGCAATTTCCGAAATCTGAATATCCGTTTCAAGAAGAAGCCTTCTGGCATAATCAATTTTACATCTGCGTATGTATTCCGAAGGAGTTGTACCTAAATTTTTTTGAAAGATACGCACCAGCTGTTTGGTTGAAATAAAGCACCTGGAAGAAACTTCCTTTGATGTAATTCCTTTTGATATGTTTTCCTTTATAAATCTGACAGCTTCAGAAACTCTGGGGTCGTCAAATTCACTCTTTTTACGGATTTGCATGGTGCCGACAACAATGCGGGCTGTTTCTATTATGTATGCATAGAGATATGATGATATAATGCTTTTATATTCATGCTTTTTTTCGCAAACATTTTTTAAAAGATTTGAAACCAGCCACAAAAGCTCACGAGATGCATTATATATTTCAACATTTAGTAATTTTTCTTCAAAAGCACTGTAGAATTCGTTTTCATTTTCCGGATTAAGTCTTATGTCGAAGTCTGTTATAACCTTTGAAAAAACATCACTTTCATTTAACACTCTGTGTCTTTTCTGATGAGGGATTATAATAAACTGATTTTTGGAAAGTTTGTATTTTGTTCCATTATCAGTTTCAAACTCACACTCTCCCTCCAGAACATAGTGCATTTCATAAACAGAGTGTGCATGATAAGCAATCTGATGGGTAATACCATCTTCTGCAGATTTACGCAAAACTGTAACACAGCTTTTAATGCTTATATCAGCACCTTCATCATGAGTTTTATAATTATATAATTTATTTCTTGACAATAAGAAAACCGATTCGGTTGCCATATAATCACCTCGCAACTATTATAAGTTTAATATAACATCAGCCACATATCTTTGCAATTATTTTACACATGGTAATTTATGTCATATATCATTATCTTTGCGTCGGTATTCTTTTTATGATTAAGCTTTATTTTTTTTATTTTTTTCCCTTCAGGAATTTTTATAAAATGCTGATCCAAGGTATAGTCATCACCATTTTTAGTTTTTAAGCAATGAGGTTTGGTATAGTAGGTTCCTATATAGCCCTCATGCCTAAAAAGATAGCTTGGGATTGGTGTGCCATAGCGTGAATGTGATGTGAAGATATTAAGAGCATAGCTTATGTCTTCTTTTACAAAAGTACCATCGCTCAGTTCAAGTATTACCTCACCCATTGAAAATGGTTCTTCCCACATAACCCGGGGAGCATTTTTATCACTTGCCCACAAAAGACTTATGTATTTGGCATTGCAGTTTAAATTTGTTTCAAAGGTTTCGTTATTTAATGAACACTCAGCATAATTTTTATTTATATTTGCATCATAGAGTGTCTTTTTAAAATCAATACTACTGCTTGAATTATAGGAAATATTGCCTAATTTTTTTCTTATTTCCCAGATAAGCGGCTTTATGATTTCGCTATAGCTAAGACGGAGCTTTGAATTATATTGGCTATTCCAAAGCATATTGGCTGAATAGATAAGCTCATACATTTTCCCCTCATAGCTTAAGGTCTTTTCGTCGCAATATACCCAGGTTGAAACCTCTGCACCCATTATATTATTTTTTCGTGAGCGGGTTTCCCAGCGTGGAAAATGGCTTGAATACATATTACCGAACACTACATCAAAGCCATGTTTTATAAGCTTGTCCTCGATATCTTTTTCAGGATGAAAATACCATGTAAAATCAAGAAATATAATATCTTCAGGCACTTTATCTATGGCTAAGCGGGTTTTAAACTTTTCTTCCTGCAGCATATCTGCCCAGAGCATCATAGTATATCCTTTTTTCTTTATGTAATTATTTAAAGCCGTAACCTCTTCGGTATAGAGCCTGGCAGCACCTTTTTCTTTGCATTTATTGCATATGCCGATATCATATATTTCATCGTGGCCCATATGAACATAGTGCTGAGGCTTTGACACCTCAAGAACTTCATTAATTATTTTAAATGTTATATTATAATAATCTTTATGGGAAGGACACATACAATGAGCAGAGCCTGTTTTAAGGCGGGCATCTGCATTATAGATATCACCCACATTTTCAGTATTTTCTTCTTCGCTAAGTTCAGGAAAGACTGATGTTATATACTGAGTGTGTCCCCATGACTGAATTTCGGGAATAAGCTCAAGTCCAAAAGCTTTTATATAATTACATAAATCCCTGACTTCATCTTTTGTAAGAGAATCATGACCTACAAACTCGTAGTGGGCAGGTCTTAATATGTTACCTTTTTCATATTCCTGACATGATTTTTCCCAGTTTTTTGAAATTTCGGGAAAACACTCGTACTGCATTGCACCTGAAAACTGAAGAAAAACCGCATTATAACGCATAGGAATAATCAGTTCTTTAATTAATTTTTTAAAAAATGAAATGTTTTTTCTTTCGGGAAGTGCAAGATGAACGCCCCTGAAATCCATAAACGGTTTATCTTCGATGTGAACACATTTAAAGGCTTTCCCATCAGAAAGCTTTAACAGAACATCTGAAGCATACAAAAAACCAAGCTTTGTTCCTGATATGACTATACATTCATCTTCTGTTATGTTTATTTCAAAGCCATCATTAAAGGCGGAAGTTTTGACAAATGTAATTTTACCCTCTTTTTGAGAAAAACTGATATCTACATTTTGTTTTTCTTTTAATATCAAAGAAAAATATTCTGCACCATACTTTGCTTCTTCTGTGTCAAAACGGATTTTAGCATTATTTAAACTAAAACTTCCATCACTAAAGTCACATTTGGCAGGGATTGGATATATTGCATCATCTATATCGGACACGCCTGTTATATCAAGGCTTTTTATCCCAAAATTCCTGTATGAGCCATTAATCCTTATAATAAGCGATGAGGATTTCACACCAATAGGAATTAAAAAACTTTGTACATTATCGGAATATTTAAATTCGCCGATTTTTCTAACCTCGTCACTGGTTTTATCAAAAACCTCTGCCAGAGAAAATGCCGAATCCTCTATCTGATTTATATATATTGTATCAACAAAAATTTCACTTCCAAATGATACACAAATATCCACAGCCATATTAAGAAGAACTTCGCCCTTCCAGGCTACATGCTCACCTTTAAAAAGCTTTCCGTTTGAACTGTTATATAACAAAAGCTTTTCTTTTTCTCCTTCAAGGTCAGGGAAATATGGAGTTTCCAGACCACGTTGGTGGTAGGAATATGTAAGGTTATTATCATTTTTAAAAGATATGAAATTCATTGAATCAATTCTCCTTTGTAATGCATACCTTTATATCATTATACATTACGTACAAAGTCCTTAAAAGATTATTTACAGACAAAAATCTTTCAAATATGGACATTAAAATCCAAAATAAAACTGCACTATCAAGGAATCTGACCTGATAGTGCAGTTTTTCATACATTACAAAACTTATTTGTTATTTTTTTGCTATTTTTTCTTATTATCAACAACATCTTTGAGGATTTCGGCAAAGTTTTCAAAGGTGGTTGTGCCAATATCTTCTCCGCCTCTGCAGCGAACAGAGATGGTATTATTTTCGATATCCTTATCACCTATGATAATCATATAGGGGATTTTTTCAAGCTGAGCATTTCTAACCTTGTATTTCAGAGTGTTGGCACTATCATCAATGCTTACTCTATAGCCATCGGCTGTTAATTTTTCATATACTTCGTTTGCTTTGTCGATAGCTCTGTCGGTGATGGTAAGGATTCTTACCTGCTCAGGTGAGAGCCATGCAGGAAGAGCGCCTGCATAGGTTTCAAGAAGATATGCCAAAGTTCTTTCGTAGCATCCAAGGCTTGTTCTGTGGATGATATAGGGAAGCTTTTTCTGACCGTCGGCATCGGTATAGTACATACCGAATTTTTCAGCAAGAAGCATATCTATCTGGATTGTAACGATTGTGTCTTCCTTACCATAAACATTTCTATACTGAATGTCAAGCTTAGGACCATAGAATGCGGCTTCGTCGATGCCGATTTCATATTCAACATCAAGATTTTTAAGGATTTTTTCCATTGTTGCCTGAGCTTCATTCCACTGCTCAGGTGTACCTTCATATTTTTTGCTATTGTTGGGATCCCACTGAGAGAAACGGAAGGTACAGTTATCAAGAAGACCTACTGTGCCGAGGAAATATTTACAAAGATTGAGGCAGCCTTCAAATTCTTTCTCCAATTGGTCGGGACGAAGAACAAGATGGCCTTCGGAAATGGTGAACTGACGAACTCTTATAAGACCGTGCATTTCGCCGGAGTCTTCATTTCTGAAAAGGGTTGAGGTTTCGCCAAGACGCATTGGAAGGGCGCGGTAGCTTCTTCCTTTATTTAAACACACCTGATACTGGAAGGGGCAGGTCATTGGACGAAGGGCAAGACATTCTTTTTCTTCATCCATTGGGTCGCCTAAGATAAACATACCGTCGAGGTAATGATCCCAATGACCTGAAATTCTATATAAATCTCTTTTTGCCATCAAGGGGGTTTTGGTTAGAAGATAGCCATTTTTCTGCTCAACATCTTCAACCCATCTCTGCAGAAGCTGAATAACTCTTGAACCCTTTGGAAGAAGGATTGGAAGTCCCTGACCGATTTCATCTACGGTTGTGAAATATTCAAGCTCTCTTCCGATTTTATTATGGTCTCTTTTTTTGGCTTCCTCTAAGGCAACAAGGTGAGCTTCTAATTCTTCCTTAGTTGCAAAGGCTGTGCCATTAATACGGGTGAGCATGGTATTGTCTTTATTATTTTTCCAATATGCACCTGACTGACTTAAAATTTTGAAGGCTTTTAATGCCTTTGTGTAGCAAAGGTGCGGTCCTGTACACATATCAACATAGTCGCCCTGGGTGAAGAAGCTTATGGGAGCATCGTCGGCAAGGTCGGCAATATGCTCAACCTTATAACATTCACCTCTTTCTTCCATAAATTTTATAGCTTCTTCTCTTGGAAGAATTGAGGGTTTTATGGGAAGATTTTCTTTAACAATTTTCTTCATTTCGGCTTCGATTTTTTCTAAATCTTCATCGGAGAGCTTAACATCTCCCAAATCAACATCATAATAGAAGCCTTTTTCATTTGCGGGGCCATAGGCAAATTTTGCATCAGGATAAAGGCGTTTTATTGCCTGAGCCATAATGTGGGCAGCACTATGGCGGATAATGTGAAGCTCTTCTTCGGGGCTACATTCGCCAACTGTGCCATTAGCATAGATAACTTTCATAATATAACTTCCTTTCAGTTTTATCTTAAATAAATATTATTGATATAATTCGGGACGTCGAGGACGCCGTCCCCTACGATTACACAAGAAAAGCGGCTTCGCCGCACCGCCTGCGGCGGAAGTGCGAAGCAATATCGCTTTTCTTAAGCCATGTGCATTTTTGAAAAGCAAAGCTTTTCAAAAAATTTTGCACGGCAATATAATCAATTTTTTTACTGTATAGGAACGCAAATTCCTATACAGTAAAAATAGCACCCTTATAACACGCAAAAACGCATTATCAAGGGTGCTTAAATTGCACGGTTCCACCTTGGTTTTTAACTTTTGGGGGCTACCCTATCCTTTTACGCAGGAGCTACGGCAAGAGCCTACTGTTATTTCGACACTGCAGCTCGGGAGTGGTGTTCACTAAATCTTAGCATAAGAAACTTCCAGCAAATGTTTCTCTCTCTGGGATGCCTTAAAAAAGCTACTGTCTCCGTCATCGCTTTTAAATTAAATAGAATTATAGCACAATTAAAAAACATTGTCAATGTAATTCTTCAAAGCACACTTATTTTAATTGATGCTTCTATATCTTTTTCAATCTGCTGCTTTAATTCTTCAAGGCTGTTAAACTTTATTTGGTCTCTTATTCTTTTTACAAATTCAATCTTTATTGACTTTCCATAGATATCTTCCGCGAAATCTATTATATGAGTTTCGATAGTAATCTGACCATCGGAAGATACGGTGGGGTTATCACCTATATTGGTTACGGAAATGTATGTTTTATCTTCATATCTTACCCTTGTGGCATAAACGCCAGGCTTGGGAAAGGTCTGGACTGATCTGCAATTTATATTTGCAGTTGGGGCGTTTATGGTTCTGCCTATTTGCTTTCCCCGAACAACTTCGCCTGAAAGATAAAATGGTCTGCCGAGGATTTTCGATGCAAAGTCTACATCACCATTAAATAAATAATCTCGGATATTGGAGCTGCTGGCTGTTACCTCATCTGAGCCGACAGAGCATTTAACCTCGGGGATTATGGTGCAGTCGATATTATTTTCCATACAGATTTCCTCTAGTAAAGACGCATCTGCTGTTCTGCCTTTTGCAAAGCGGAAATTATAGCCTACAACAACATGAGCACAGTTTAATTTTTTAATAAGGAAATCACAGACAAATTCTTCTGCACACATATTCATAAAATCAGGGGTGAGATTCTGAATTTCCAGCTTCTCTATGCCAAATGATTTTATTATTTCATTTCTTTCATCATCTGCAGTGAGATACTGTCCCCTCATAGAATTTATAACAAGTGCAACACATTCAAAACCACTTGTTTTCGATATTTGAGCGGCTTTGGAAAGAAGCTCCTGATGACCTTTATGAACACCGTCAAATTTGCCTATGGCAACTACTGCTTTTTTACTGTTTGCCATTTTTATCACCTTTAATAAAATGTTTTCAGAGATTTTAAAATGTTTCTTCCATCCTGCTCTTTAACCTGAGCAAGGCAGAGAAAGTTCTTTTCTTTATCGTAGATACGATATGTACCCTCATTATTTTTAACATAGCAAAGGGCACCGTTGCAAAGTCGTTTTTTTATATTATCGTCTATATACATTTCGGGATAATTTAAAAATACCGAATCAACAGGCATTAAAACGCTTCGGAGCTTTTCTTCGTCCATTTCCCTTAGGTCATCAAGACTATAGGAATTATCAAGAGAAAAAACAGAGGATTTTGTTCTTTCAAGCTCACACATAACAGCTCCGCATCCTAATTGCTTTCCTATATCATGGCAAAGGGTGCGGATATAGGTGCCTTTTGAGCAATGGACACTAAGAGAAAATTCTTCACCGTCAAAGCCCGAAACCTCGGCAGAATAGATAGTTATTTTTCTTGGTTTTCTTTCAACCTCGATTCCCTTTCTTGCCAGGTCGCAAAGCTTCTGACCGTTTATTTTTATGGCTGAATACATAGGCGGAATCTGCTCTATGTCGCCTGTGTGGTTTTTAACAGCTTCCAAAAGCTGAGCCTCTGTGACATTTACTTCAGCCCTATCCAGAACCTCACCTGAAATATCCTGGGTGTCGGTTGTGATGCCGAGCTTTACCTTTGCCACATAGCATTTATCGGAAAAGGTTAGCATATCGGCTATCTTAGTCGCCTTGCCTATGCAGATGGGAAGAACGCCTGTTGCATCGGGGTCGAGGGTGCCTGTATGCCCCACTTTGCGGGTTCCGAATATTTTTCTTATAACATTTACCACATCATGGGAGGTGAAGCCTTTATCTTTATTTACGATAACTATTCCATTTATATTATCCAAAACTACACCAGCTTTTTTAATTCTTGTAAAATCTTTTTCTTTGCTGAATCTGCGCTTTCAAAAAATGTGGCACCTGAGGCTCTCATATGACCGCCACCGCCAAATTTTGAAGCCAGGTCTGACACATCCACATAGTCATTTGAACGAAAGCTCACTTTAACCTCATTATCAGACAGGATTTTAAAAACTGCAGCCACCTCAACCCCCTTAACTGAGCGGGGAAGACCTACCCATGCATCAACATTGGATGGGTCGGCACCTATGGATTTTATTTTTTCAATATTGGCAAACATAAAGCACACTTTGCCATCCATATGGTATTCAAGGCTTGGAACGATTTCTTTAAGTGTGTCTATTTCCTGTTTGGTATGGGTGCCATAAAGAGCACGCATAATTGGCTCAGGGTCGGGAATTATTTTATATAATTCAGAAACTATCATATGGGTTGCAGAGCTTGTGTTGGAATATTGGAAGCTACCTGTGTCATCAGCTATGGCAACAAGGAGAAATTTAGCTATAGGGATAGTTATCTCGGCTTCCATTTCACGCAGAAGCTCATAGATAATCTCTCCGCACGCCGCACTTTTTGCATCTATATAATTAATATCTGCAAAGCCTTCGTTTGTGCCATGGTGATCGATGCAACAAGATGCAGAAAGCTTTTTAAAATGCTCGTCATAGGCTATGCCCATCTGAGATATTGATGCCACATCAACACAAATTGCACACTCCGAAGTGAACTGTGCCTCCTCTAGATTTTTATCCCACATAAATTCGTGGCGTGGGCTATGAGGATTGGGAAGAACAACAGAGGCGTTTTTACCCATATTTCTAAGGGCAAGACAAAGAGCCCCGGCACATCCGAGGCAATCTCCATCGGGATTTTTATGAACAATTATTGCATAATTATTGTTTTGTTTTAGATAGACAGCAATTTCCTTTAAGCTATTCACTCTGCATCACCCTTATTGATTTTCGCTATGATGCTGTTTATATGGGCACCATAGTCGATGGAACGGTCGAGAACAAAGGTCGGATGAGGAACACCTCTGAGGCTTAGTCGCTGACCGATTTCTCTTTTTATAAAGCCTGTGGCATTTTTGAGAGCTTCCATGGAGGAGGATTTTTCTTCTTCTGTACCCATAACGCTCACATACACCTTGGCATATTTAAGGTCTTTGGTAACCTCAACTGCCACAACACTTGTCATTGGAGAAAGGCGGGGATCTTTTATATCTCTTAATACTGCAGAAAGCTCTCTGCGGATGTCTTCCTTTATTCTTTCCATTTTGTTATTTGCCACTTTTATCACCTTGCCTTTGTGACATTAGTCTTTTACTTCTTCCATAATGAAGGACTCGATTACATCGCCTTCTTTTATGTCGTTATAGTTTTCAACGCCGATACCACATTCATAGCCTGATGCAACTTCCTTAACATCGTCTTTGAAACGACGCAGACTTGAAAGCACACCTTCGTGGATTATGATGCTGTCGCGGACAACACGAACCTGAGAATTACGGGAGATTTTACCGTCGAGAACATAACCGCCGGCAATTGCTCCAACGCCTGATACTTTAAATACGCTTCTGACCTCAGCATGACCTAAAAGATTTTCTCTGAACTTAGGCGCAAGCATACCCTTCATAGCGGCTTCGATTTCTTCGATTGCATGATAGATTACACGATAGAGACGAATATCTACATCGTTTCTCTTTGCAGATTCCATAGCTCCGCCTGCAGGACGAACATTAAAGCCAACGATGATTGCATTTGATGCAGCAGCAAGCATAACATCGGATTCTGTTACACCACCAACACCGCCATGGATACAATTTACTCTTACCTCGTCATTTGAAAGCTTGGAAAGTGACTGCTTAACAGCTTCAACCGAGCCCTGAACATCGGCTTTAACGATGATATTTAAGTCTTTAACATCACCCTGCTGAATCTGACTGAATAAATCGTCGAGAGAAACTGCAGTTCTTGACTGGATGGTTTCTTCCTTGATTTTTTCTTTTCTCTTTTCAACAACTGCTCTTGCTTTTCTTTCGTCGTCAACAGCATAGAAGGTGTCGCCGCCATCGGGAACTTCGCTAAGACCTATGATTTCAACAGGAACAGAGGGGCCTGCTTTTTTAACTGCGTTGCCTCTGTCGTCTACCATGGCTCTTACTCTACCTACGGATGTGCCGGCAACGATGATGTCACCTGCTTTTAAGGTACCATTCTGAACTAAAACTGTGGCAACCGGGCCTCTACCTTTATCAAGACGGGCTTCGATTACTGTACCTTTAGCACGACGGTTGGGGTTGGCTTTTAATTCTTTCATATCGGCAACTAAGGTTACCATTTCCAAAAGCTCATCTATATTGTGATTGAATTTTGCAGAAATAGGAACACAGATTGTGCTTCCGCCCCATTCTTCGGGAACAAGGTCATATTCTGTGAGTTCCTGCTTGATTCTGTCGGGGTTGGCACTTTCTTTATCCATTTTATTTATGGCAACGATGATTGTTACGCCGGCAGCTTTTGCATGGTTTATAGCTTCAATTGTCTGGGGCATGATACCATCGTCGGCTGCAACAACAAGAATTGCAACATCAGTTACCTGAGCGCCTCTCATACGCATTGCTGTGAAGGCTTCGTGACCTGGAGTGTCGAGGAAGGTAATCTTTTTGTCACCGATGCGGACTCTGTAGGCACCTATGTGCTGAGTGATACCGCCGGCTTCTTTTGCTATAACATTTGTGCTTCTTATAGCATCAAGAAGCGAGGTTTTACCGTGGTCAACATGGCCCATTACAACAACAACAGGTGAACGGGGCTGAAGGTCTTCTTCTTTATCTTCAACATCATTGAAAAGACGGTCTTCATCGGTTATGATGATTTCTTTTTCAACTGTATAGCCTAAATCCTCACCAATAAGGGCTGCTGTGTCGAAATCTATATTCTGGCTTACTGCAGCCATAATTCCCAATTCAAAAAGCTTTTTAACAACTGTTGTTGCAGGAAGCTCAAGTCTTTCGGCAAATTCGCCAACGGAGATTTCATCGGGAACGAGAACATTTTTAACTTCTTTTTCTTTTTCTTCGCTTTTTTTCTTTTTATTTACATTGGCAATCTCTTTTTCCTGCTTTTTAGCCTGACCGCCTTTTTTAATCTTCTGCTTTTTCTGAGATTTGCCCTCTACCTTATCAACATCAACAAGCTGCTCAATTTTTTCGGTGTCGAGCTTTTCAAGGTCAACATTATTCTGACGGGTGTCGACAACGGTTCTCTGAGGCTCTGTTTTGATTTCAAGGCTTTCCTGAGTTATTTCTTCTTCCACAGCTATTGGCTGGGGCTGTGCTGCTTCTTCCTTGCCTGATTTTGCAGCTTCTTTTTTTGCTTCCTCATTCTTCTGAGCCTGGAGAGAAGCATAGTATTCTTCTATTGTGTCGCCTTTATCATACTGATTGAGATAGGTAGTTAAGATAATGTCTATCTCTCTGTTTTCCAGAACAGTCATATGATTTTTAACACTTACACCATAGCTTTCAAGAAGGGCAATTAAATCCTTGCTTGAAATGTTTATATCTTTTGATATTTCATGGACTCTGGGGTTATTGTTTTTTACCTTAGCCATATTATCACTCACCTTCATTAATATTTGCCGGATACTTTTTTAATATTCCTTTAGCAAAGCCCTCATCATTTATTGAGATAACCGCGTTATAATCGTTGCCTACTGCATGACCGAGGCTATCTTTTGTGCCAAGGATAAGATGCTTCACATTATAAAAATTGCAGCTGTCCAGGATGGTTTTGCCTGTGTTTTTCCCAACATCCTCTGCAAGAATGATAAGAAAGGATTTGCCTTGCTTTATTGCCTCTTTGCAAGCACTCTCGCCGCAGGAAAGCCTTCCTGCTCTTTTGGCAAGACCTACAAGTCCCATTATTTCCTTCATAGCTATCACTCCCGGATTTGTGTTTTGAAAAAAGACCTCAGATTATCATAGAAATCATTTGGAAGCTCTGTCTTTAACGCACGGGAAATCCATTTTCTTTTGATGGCTTTTTCCATACATTCTTCATTTTTGCAAAGATACGCGCTTCTGCCTGAGGTTTTATCCGCAGGATTTCCGATTTTTATACCGTCTGTGGAATTATATATGCAGACAAAATCCGATTTATCCCTGCGTGACATACATCCCGAACACATTCTTGTGTTTTTTGCATTTCGTGCCATAGTTTTATTCCTTAAAGCTTACTCGGCATCGCTTTTGATGTCGATTTTATAGCCTGTGAGTCTTGCAGCAAGGCGGGCATTCTGACCTTCCTTACCGATTGCAAGAGAAAGCTGATGGAAAGGAACAACAACATGTGCTTCTTTTTCATCGGCATTTATTTCAAGGCTTACAACCTCTGCAGGATTAAGACTTGCTCTTATGAATTCTGCTATATCTTCGCTATAGCGAACGATGTCTATTTTTTCACCGTTTAATTCATCAACTATATTCTGCACTCTTGTGCCTTTAGCACCGATACAGGCGCCTATTGGATCAACATTTTTATCATTTGTCCACACAGCAATCTTGGTTCTTGAACCTGCCTCACGGGAAATACTTTTAATCTCTACTATGCCTTCGCTTATTTCGGGGATTTCTTCTTCAAAAAGCTTGCCTACAAATGCAGGACGGGTTCTTGAAACTGTAACCAGAGGTCCTTTTGTGGTTTTTCTTACTTCGGTCACATAAACCTTTAATCTTTTATGGAAGGTGTAGCTTTCTGTGGGCACCTGTTCTCTTGGTGAGAGATAGGCTTCGGTTTTGCCGATGTCAAGATAGATATTATCTTTTTCTATTCTCTGGATAGTGCCTGTTACAACCTTATGCTCTCTTTCGGAAAATTCATCAAAAATAAGGTTTCTTTCAGCTTCCTTTATTCTCTGAAGAACAACCTGCTTTGCTGTCTGGGCAGCGATTCTGCCAAAGGCTGCAGGGGTGTCTTCGATGTTTACTGTGTCGCCGATATCATAGCTTCCTGAGATATTTTTTGCATCCTCAAGAGAAATCTGACAAAGACTATCTGTTACTTCTTCAACAACCTCCTTCTGGATAAACACCTTAACGGAGCCTGTTTCGCGGTCGATATTTACCACAACATTATTATGGTTGGTGCTGTAGTTTCTTTTGTAGGCTGAAACAAGAGCCGCATCGATTGCATCAAGAAGGATTTCCTTACTGATGTTTTTTTCTTTTTCAATTTCGTTTAATGCAAGTAAAAATTCACTGTTCATTTTTTATACCATTCCCTTCTGTAATTAAAACTACCATATAACAGCAAGACGAACGCTGGCTGTTTTATCTTTTTCAAATATCATTTCTTCTTTGCCTGTGTCGATTGTTATAACGCCATCACTAAAGCCTATGAGCTTTCCTGACACAGTTTTACTGCCATCTACAGCTTTAAAAAGACCGATATCAATTTCCCTTCCCATGAAGCGTTCAAAATCTTTATCACGCTTTAGGGGGCGGTCAATTCCCGGAGATGAAACCTCAAGCATATATGCCTGGGATATAGGGTCGGCGCTGTCGAGCGCATCGCTTAGAAGCCGGCTTACGCTTTCGCATTGGTCGATTGACACTCCGCCATTTGTATCGTCGGCAACATCGATGATTACTCTCAGAACATATTCTGAGCCTTCTTTTTTAAACTCCACATCGTCAACAAAGCATCCTGCGCTCTCAGCAAAGGGGGCTGCAATCTCTGAAACAATCTGAGGAATTTTTTTATCTGCCATTTTATCATTCCTTTTTTTCACCGTCTGGGCAGTTATTCTGAAGATAACTAAACAAAAGAGCGGGTTCGAAAACCCACTCTCATTACGATGATTATTAACTTACTTTACATATGATACCACATATTTCAAATAATTGCAAGCCTTTTTTAAAATTTCTTGAAATCAAATTTAAGATATGTTTCATATTCTTCAAAAGGCTTTAATTTAACAAATTTATTGCTATCTATAATGTTTTGTCCGCCAAGGGCTGTGGTGCGGGGCTCTAAGCCTACAACATAATCACCTTCGCCAAACATTTTCCACACAAGGAAATCGGGAAGGGTTCTGGTCTGATAGGTTATGTAGGCACCCATTGATTTATTTTCTATTCCAACGGTTACAATGTCGTCATCTTTGGGAATGTTGATACATTTCTCAGCTATGGCATGGGTGGGAGCAGATATTGAGGCAATATCTTCGGGAACATTTATTATTTTTGCATCTTCGCAAACAAGAGGATAGCCAAAGTTGCAATGATAGCAAAGGGCGATGTCTTCATCGGAGAAGCCTTCGTTTATAACAACATCTTCAACTGTGAAGCTATCGTCAAAGAGCTTGGCTGTTATGGTGCGCTTAAGAACAAGGTTAAGCCCCAAAGCATGACATTCTCGCATTATACCCGAAACCTGCATTATATATTCATCGCCAACCCAATCAGCAAAGATGCTGACCTTTTCGGCAGGAATATTTGCTATTCTGCCATGGAGACCATTATCTCCCACTGCACCGCCGATATTTTTAAGACCGCAGGTGGTTATAAGACCGCCATAGAAACCGCGGAGCCAATTCTTCCCGTCTTTTTCATAGAAGGAGGGATGGGTGATTCCCGTTTTTGAAATCCAGCTTACTGCTTCACCGCAGAAAAACGCCTGGGCAATATCCATGCATCTGTCGGGAAGGATGGTGAAGGAAAGCTTTCCTGTGTTTATTTCAATGGCTCTTACGCCTTTTGACTTTCCATCATTGAAGGTATAGTCTTTTATGCCGCCTATCTGTTCTATGCTGCCTATGTGTTTTAAAAGCTCTTTTTTGTCCATAACTCCATCTTCCTTTCTTTATAGGTACATATTAAAATGAAAAGAACTGATTTGTCAAGTGGCAGCTTTATCATTAATTTAAAAGCGATGCAAATTCCTCTTGAATCCGGATGGAAAATATAGTATAAATAAATATTTTTAAAATCCGGTTTTGCATTAAATGTAAAATCGGATTTTTATTTTAAGAAAGGACTAAATTATGAAATACTTCATAGATAATACTTTATAACTATTTCAAATAATGTTTTTTATCATTTCCTCTGCCCTTTGTTACAAGAAGTCCTTTATATTTCATTGATTTTATAATATTATAAGCCCTTGTTTGTTTGACATCAAACATTGTTTGAACTTCATGATCGGTTATAAAACCATTTTCTTTAATATAGCCAAGAATACTTTTTTCTTGTTGTGTCATAGGTTTTTGGAGCATAAATTCTTTGGTTTTTTCTCCCACATTCCGATTAGGTAGTATCATAGTAAATGTATTATCGGTAATGATGATATCCGGTTGAAGATTATCTTCAGCATATAGATCAAATATTCTTTGGATACCGGTGCCATAAGCCTCAACATGCTTTAATCCGTAAAAAACATTGGCAAGGTTGTGATTTCGTGTTTGTGAAACACCTCTCAAAATATCCTCTTTTGATAATCCGCTTACCAATCCTCCGAGGGAAACGAATTCAACTTTATCATCAAAAATATTTATCATTATGCTTCCGCTAAAAGAATAATCACGATGAACAAGGGCATTTAGCAAAGCTTCTCTTAATGCTGATACAGGATAATCATCACGGTCTATTCTATCGAGTCCTTCAAAGGTTGCAGCGGTATGATTGCAAAGCTTAAGATATTCATAACAATTACGCAACTGTTTAAATAAAGAACCTGTGAACTCTTTTCTGTCCTTGAATGTTTTTTTGTCATTGCCATCAAAGATAGCAACTTTTATTGTGTGTTCGCACTCATCTGATAACAAAACCGCAAGATTAGTATATAATTCATCATCAGGATTAATAATGCCTAAAGAAACATATTTTCCTTTGTTAAATTCTACCTTTTTAATTGAAAATTCATTTGTAGCTTCTGTAAAATGAAGGTCCTGATTTAACGCACGACCACTCTCAAAAGTTTCTTTTTCTGAAAGCTTTATCATTTGTCTTATCTTCTCCATAGAAGCAGGTGCGGAAGTTGCACCCTGACGAACATATACACCTTCTGGTCGCATACCTTTTGACTTTAAAAAATATGGTTTATTTGTGCCCTCTGAAACAGTAATTACAATAATTCTGTCTTCCTCGTTTATTGTGTATTTTATGAACATCGTAACATCCGGAGAAATACTGTCTCTTATGGAATTGGTTATCCTTGTATAACATTCATCAATATTTTCAATCCCTGTCGGCTCCCCATTGTCATTAACTCCAATAAATATTTTACCGCCATCAGTATTCACAAATGCAATTATAGTTTTCAAAACATTATCTGTATATTCACTCTTAAATTCACATTTTTCATTCTCAATCATTATGTTAACACCTCTCTCCATTAATATTATACACACACAGCAATAAAAATTCAAGTGAATTTTCACTTTTTTCATTTTTTTCACTTTTGAAAAGTAAAAAAACATATATATTATAAATTTAGGTGTCTTAAAATCACCTAAAAAACAGGTGTAAAAACTGCTAAATTTTTTATCAAAAAAATTACACTTGTTTTAAAATGCCTCAACCCCTTGAAAAACCAAAGTTTAGCAATTAATTTACATGCTGATTTACGCCAAAGAGAGCAGTCACCTTGGCGAAAAATGCTTACAAGACAAGGGTGATGAGCTATGCTTCATATGCATCCGAGCAGTCAGGCGGGCAGTCTTGCCGCAATACTTTCAGTGGTGGGTGAATACCCATATTCATCACTCCGACTACTTGGCAACGAGAGGTATTTTCGAAAGATTGTTCATAAGCTCTCAGAAAAAAATGAGCTATACAATTCTGAGTCAGGTGAAAGAGTATTTTGTAAATTCTTAAACATATCCGGGAAAGGAAGCAGCAAGACTATCCGACTTTACAGAGAGGCTGTTCCCATACTCAACTGGATATACCCCAATATTTCAGATGTGTATTTGGGGACCTTCCGGAATCACAAATTTGCCGGTGATAAAAAGCACCTTGAGAGAAATCACAGAGTTGCGGAAGTGGTGGCTATGTGTATGCGGTCTGAAGTTGAGTACCGACCATATGTACTCCCTGAGCTTCAAAATAGTGAGATACTCTCTGTCATACCGAAACAAAATGTATTCTATACTTCGAGGTATCTAAAAAACATCGGGTCTATAGAGCAAAATAAAACAATGTTTACCCGAATGGCAGGTGCCATCTTTTCAAATCAAAAATGTTTTGCTGTATACAACACCCGAGGTTCTGTTATGAAGTGGAACGGCATGGGCGAATTTAAAGCACTATACAGTTTAATTGAAATAGCCAGAATGAATGCCGATGTCACCAGTGTAAATTCAGCTATACTTTTCGGTCAGTCTGACAAAACAGCACTTGAAACGCTGAAGGAGAACGAGGCCGGTACGCGTCACGAATTTCGCTTCGATAAAATTTATCAGTATGTACATTTTGTTCCGTTATCGGATAATGGCATTCGATTATTAAAATTAATTTGCCATCCCACGGTAAAAGAAAAATTACTTGATTTATTGTTTGAGTCTGATACCATATCAAACGGCAGAGGCATATTTGAATACGACGCATATGTCTACGGAAAATATATTCTCTCCCACCTTGACGGAGATATTGCAAGACTCATTCGCTTTAAAGAAGCTCTTTTATTTAATAAATACAAAAGCGAAGTTCTCTGCTTTGATTTTCAAAAGGATTATGTTAACGCGTTTCTCGAAGGGCTCGCAAAAGTAAGAACTATTGAAATGGGTCTGATAGAAGATGAACTAGGGCTGTGCTAAGAGAATTAATTCATCATAAACTGTAAACCTAAATAAAAATTAGTAGAAAGTATAGATATAAAACCTGCAATTCCAACATCACATATTATAATATTTATATTTGAAATTATATTAGCTGTCGGAGTTTTAAGTGAATTTTATATCTCAGATAAAAAAGACGAATTGTGCAAAATGACGAAAAAGATGAGGCTTTTGAGTAAAAAAATACCACCAGACTGGCATGGTTTTCCTCAGACTGAAATACATAAATTCTTTTATTTATAATGACGAATTTATGCTTGATGCCTTGCACATACGCAGGCATTGTGCTATAATATAACTGTGACAGGAGCTTGCATCCAGGCTTTCGGTACATCGGAGAATTCACGGTGTCAGACTTGTCATAGGTAGGAACAAGGAACCGTTACGGATTTAGCGCACAGAGCTAATCCATAATGATGCAAGCTAAATTGAATATTAAAGCCGGAGGGCTGCTTAAACCATGCAGAGTCAATCGCTGAGATGAGACAACCAAATTCTCAGCACTTTGATTCTGTATTGTTTTTTTGCAGTTTCTCCGGCTTTTTTTCGTTAAAGTAGGAAGCACGCTCATATAGGACACTTAAGCGAATACTACTGCAAAAAGGTTATAGAAGAGAGCAAAATGTATATAGAAAGATTCAAAAACAGGATGAAACCGCACAAAGGGGGTCTTGCATCATGAAATTGACTGATAATCAGGAAAGAATTTTAAAAGATAATATGGGTCTGGTGGGAAAGGTTATAAAAGATAAAGTACATAACCCTAATGATATACCCGGGTATGCTTATGAAGACCTTTTCCAGATTGGACTTATAGGATTATATAAAGCCGTGGCAATCGATAAAGGTGGAACATTTTCTACATATGCATATAGGCTCATATGGAACGAAATCTGCGATGCTCTTATACATTCATCACGAAAATATTCAAAGGAAGAATCAACAGATGATGTTAAGCAGGCTATTATGAGTGGAACTTATGAAACGGATACATATGATAAAGTTGAAATTTATAAAATACTTAAAAAAGCAAAAGGCAGTGCATCTCCGTCAACAGCAATGGGCATTAATGCCCTTATACTGTCAAGCAAAGGATACACTGCCAAAGATATCGGAAAGCACTATGGTAAATCAGCAAATACAATAACTGCACTTATATCCAAAGCAAGGAAGCATCTTAAAGGTATTCCCGAGCTTTGCTATTTGTATTCAATTTAATGAAGTGCTTTTAGTACAATCTTGTTCAGTTCAAATTCTATATTATATCACCCCTGATTCTATTAATTATTAATGTCAACTCAAAATCCTTAATCCACTATAACTCTATATGTTATCTTATCGCATACACCTCAAATTTCTTTCCCATAATAAGCCATATTTATGATTATTTAGATCTATTATCTTTTTTTACTTAATAACCATAATTGTTTCAAATTAAAACTCTTCTACTATGCCATAGTCTGCATATTCAAATATTCTTGCGTCTTTATCAGGATTTATTGCTATTACTGTTTGTGATCCTTCAATTGCACAGGTATGGTGAACAGCTCCAGAAATGCCAATGGCTATGTATATTTTGGGACTAACTGTTTTTCCCGTGAGACCAATTTGCATTTCATAAGGAGCTTTGTTCATATCGACAAGTCCTCTTGATGCACCAATTTCGGCATCAAGCTTTTCGGCAAGAATATTTAGTTTATCGAATTTATCAACTACACCCTTTCCACCCGAAATTATAATTTCAGAACTTGCCGTTTTTGTTCGCACCGTTGCCATCTGAGGAGTTGCAGTGCACTTTATTTTTGCGGTTATATTTCCACCTTGTGCCGGACGATACATAATAAGATTTTCTCCGTCAACACCAAGCTGAGTACAATCAGCACAAAGTCCTGTTTCAAGCATAGCTGCAACTATGGGAGCATTTTTTCTGCCCCAAAGGTCTGCGTTCCAAAGCACAACATCAGGTTTTTCAGTTAATATCAGTTTGGCAATATCTTTGGGCGGAAGTTTTTCAATTAAAACAACATCATCTGCTATTTCTCTTGCTTTTTCAACCATTTCCTCACCTATTGCCCATACTGATTTTAATTTCTCACCGTTATATTCATCCTTTGCTTTTTCATCTGATTTTTTCATTAAATCATCAATGAGCGGAAAAAGTTCGTCAAAAGATATAAACTTACATTTTCGCTTACCTCGTTCACTTTCAAAAGCTTCGAGGACTTTTGTGGGTGAGCCTTTAAGACCACATTTTGCCTCTTTGCAACAAAGCTCATTATTTGTTACAACACTTACTTCACCAGGCTTTGAAAATATGCTTGGAAACCGCAAAACATGCGACCTTTCAAGAGTAACAAGACATGGCTTAGAAACATTTTCTTCACCAATACGGGTGGTCGCATAAAGCTCATTATCACTACAATTTATGCTTATTGCATTTGTTATAAGCGGTATGCCAAGCTTTGCGGAAAGCATAGGTCCTACCTGAGCTGTGTCGCCATCTATGCTTTGTCTTCCGCAAAGTATTAAGTCATAATCCATCTTTTCTATCTGTTTTGAAAGGATATACGAGGTAGCAAGGGTATCTGAGCCTGCATAAATACTATCGCTTATTATAATAGCCTTTGCACCCAGCCTTGTAAGCTTTTCAAGAGCTGGTTTTGTAGACAAAGGTCCCATTGATATTACTGTTACATCATTACTCATATTAAGAGCACATTCTAAAGCAGATTCATCAAATGGGTTTATCTCACCTTTTATTACCTTTACACAAACTAGTATTTTCATATAAATTCACCGTTATATATAGGTTCAAGAGCTTTTTGTATGGCTTTGTATTTTCTAAATAGCTCTCTATATTTTTCTGTATTTTCCTTATTAGGAAAAGTGCTTGAAACTTTTTTGTTACACCTTTCAAGAGCATCAGACAAGTTACTAAAAATACCAATAGCAACGCCTGCAAGCATTGCACTTCCAAATGAAGAATCGGCGTATTTCATTTCTATAAGCTCTATTCCAAGTGCATCTGCTATCATCTGACGCCAAAGTGGACTTTTTCCGCCACCGCCTATGATTACCGCACAGTCAATATGAGGGATATTCATACCATTGAGAGTTTCCATACAATCAAGCATACTCATGGTAACCCCCTCAAGTACCGCCCTTGTAAAATGAGCTTTGGTGTGTGATGCTCTTACACCAACGAAATCTGCACAAAGCTTTGGATTTGCATAAGGTGTGAGTTCACCATTTAAATAAGGATGAAAAACAAGCCCTTCCGAACCTATGGGAACACTTTCTGCTTTTTTGTCAAGCTCTGAATAATCTTCACCAAAGGTATCCCGAAACCATCTGTATGATGCAGCACATGATTTTGTTGCTGTACCGGGATAAAACAAGCCATCAGCTATGTGAGAATAGTTAATAAGGTTAACATCAGGATATGCTTTATCTGTTACAACACATATTCTGCCTGCGGTGGCAAGTTTCAAGGTCATCTGACCTTTTTTAACAGCACCTGATGCAAAAACTTCCATAACTGTATCTGTTGTACCACAAAGAACCGGTGTACCTTCGTATAGTCCTGTAATAACAGCTGCCTCTTTGGTGATTTTTCCTACTATATCGGCAGGCTTTACTATTTCAGGCATCATTTTTGTATCAATACCCAAAATGCCACAAAGTTCTGTGCTCCATTTCATTGTGTTTATATCAAACATCATGGAGCCTTCGGCTTCAATGTAGTCGGTTACATAATCGCCCGTGAAGAAATGACGGACATAGTCCTTGGCAAAAAGGATTTTCCTCACTTTCGCCCAGTTTTCCGGCTCATTATTTTTTATCCACATAAGCTCAGGAAGAGACCAGATAGTATCAGGTTTATGTAGAACCTGTTTTTCAATTATTTCACTGTAATTCTCTTTAAGAAATTTAACTTCATTTACACTTCGTGTATCTGTCCAGTATATTGCCGGACGGATTACATTAAAATCTTCATCCATAATAACAGCGGTATGAGTTGCTGCATCTAGTGATAATGCACATATATCATAAGGACTTACACCGCTTTTTGAAAGGACAGATTTTATATTATGACATGTAGCATCAACCCAATCCTTTGGGTTTTGCTCCGCATATCCAAACTGAGGATACAATGTTTTATATTCACAACTTGCTGTTGCAGTTATAGTTCCATCTTCGCAAAGAAGTGTCGCTTTTGAGGAACCACCACCAAAATCTATACCAAGTAAGTATTTCATATTCTACTCCTGATTTTTAAAATTTAAAATAAATCATTGACAAGCTCTCTATACGCACAAAAATTCACATCACTATGTCGCTTCAAAAGACTTGCAGGAATTGCAGATTGAATTTCATCAAACAAAACATGCTTTACTATACCATGTTGCCATGGTCTATTAAGAGCAATGTATATGCGTTTTGAAACTAAAATCTGTTTCATGCCAACGGTAATGCACCACTCGGGCATACCTCTTAAATCGCCTCTCTGATAGCCATAGGCATTTATGGTTTTTGTTTCTCTTGTTATAGGAAGTACCCTTGTGCCAAGAGAAGCGAATTCATCTGCAGTAACATTTTCACCAGGTTCGGGTGGTTCATTAAAGGCAATGTGACCGTTTATGCCAAGTCCTCCAAGACATAGGTCAACTCCGCCAAGTTCTTCAATGCGTTTGTCATATTCTTCTTCCTTGCCCGGCTCAGGGAAAAGTCTTTGGTTTTCCGGCATTACAAGTTCGCTGTCAACAAGCTCGTAAAATTCTTTATTCATACGGTAGTGGAAACTTATGGGATCATCGTAGCTCACTGTTTTATTTGGTGACAGAAGATATTCGTCCATATTAAAAAACCAAACATTCTTGAGTGATACCTTTAGCTGATTTACAAGTCTTGCTAAAATGGGATACTGCTGTGTGGGACCAACAGGAACAATCATAACTGTTTTTTTCCCAAAAGAATTATTTTTCATAATTTCATCAAGCATAACAAGTGCCATATCAAAATAGACATCCCACTCGCTATCAACTGTTCTAAAATTAATATTTTCTATTTTTCTTTCCATTTTATCCTCCGGTTATGCTAATGTTTTTATGTCCGATTTTATAACATACATAATATTAACACACTATTACCTTGTTTCATCAGAAAATGTAATTCCGTTATCTTTTGCAAATTTTTCAAAATTTGTTTTATAAGTCTCAAAGTAAGATATATTTTCTTTTTTGGTATATTCAACAGGACGCGCATACCCCCTTAAATTAAGAACTATTTTTTCTGAATCTACACTCTTAAAAAGCTTTTTTTCCTTACAGGGAACAAATGATATCTTTGAAAATTTATCAGGTGTAAGATTTAAAAGCTTTTGTGATTTTTTATTCATTTCGCCTATTATTGTTGCATATGCAATTACTTCCGTTTTATCAAACATTATTCTGGGTTTTTTCATATATCACACCTCTTTGTCAAATTCTTTTTACACTTTTGCAATCTTAAGAAATGGTAATACCATTTAAACTTCCAATTCACTTGCTACACAGTTTTCGATAGCCTCCGGATAAATTCCGGAGGCTATTACACTTAATATAAAAATTTATTAGTTGTTAAGCCATTTGTGGTCAGGATCAGTTGTCATAAAGAAGCCTCTGTCTTCTCCTGCCATAATCCAGAGATAATAGTTATCATATCCGGGTGCAGCATGGAAAGGATGATATCCTCTTGGGATTTCAACGAAATCACCTGATTTAACGGTGTATGTTTCATCAACATCACCTTCTAATGTATAAACCTTTTGAATACCAAAACCCTGTGGCTTTTTAAATTCATAGTAGTATATTTCTTCTGTTTCTGCCTCTGTTGGCATATTATCATCATCGTGTTTATGTGGTGGATAGCTTGCCCACTGACCGCCCTTTACAAAAGCTTCACCAATATAAAGCATATTGGAATCTACTCTTTCGTCAAGAATGAAATGAGCTTCTCTTTCCCAACCGGGTTTACCAAGGTTCTTGATAACAACATCCTCAGGATTTACAATAGCTGGTTTATACTCTTTATCGGATGGAGATTTACAAACGCAAATCTGCACTTCACCTACTGCTACAATAGAAAAAGGTTTATTTGCAGGAACATAGATACAAGTTGCCGCACCATCAAATACATCTTTTCTTTTGCCGGCATTTTCAAAAGCAAAATCATCACCTTTAACTGTGCATTTTCCGCCTAAAATAACCAAGGCATATTCCTTGTTTATTTCTCTGTATGATTTCTTTTCACCATCTGCAAGACGAATCATATCAATTTCAACCTTCTGGCAGAAGCTATCTTCTTTTTTATAGATTACACTTGTACCATAGTTTTTTGTCCATGTTCTTTTATACATCTATTCCACGCTCCTTTAAAAATCTAACAGTTTCATTAAATGTGGGCACTGCACTTCTTGCACCAATTCTTGTGCATTTAAGTGCCGATACCGCACTTGAAAAAACACATGATTTATAATAGTCATAACCATAATTTACTGCAAATGCAAATGCACCGTGAAAAACATCTCCCGAACCATTTGTGTCTATTGCGTCAACCACAAAGGCAGGATATTCCCTCACTTCATCTCCATCATAAATTATACCGCCCTTTTTTCCTTGAGTAACAACAACAACTTCAGGGCTGTATTTTTCGTACAACACCTTCGCTGCATCACGGGCATTTTCTGTGCCGGTGTGTGCAAGAGAAAACTCCTCGGATGGAATTATTATATCGCTTTGGGCAAGAAGTTTTTCCACACCATCATAAAGACCGCCCGCATCATATAATACCTTTGTTCCGTTATTCTTTGCAAGCTTAGCTGCCTCAACTGCTGCATCCATTTCATTACCGTCAACCATAAGAATATTTGCTTTTTTTATGGCTTCTTTATGGGTTTCATTCAGGTTAAAGGGGGGCAAATCACCTTTATGAAATACACAAGTCCTCGATGCAGAATCCAGACTAAGCCATATTGAAGATGTAAATGATGTAAAGCCCGGTTTTATATCAATAAGATCGGTTGACACATTATATTTTTCCATATCTTTTTTCAGAAAAACACCTGCACTATCATCAGTAAGAACCCCAAGATATGCACAATCCGCACCAAGCTTAGATGCAGCAACAAGACCTGTTGCACAAGGTCCACCACCACTCTGGACAGAACTTAGGGCTCTTAATTTTGTATCCTCTTTGGGAAATTCAGGTATGGTATATAGTGTATCACTTACATTTGCACCAATTCCAACTATATCACTCATAAATTATGCCTTTCCTTCCGCACCAACAAGCTTAATTTTCTTAACACAGAATTCTTTTACTGCATTTATTGGTTTTTTCATAAATGTATCTATTGCAACAGGTCTATCTTCACTTTGGAGTACTTCAAGACATGTATCCAGAAAAGCATAGCATATATCGGTTGCAAAATTCATCTTACGAATTCCGGCTGCAACAGCCTTTTTAATTTCTTCATCAGGAACTCCACTGCCACCGTGAAGTACAAGCGCAGCATTATTTGCAGCTTCACGAATTGCCTTTATTCTGTCTATATCAAGTTTTGGCGGTTTTGAATATCTGCCATGTGCAGTACCTACTGCAACAGCAAGACAAGAAACTCCTGTTTCTTCCACAAACCTTTTTGCATCCTCCGGAGTTGTAAACTCATCCATATCATCATCTGAAGTCATACCAACATGTCCAAGTTCACCTTCAACCTGAATGTCAAGATGTGAACAGGTTTCCACAACTCTTTTTGTAAGAGCAATATTATCTTCAAAAGGAAGCGTTGAACCATCGAGCATAATCCCGGTTGCTCCATAGCGTATTGAACGTGTTGTTTCAAGTTCTGACGGACCATGATCTAAATGAAAACAAACAGGAACACTTGCTTTTTTGGCAGCGGCAAGAATTACAGGAGATAAAAAGTATCCTGTTTGCTCTTTCATAAGACGTGGGTACACCTGCATAATAATAGGAGCTTTCATTTCTTCTGCCGCTTCAAGAACGCCAATTACACTTTCCATGTTATATACATTAAATGCAGGAATAGCAAATCCGCCCTTTTCTGCCATTTCAAGAACATATTTAAGGTTTACAAGCATCTTAAGACTGCCTCCTCTAATTTAAGAAGTTCTATGCCTTCGGGTTTTGTTTTTTCAAGAAGTGCATAATCTGCAACACTTTCTGTTACAAGGATTTTTGCATTCATATTAAGAGCATTTATCCATCTGTTTTTAGCTACTGCTTCAATAACATCAGGCATATATTCATTCATAATAAGGTGACCTGCAAGATGTGTATGCTCTTTACAAAGAAGCATTTCGTTTACTTCGCCTATCTTGGAAAGAATGTCACGAATAGCTTTTGTTTCTTCTATATCTCTTGCAAGAAGCGGACTATCCTGTGGAGTAAATACATTATCAGTCTTTTTAACCTTAAGGCTGCCGTCTGCAATAAGGGATGCAACAAATGCAGGGAAAGTTATAACTTCGCAGTTAAGTTCTATTCCCCACTCTTTATACTCACGCATCATAACTTTAGCATCGCCTGCATCGTAGCAGATAACTTTTTTATAGTTATTAAGCACCTTAGCACATTCTTCCATAATCTGTTTGGTTTCTGCTGCAGCACCTATAAGGAAGTCGAGTGAGTAACCGCTGTTGGGTTCATCACTGAGAAGAGCAAATTTTACATTTGCCTTTTCAAGAAGTTCAACAGCATATTTTGCACAGCCTTTTGCCCTTGCATCTTCACCGAGGAAGAACAAGGTGTCATTATCTTCTTTTACGGGGATGTTGGGATTTTTTTCTATTCCGTAGATATTGCCTTTTTCGGTCAAATTAGTAATCATGTTCATTACATACTGTGGGAGCTTACCGTCAAGAGCGGCGCCCAAGCGTGCTTCTTTTGTAAACATAACAGGATCCCAACCTGTTACGCAATCTGTCATACATCCGCCGCAAAGTGAACATTCATAAACATTATTTATAATATCATCCGAATATTCAACTGCATCTCTGGCTACAAGTGAAAGACCAAGTGCTCTTGCTCTTGCTGTATTTCTTTCTAAACCTGTTGCATTTCCTATTGGACATACATGGTGACACATCCAGCAAAAACGACAGGAATCTATATGTTCTTTTGATTTTTCAGTAAATTGCATTATATTTCCCTCCTATTAAAGTCCGAGTTTGAACGGATTCATAATTCCGTTGGGGTCGAGCTGTTTTTTGATACCTTCAAACACCTGCATTGCAGGACCATACTGTTCTTTCATAAGTCTGCCAAGCTTAATACCTACACCATGGTGGTCATTTACAACACCGCCATTTGCAAGGGCGGTTCTTACACCGCAGTTCCATATTGCCTGGTGGAGTCTGAATGCTTCGTGAGGATCCTGAGGTACATCTTTACCATCAACGATGAATCTGTCGTATATCATGCAGCCCCATTCATACCAGTGGGAGAAGTGTGCAATGAATTTTGCCTGTGGGAAGTTTGTTTCAATTGCCTTTTTCATTTCCCAGTAAATTTTTTCAATTTTATCATAGGGAGCTATTGTATCCATTGTACCAAAGCACTGAGGAATGTCCATCATATGACCGGGATAGAAGAATGTGATTTTTTCTTTCCACCATTTTTCGCCGTATTCAGAGCCTAAATCTTCTGCTCCGTATTTGCCAAAGGTTTCAAGGAGGATTTTCATTTCTAAATCTGCAATTTCTTTTATGCCTTCAATGGCAATATTCATAAATGCACCCTTTTTCTCAACACCAACGATTTTCTTTATAAGTGATGCAGTTTCAGCTTCGTCGTAAAGACGCATAACTGATGGTTTGAATTTTTGCAGAAGTTCTCTACCAGCGTTAAATGCATCTGTCATATTGTGGAATAAAAAGCCTCTGAATTGTCTTGATTCGGGCTGTTCATATATTCTCATCTGAGCTTTTGTCATAACACCAAGTGTTCCTTCAGAACCAATGAATATCTGGTTGAGGTCGGGACCTGCTGCATGCTTTGGAGCAGGTGAAGTTTCTATGATATCACCATTTGGAAGAACAACTTCCATTTGGAGCACCATATCATCAATTTTACCGTATTTGGTAGATGAAACGCCTATACCTCTGTGTGCTAAAAATCCACCAACTGTTGAGCAAGTGAGAGATGAGGGATAATGCATTGTTGCATAGCCTTTTTCATTTGCAGCCCATTCAATGTGCTTATATATAGCACCTGTGCCGCACTCTATGTACATGCCCTGTTCGTTTACATCATATATTTTATTCATTCTCTTAGTATCAAGAACGATACCACCGCAAACAGGAATAGCACCGCCTTGTGTGCCGCCACCTGCTCCCCATGTTGTAACAGGGATTTTATAGTAATTGGCAATTTTTAAAACCGCAGATACCTCTTTGGCATCTTTGGGTGTAACAATAAAGTCGCCCTCGGGCATTCTTAAGCCTCTGTCTGCCCACATTCTTGAAAGCCAGAAGTAGTCAACACTATGAGAAACCTTGTCTATTGTTCTTGTGGAACAATTCTCTTTTCCGACTGCATCTTCAAGTTCAGTTGCAATCACATCAAATAAAAAATCTGTCATTTCCTACTCTCCTTAAAATTATTTTCATATTTTTGCAAATATTTTTCTTAAATAATATCACATTATGAAAATTATTTCAATATTAAATTGCAAATTATTTTTGATTTGACATATATTTGTTATTGTTATATAATAAATTATGAAAAAAATTTTCAAACGAGGTAAATTATGGATAGAATTTCACTACAGATTAAATTAATGTATGATAAAATGGGTAAAGCTGAAAAAAAGGTTGCCGACTGGATATTTGAAAATCCCGGTAAAATAATTTCACTTTCTATTGTTGAACTGGCAGAATTATGCAAATGCAGCGAAGCAACCATAGTTCGTTTTTCAAAAAGATTAGGTCTTAGTGGCTATCAGGAATTAAAAATATCTTTAGCATCAGAAGGCGGAGATCCTGTTGTAAGCACTCACATTTCAGAAACCGATACAGCATTTGAAATATATCAAAAGGTATGCAATGATATTTATATTTCCCTTGAAAAAACAAAAAAATCACTAGATGAAAAAGCCATACGGGATGCAGCGAAAAAACTATGTATGGCTGAAAAAATTGTAATTTTCGGGCTTGGCAATTCATCGCCGATAGCTCTTGATGCCAGCCACAAATTTATGAGAGCAGGTCTTAATGCTGTTGCATATACCGATAATCACATGCAGGTAATTGCAGCATCTCACCTTATCGAAAAAGATATTGCAATAGGTGTTTCGCACTCCGGTTCTTCAAAAGATATTGTTGATGCACTTAAAGTTGCCAAAGAACATGGTGCAACCACCATAACAATTACAAATGCAGGTAAATCCCCAATTTTAAAACAAAGCGATATTGTTCTTTCAACCTCGTCCGATGAAACTCAGTACAACATACTTGCACTAAACTCAAGAATTGCACAGCTCGCAATTATTGATACATTGTATTTTTACATAGTATTTAACCGTTCTGTAGATTCACTGAACTCAATAAAAGAAACAGAACATTCGCTCCTTTCAAAAAAATATTAAAAGAGGATTTGTTATTATGGCTTTTTATCCGATTCAATTATTTTTAAACAAAGCAAAAGAGGAATATAATATTTCTCAATATCGTATTGATGTATTTTATGACAACAAAAATGTTTTTTCATATAGAAAAGGTATTTCATTCTTTGAGAATATATTATGTAAAAAACAGATTATCATAAATCCAAAAATTATAGCTTGTCTGAGTCTTATTATGTTAAGTGTAACGGGAAAAGTTTCACTTGATGATAATATTCAAAAACATATTTCAGAATTTCCCGAAAATGAAATGCTTGAAGATTTGATTATTAATTATTTGGATACATCAGAGACTGAAGCTGAATTCAAATATTTTGGAATTATATCTGAATTTATAAAAACAATGTCAGGCTATTCTATTGAAAAATATTCTGAATTAATGGTTATTAAGCCAATGAAGCTGAGCTCAATGGTATCTAGTTCAAATGCAGTTGCCACCACACCGGGCGATTATTGTAAATTGTGCAGTCATATTTGTAACCGTGGACGCCCCTTATCAAAGCATAAATATTTGAAAAACTCTATAGAGATTTTTGCTCGGTTGACAGAAAAAACTCAAACAGGATATCTGTCCTACGCTGACAAAAATGGCTCCTACACTCTTATTGATCCTAAAAATAAAATTCTTGCTATATATAATCAACATCCAACTAACATAATTGATAATCAACATATAATGTTTGATGAATTGCAAACACTTATATATGACTGCTTTAATAAGGGAGATTTTCCAAAAGGATTTAATTTATTCCCTTGATTATTCACAACTTATTTCAAATGAAATATACATCTGTAAGCAAAAATGATAATTGTATATATAATACTTTTCATCATTTTTGCTTTTTTAAAATAAATCCAATAGCAGAAAATACAAGCAGCAGAATTGTACGATTATTCAGCACCTGTGTGCATTGAAAAAAATGTCTTTAATTGTTAATATAAATATACATTATTTATATGGAGGTAAAGTAATATGAACATTAATGAAATTCCAAAATCAGAGTTAGGAAAAGGCAGCAATATCGTTTTAGATATTTGCGAATGTGAACAGGACTTATATTGGAAAATGGCTATTGAGGTTCTTGAAATCATTGAAGAAAACAACAAAAAGAACGAGCCAACTGTTATGGTTGTTCCATATGGCCCGTTAGGACCATATTCAAGACTTGTTTACCTTGTTAACAAATACAGAGTCAGCCTTAAAAACTGCGTATTTATTAATATGGATGAATATTTAACAGATGACGGACAGTATATAGACAAAGAAAATCCACTCTCATTCAGAGGCGGTATGGACAGAATTTTTTATAATCTTATTGATGAAGAGCTTAATGTTCTCCCCGAAAACAGACTCTTCCCTGAACCCGGAAACGAAGGAAAAGTTATTGAAATTATAAATAAATATGGAAAACTTGATATGATGTGGGGCGGCGTTGGAATAAACGGACACTTTGCATTTAACGAGCCACCCGAGGATGACGAAGTTTGCTCAAACGAAGAGTTTGCACAAAGACCCACAAGAATTCTCAAAATAAGCAGAGAAACAAAAACCATAAACTGCTTTATGAACTGCGGCGGCGACCTTGATGGTATTCCAAAGCTCTGTATTACAGTTGGTATGAAGGAAGCATTTATGGCTAAAAAAGTGAGAATGTGTATGCCTCGTGACTGGAATGCAGGAGCACTGAGAAAAATTCTTCACGGTGAAGTAACAGCAAAAGCTCCTTGTTCATTATTCCAGAATCATCCCGATGCTAAGCTTTATGCTGCAGAAGTTGCTCTCACATCCCCCACACCTGAAATAAGAATATACAACAAATAATTATGAGTAGGTTATGTATTAAAAACGGAAATATTGTATTTCCTGATCAAATAAAGAAAACAAACATAATATGCGAAAATGGAAAAATTGTAGACTTAGTTGATTTTGTTCCGGATGAATGTGAAATTATTGATGCGCAAGATAAATTAGTTACCCCTGGATTTGTGGAAACTCACGCTCACGGCGGTGGCGGAAGCGATTTTTGCGACTGCACACCTGATGCCTTTGATAATGTGATAAAAACACATTTAAAACATGGTACAACTCTTATATGTCCTACTTTAGTTTCAAGTAAGCTTGAAAGAATAATGTCTGTGTTTGATGTATATCGTGATGTAAAAAAAGGAAAGTACGGAAAATACATGCATAAGTTGCACCTTGAAGGTCCATACCTAAACACAGAGATGTGCGGTGCTCAAAGACCTGACATCATAAGATGCCCATCCAAAAATGAGGTTGACATGATTTTTGATAAAGCATCGGATATAATAGGAAGAATTGGTTGTGCGCCTGAAATAGATGGCATTGATTACCTTGCGAAAAAAGCGATGGACAACGATATTTTATTGTCTATCGCTCATTCAGGAGCAACAGCTAAGCAAACAAGAAAAGCTATAGATATAGGTTTTTCGCATGTTACTCATTTATACAGTGCAACAACAAGCATAAGAAAAATAAATCAGCGTGTATGTGCAGGTATTCTTGAAGCCGCTTATTTATATGATGATATGTATGTTGAGCTTATAGGTGACGGAAGACATGTTGCAAAAGAAACAATGCAGCTTGCTTTAAAAATAAAATCATCACACAAAATCAATCTCACATCTGATGCAATGCGTGCAGCAGGACAGGAAAATGTTACCGAAAGTTATCTTGGTGATATTTGTCCTGAAAACCGTGTAATTATTGATGATAATGTTGCGAAGCTCCCGGATAAAAGTTTCTACGCCGGAAGCATAGCAACCGGTGATTTAATGTTTAAAAATGCCGTTGCCAATTACGATATTCCAATTGTTGATGCAGTAAATATGCTCTCCACAACACCTGCCAGAATTATAGGTGCAAATAACAAAGGCAGTCTTGAAACAGGTAAAGACCTTGATGCTGTTATCTGGAACAGCGATTATAGCATTTCCAATCTTATATCAGAAGGAGAAATAGTTAATGAATTTTAATTTTGTAAACCTATCTAATAACATACAACTTGGTATGGCTGAATTTGCAAAATTTCATAATTTTCAAATAAGCAAAAGCGGTATTTGCGTAAATACTTCAATCATTAAAGATAAGAAAATAACAATTGAAAAAACATCGGATAAAGTAAATTTGTTTCTTCCTGAGGAAAGTCTTGTTTTCAGGGCAATAACAATTTTGCTTAACAACAGCGATGAAAACTACACATATACCGAGCCCTTAAAATTTGATACACGCGGTGTAATGATTGATGGTTCACAAGCTAATTCACTCTTAAATCCGGATGCTGTAAAACTTATGTTAAAGTTTATGGCAGGTATGGGATACAATATGTTTATGCTGTATCTTGAGGACTGCTATGAACTTGATAATGAACCCTATTTTGGTTATATGCGTCCTAAATATACCCAGGATGACTTAAAAATTCTTGATGAATACGCATTTAACCTCGGTATAGAAATGATACCCTGTATTCAAACACTGGGACACCTCAAGGAAGCTCTTAAAAGAAAATATCCATATGCTGATATCAGAGAAGATAGAACAACGCTTCTTGTGGGCGAAGAAAAAACATATATTCTTATTGAAAAAATGATTAAATCTGCATCTATGCCATTTAGAACCAATAAAATACACATTGGACTTGATGAGGCTATGACTTTAGGGCAAGGTAATTATCTTATTAAAAATGGTTACAAAAGCAAATCGGAAATAATGAGAGAACATTTGGACCGGGTTTATGAAATAACTGAGAAGTACTCACTGGAACCAATGATGTGGGGCGATATGTTATTCAGAGTGAAATCAACTCAAAGCGATTATTATGATTCTAATTTAACATTCACTGAAGATGAAAAACTTACTTCATATCCAAATCTTACACCAATTTACTGGGATTATTATCATTTTGAAGAAGAAGACTATCTGAAAATGATAGATAAATACTCATGGTTGACAAATAACCTTATATTTGCAGGATGCTCAAGGAATGTAAAAACATTTGCTGCACATCATACAGCATCTGTAATGACAACAAATCCTGCCCTCAATGCCTGTAAAAAAGCAAATGTACGCCAAGCCTTTACAACAATCTGGGGTGATGATAACAGAGAAAGCAGTGTATTTTCAACCCTGCCGTCTCTTGTGCACTTTGCTGAACATTTTTTCTGCGAAACAACCCCCGACGAAAAAAAGTGCGAAGCACGATTCAAGGAATGTACCAGAGAAATTCAACAGGATTTTATAAAAATAAGTAAGCTTGATGAAATCCCGGGATATAACGAACCTAACACAGCGCCGTCATCACCAAGTAAGGTTATTATGTGGCAAGATATTTTACTTGGGATTTGTGATAAGGATTTGGGAGATTTTAATTTTGCACCACACTATAAAACTTTAAAAGAGTACTTTGAAAAATGCAAAAATAACAGTCCTGTTTTCGGTGACCTATTTGAATTTTATGAGCATGTTGCAAGTGTTCTTGAAATCAAGTCACAAATCGGACGCACTCTCTATAATGCATACAATACCGGTGATGAAATCACTTTAAAGAATGCCCTGGAAAACACTTTGCCAACACTACATTCAAGATTAATTAATCTCCATAAAATTCACAGAGATCTTTTTATGAAATATCATAAGATTGTTGGTTGGGAAGTGCTCGATATAAGGTATGGTGGTGCTATCACAAGATGTGAAACCTCAATAAAAAGAATTTCTGATTATTTATCGGGAAAAATAACACATATTGAAGAGCTTGAAGAAAAAAGATTAAGCTTCAACAACACTAATCTGGTTCCCAATCACGCATTTTATCAATTTTTATGCTCTGCGAGCAGCTTATAAAGTTTTATTTTTGCTACATACATTTGTTATGGGAGGATATTGTAATGGCTATATCAACAGAAAAAATTTCAAACGAATTTTTAAGTCTTAATAGTTGCGGAATACAATATCTTGGTGAACTGGATTACGATCAGAAGCGTCCAAACGGTCGGGTTGATTATCATATTATATACATATATGAAGGTAAATGTACTGTTCACGAAGAAAATAAAAAATTTACTGCCCGCGCCGGCGATATGATTCTATACAAGCCTGGTGAGATGCAACATTATTCGTTTGATGGTGATGACAAAAGCGTGTCTTGCTATATTCACTTTTCAGGTATAAAATGTGAATACTATTTAAAGAAATTTGGCCTGTTTGACAAACGTATTACACATATAGGTATTAGTCAGACAATACGAAATACTTTTACAAAACTTGAATACGAAAATCTTGTAAACAGACCATTTTCAGATGAATATTGTTCTGCACTCATTCTGGAGCTTTTGCTCCTTTTTGGAAGAAAAAATGCAAAACTTGCTTCAACCAAAATGAATATTGAACCAAGAATTGAATCTGTACGCAAGGAAATGCTTAAAACATCGCATAAATGGCTAAATACAGAGCATTACGCAAACTTATGCAATTTAAGCACAAGCCGTTTTCAGCACATTTTCAAGGAACAAACAGGATTATCCCCGGGTGATTATCTTATGTATGTAAGAATAAAGCGTGCAACTTCGTTTTTACTTGAAACCGATTTATCTGTTTCACAAATTGCGGATGTACTCGGTTTTACAAGCAGCACATATTTTATACGGTGTTTTAAAAAACAAACAGGAAAAACACCATCCGAATACAAAAAAGTATAAAACAAATATTCAGATGGTAATATGTTAATAATTGTTTAAGAGGTGAACATTATGGATAAGCAAATTATATTTGTTGAAAAAAATAAAGCAGAATTACTTGATGTTGACAGTAAGCCAATGGGTTCAAATCAAGTAAGAGTAAAAACTGTTTACAGTACAATAAGCAATGGTACCGAAAAGGCCAATCTTATAGCCGATTCAGCTTTAAGCCCGAGTTCAAATCCCAATAAAAAACCTGTTTTCCCCAGATTTTTAGGGTACAGCACTTCAGGGATTGTTGTTGAAAAAGGTGAAGATGTAAAAACTCTTGAAATAGGCGACAGGGTTGCAATGTATAACACAACACACAGAAGCTATAATGTTGTTGATGAGAATTGGGCTGTAAAGATAGAAAACGATGATGTTTCATTATCAGAAGCATCAATGGCACATATAGCAACATTTCCACTTGCAGCAATCAGAAAGACAAGACTTGAAATAGGTGAATCACTTATGGTTATGGGGCTTGGAATCCTCGGTCTTTTAGCTGTGAGCATTGCTCATGCTGCGGGTGCAGTTCCGGTAATTGCAGTTGATCCTATTAAGGAAAGACGTGAAAAGGCTTTAAAGCTTGGAGCAGATTATGCATTTGATCCATTTGAAAATGACTTTTGTGAAAAGGTAAAGGCTGCAACCTCCGGTGGAGTAAATACTGCAATTGAGGTTACAGGTCAGGGAGCAGGACTAAACGAAACTCTTGACTGTATGGCAAAATTTGGACGAGTGGCACTTCTTGGATGTACAAGGAACAGTGATTTTACGATAGATTACTACAGAAAAGTTCATGGGCCGGGTATATCACTTATTGGAGCACATACACAAGCCAGACCAAAATTCGATTCGTACCCCGGTTATTTTACAACCGCAGATGATATGAAAACAATAGTAAAGCTTTGTGAAAATAAGAGAATGAATATTAAGGATATGGTAGATGAAATACACTCACCACATGAATGTGCTAATATCTACAACAGGCTTGTAAACGACAAAAGCTTCCCTACTGTAGTTCAATTTGATTGGTCGGAGGTTGAATAAATACATGCGTAAAGTAAAAATTGCACAAATAGGCACAAGTATGAACGGACACGGAAAATCCATATTCAATTCTCTTGAAAAAAACAATGATATATTTGAAATTGTTGGATATAATCTGCCTGAAAACGAAAAAGAAAAATTTCCGGAAATGGTGTCTGCCTTTGAAGGATACAAAGAATTAACACTTGATGAAATACTAAGCAATCCTGAAATCGAAGCGGTAACTGTTGAAACCGAAGAAATATATTTGACAAAATATGCACAGTTAGCGGCTGATAGCAAGAAGCATATTCATATGGAAAAGCCAGGTGGTCTTGAACTAAGTGAATTTGAAAAACTTATAGAAACCGTCAAAAAAAATAAAACAGTGTTCCATACAGGATATATGTACCGTTATAATCCTTATGTTATGGAGCTTAAGGAGCAGATAAAAAACGGAGAGCTTGGTGACATAATAAGCGTTGAAGCGCAGATGAGTTGCATTCATCCTAAAGAACTCAGACAGTGGCTGGGTAACTTTACCGGTGGAATGATGTTTTATTTAGGATGCCATCTGGTGGATTTAGTATACTCAATACAAGGTGAACCAAAGAAAATTATACCTCTGAATAAACGCAGTGGTATTGATGGTATTGCATCCGAGGATTTTGGAATGGCAGTTTATGAATACGATAACGGCGTTTCATTTGCAAAGACTTCGGCTGTTGAATATGGCGGTTTTGAAAGAAGACAACTCGTTGTAGCAGGTACAAAGAAAACTGTTGAATTGAAACCGCTTGAATGGTACAACGAAAACCGCGAAATTGTAACACAAAAATATACTCGCGAAAATGTAGCATGGTCGTCATATACACCAAAAGAAGTAAGCATTCCGTTTAACAGGTACAGTACAATGATGCGTTCTTTCGCTGAAATGGTGCTTGGTAAAAAAGAAAATCCATGGAGCTACGATTATGAACTGGAGCTATACAAACTTATTTTAAAATCATGCGGAAATTAAAAAGTGTTAAAGATATGGATATAATTCCTATAAAATATGGTGATTCTGTGTTAGATGAATCACAAATATTTAAAAATGGTGATAAAAGAAAACACTCACACATTTCATTTATAATTTATCTTATAAAATCAGGAGGAAAACATATTCTTGTTGATGCAGGATGCAAATCTATGCCGGGATTTCAAATGGAAAATTTTGTGGGTTCTGTTGATGCATTAAAAAACACAGGAGTTTCTCCCGATGACATAACTGATATAATTATAACCCATGCACATCATGACCATATTGAATGTGTAAATGAGTTTAAAAATGCACTTATTCATATTCAAAAAGATGAATATGAGAAAGGAAAAAAATACATAGATAGTAACCATAAAATTAATCTTTTTGACTGCGAATACTATATAAGCGATATGGTAAGGGTTTTAAAGATTGGCGGACACTCCAAAGGGTCGTGCATTGTTGAAATATATGATACGGATAAATGCACTGTTGTTGTGGGTGACGAATGTTATTCTCATAAATGCATATCAGAACAAGTACCTACAGGCTGTTCAGTATGTTATGAAAAAAGTGTTGAATTTATTAAAAAATATTCAAATGGCAAATACAAATTATTGTTTTGCCACGATGAAGCAATAATAGGAGAGTGAAAAAATGAAAGCAATTTTAGTAAATGATGATAGGAGTCTCAGATGGGATACTGTTCCCGATCCACAGATAAAACCGGAAGAAGTCTTGGTTGAAATTCATGCGGCAGCACTTAACCGTGCCGACTTAATGCAGCGCGAAGGCGACTATCCCCCACCACCGGGATGTCCGGAATGGATGGGGCTTGAGGTAGCCGGTGTTATAGTTGAAATTGGCGAAGAAGCAAAAGAAAAGTCCGATTGGAAAATTGGCGACAAGGTTTGTGCACTCCTTGGAGGAGGCGGATATGCAGAATATGTTGCAGTTAAATATGACATGCTTATGCCAATTCCCCAAAATTGTTCCATGGTTGATGCAGCAGCAATTCCTGAAGCATTTGCAACAGCTTATTTAAACTTATTTATTGAAGGTAAAATAGAAAAAGGAAATACCCTTCTTATGAATGCAGGTGCATCAGGTCTTGCAAGTGTTATTATTCCTATGGCAAAAGCTTTTGGAATAAGAGTAATAACAACTGTTCTTAGCGATGAAATAAAAGATTCCATTAAACACCTGAATGCAGACAGAGTCGTGGTAACAACAAAAGAGGATATTTCCGAAGTCTTAAAAGAAGAGCTTGAAAATGGTCATAGCGTTGATGTTGCAATTGATTGCCTCGGCGGTGAAATAATGGGTAAATGCATACATTATTTAACACATGGTGCAAGATGGATAATGATTGCAGCACTTGCAGGCACGAAAACGGAAATAGATTTAAAAAATATATATGTAAGAAATGTAAGAATTATAGGCAGCACTCTTCGTTCAAGAACACCAGAAGTAAAAGCACAGATTCTGTCTGAACTTGTTCAAAATGTATTCCCCAAAATTGAAAGCGGAGAGGTTAAACCTACAATACACGCTGTTCTTCCTATTATTGAAGCAGAAAAAGCCCATGATATTTTATATCAAGGAAAAAATGTAGGAAAAGTTGTTTTAACTGTAAAATAATAATTATTAAAGACACAAAAATGCGCTTTTAAAGTCGCTTTTTTGTGTCTTTTTCAAATATAATAATCTTTAAAAATTAATATATTCTTTTACCTGTTTTTTTATTTCCTGCATTCCCTTAATTGTGGGGTGTCCGTAAACTTTATCGATATCGTGCAATTCAATAATCTCAACATCGTTTTCTCTGCAGACACTTTTATAAAATTTTGAAATCTCAGGTTTTAATTCAGTGTTGATGATACAATAAATTTTTGCACATGGTATTTGGGAAACAAGCAAATTAATAAGATAGCTAAATGCAGGAAGTACCTTATACAAGTCCTCATTTGTCCAATTTGATTTTATTCCTTCTCCAAGAGGTGAATCTGCCCATGAATCATTGGTTCCCCCAAAGAGAAAAAATGTATCAACCTTATTTTTTTTAAAATATTCTTCTTTTATAAGCTTTTGCATTCTTGCAACAAATGATTTGTGACTAGCATCTTTCCCCTTATAACCGGTATGACAAATGGTAGTCCCCGACCAACTGCAGTTTTTAAGCAGAGTCCCCATTTCAGTCACAATGTCATACCACCATGTTTGCTCTACTTTGCATACATCCTTGTCGCATAATTCCACATCTTCATTATATATAACATATTCCGGACCATTATCTCTGTAATAGGCATCATAACCGTCAGGGATATATCCTTTAAATGTAGAGTAGCTGTCACCTAAAATAAAAATGTTTCCTAACATACGAATCACATCTCCTTTATACAGATTAAGGGGGGTGTAAATTAATTCTTGCAAATTAATTTACACCCCCCTTTTATACTTTTATAAAAAATACGAATTATTTCATGTTAGCTTTATATCTGTCATACGCAGCCTGAGTGATTTCGATAAGTCTGTCGTATCCTGCTTTTTTTGCAGCTTTAATTGCATCATCATATGTATCTATTGATGCCTTACCAAGAATAATATTTGAAGCAGCTGCTATTAAGTTATCTTTTCCTTTTGATTCGATATTAGCTATTTCGGTAGCTTCGTCACCGTTGTAGCTTAACGAAGCAGGAATAACATGTTTTCTTGCCTCTTCAATATATTTATTCCACACATCAAGGGCTTCCGTTTGCTGAGGATATGAATAGTAACCTGCAAAATAGTCTGGGTGCTGATTAAATCCGGGATGATTTGCAGGGAAAGTATAGTAATAAAGTGCGTTACCCAAACCGGTAGCACCCGGAACATTTTCCCAGTTTGTTATTTTATCGGTGTAAACAAAATGTTCATTTCCGTCTTCATCTTTTTCTCTTGTAAAGGTTTCACCTTCAACACCAAATGATTTTAAAATCATACCTTCATCGCTATAAAGAAAATCGCACCAGCTGATAGCTTCTTTATATCGATTTTCATCATCCTTACCGCATTGTGTGGTAATTACAACAGTCGGCTCAGCTGCAAGAGACTGTATTCCCTGGAATACGGGAGCCTCGCCTTTTTTCATAGACGGGAAAGGACAAGCAGCAAGATCAAATTCAGGGTTTCTTTCTTCCATTGCGGGGAGTATTTTTCCAAGGTCACCGCCTGCATAGCCCGATGCAGCAATTGATATATCGTTGCAGATGTTACCCTGAATTATAGTTGTGTCATTTGTAACATAATCGATATCTATGTATCCTTTTTTCATCCACTCTGCCATCTTTTTCAGATAGTCTTTATACTCAGGTTCAAACGGACCGAATTTTACGGTATCTCCCTCAAGATAAAAGCTACTGGCAACCCCATATGGTGTGTTAAAAAAGTTGGTTCCATATGGTTCAAGAAGTGTTGACTTTCCTGTTAAAGGATATTTTATGCCATTTTCCTTAGCTGTTTTTAAAACTTCTTCCCACTCGTCAAGTGTTGTGGGAATATCAAGTCCCCATTTTTCAAGAAGATCCTTACGAACATAGAGACCTGCAAAGTTTCTGTATACGCCTACATTAAGATTTTTGAAGCCATAGTAATTTCCTTCAAAACTTATAGTATCAGCTTTATACATATACCCGTTTTCTTTGGCAGCTTCACCCTCCATATAATTATAATAATTTGGAGCATATTCTTCCATATACTTATTAAGACTTATAATAACACCATCTTTTATCGCCTGATCTCCGCCACCGGGGTATTCATTCCACCAGTGTTCAATCATATCGGGATAATCGCCTGATGCAAGAAGAATCTGGAAGGATTCTTTACCTGTCGTTCCTGCACTTGGATGGAGAAATTCAACTTTAACGCCGGTTATTTTTTCAATCTGCTTATACATATAATGTTCTTTTAAGCTTGACATTGACTGCTTAACAGAGTTGTCAAGTGGCACCCAATAGGTAAAACTTTCACCTGATGAGGTTTTAACTTCATCCTTTCCACATCCTGCAAACACGGTTAAAATCATTAATGAAGCCATAAGTAATGCAACAGTTTTAATAAATTTTTTCATAGCAATCTCTCCTTAATTTAATATTTGAAATTCCTCGGTATCTTAAGTTCCCTCAGAATTACATATTGTGATTAAATCATCGCCCGCTTATTTACCAATGTTTTTTCCATTCGGAATTTTTGAATCTGAGTAGCGCTTCTAAATAAAAATAGTCGCCATAAGGTGCACTTTTTTCCTCTCTCACCACAGATTTAATCTTACCCGGACATACACCGCCAATAAGGCCTGCAAAATCTGTGACATCATCTGAGGTATATTTATCTATTATTGCTTCAAGCATTTTAGACGCTGCGTTTTTATATATTGCCTTTTCGGGAGCGGAATCATCAAGATAATTACACATTTCCAAAAGACCACACACAGCTATTGCACCTGCTGATGCATCCTTTGGATGTTCTCCATCTACATAATCATAATCCCAGCATGGAATATAGTCATTTGGAAGATGATTTAGCATAAAGTATACCACATCACGGTGAAGATCTTTTAATCTGTCATATTGAAGCTGTCCTACACTGTCGCCTGCATTCAGGTTATAGCCATATGCAATGGGCAGACCGTATACAACCCAGGAATGTCCCCTTGACCAGCAGGAGTCATTGCTTTCACCCTGATGAGTTACTCCGTGAAGCGGTTTAAATGTGTAGGCTTCAAACTGATAGTGATGATTTGTTGAGCCATCTTCTCTCACAAGAAATTCATCGGTTATTGCCACCTGAGAATTAGCAGCGTTAAAATATCCTCTGTGGCCTGTCTGTTCCCACGCCCAATAAAGAAGCGGAATATTAAACATAGTATCAACCATTGTTCTGTTGCAATTTGGAACACCCATTTGTCCGAATATTCTGGAGATATATCCGCCCTCCTGAGAAAAACCATAATCAAAAAGATGTTTTGCCGCTTCAAGTGCATCTCTCTTTGCACGCATATCGCCTGTAAGCTTATAATAGGCAACTGAAGATGGCGAAAATATGAATCCAACATCATGGTCAAACAAACGATACATTCTGTCTGCAACCAAATCCTCATAAAGCTTCATATGCTCGCTTGCCACATTAAGATATTTTTCTTCCTTTGTTAAGTCATAAGCAAGAAGATAGCAACCGGTGAACATTCCGTGAGTCCAGTCGCCTCCTTTACTTTGGTAGTCATAGTGAGGCTTGTTGTTTTCGTCATATACAAGATTACTTGCAGGAAAAGCTTTTTTAAAATTTTCTGCCTCGTGAGAAAGCTTGGCAAGTGCATTACTTATGGCTTTGTCAAGTTTATCTTCCGGAATTATGTGAGTTTCCAAAAATCTTTCCGGATTTTCGAGATTTATAATTCCTCTTTTCATTAATGTCTCCTTTCTGCCAATCTTGGCTGTTATTTATTTGAAGTAAGTTCTTACAAACCATTAATCAAAATAACCCGGCATATTTATCTGAAGCTTAAAGCTTATTGAACGCATGAATAAACAGAAATCAAAAGCGTTGTGATATTCCATTTCATGTTCACTCATCCAATCTCTTAATTCTTCAAACAACTCCTTGGCAAATTCCATATTGCCTGAAGCACCTTCAAAAAGAACATAGCTTAATTTTTTGCATATTTTAGAATGATATTTAAGATAAACCCACGATAGTCTTCTTGCATTATCAAATGATGTAGCTATATTTTTCTCAATAACAGGTAAGAATTCATCTATATGTTGTGGAATTTTAGAAAGCTTTTTGGCAACCTCAGGGTTATTTCTCCAACATTTTTTCTCCATCTCATTATCGCCAAGACCGGCTTCTTCTACCCCACTGGCACTTCCAACACGAAGATTAGACGGACAGAATAAATCAGAAAGAGTTTCAAGATAACTGCGGCACTTGCTTCCGTCTGTACCAAATGCTCCCTCGAAATATGTATTGGTCATAGTATCGAAATCGGTATTATTATCAAAAAGAGTTTCTCCCATTGCTATCAGAGGAAGCGAGGTTGGCATATACATACGATGAGTCTGATCATTCATACATCCGTTAAAGAGAACATTTTTTAATTGCTTCATATCACGGTGTGTTTCTCTGGATATTTGCATATGCCCCATATCACAATACATATCGGTATAAAATCTGTATTCAAAAATAAAACTTGGAATATTATTACACTTTTCTTTCCATTCTCTGTGCCATTTGAGTCTCAGTGCTGCAGGAGCAGGATGATATTGATTGCGTACATAAGGCGGAACCGGATCTGTGTATTCTTCATTTACATAACCAGTTTCATAATGAAGTCCAATAGCAGATGTCATAATAAATCTTTTGGGATTATTCAGACGCATCTTTTCAGGAGGTCTCTCCGTTTCTACATACATTATGAATACTATTCTTGTATCAACGCCCATTTTTGTAAGTTCTTCATCCAAATCATTTAAAAGCATCACATAATAGTCCGAAGGTATCATTTTCTGACACTCTTCACATTCACATTGATTATTTGTAGCATCTGCAAGCCATACATGAACAAAATCAACATGTGGCTTTTGCTTTATATAATCTGTTATAACCGACACAAGATATTTTCTTGTGTCCGGATTGGAATAACACATATGAGTACAGAAGGTACTCCCATACATCAGATCTCTCTTGCCGTTTACAAGAGCCAGATGCTTTTTATGTTCATCTGTAAGTATGCTGGAGGCATTAATCTCTGATACACGGTCATGTCGTACACCAAATTTATCGAAAAACCATCCATGACCTAAGGTATGAAGCTGAATACCGGTTCTTTTTATATCTTTTTCAAGTAGGTCAATATACTCTATCAGATCGTCATAATTTGTAACCTGACCTTTTTGACGAAGCTTTGTATTATAAACATGACCATACCACTTGTGCATATATGTGAATGGTACAAACCCTTCTATCATATACATATTCATTCCGATTTTAGGAAGCCAGTAAACTGTGTCACGCATATGTTCATAGCTTATGGCACCCTCGCAGCATTCTCCCCTGAAAAGCTGGTCTGCTTTTTTCCGGTATTTGAATGAGTGATTTAAAAGGTCTGCCCTTGGAACATAATCTCCGTCTGCACCCGGTCTTATAAAGCGACATCCGGCGGAGGTGCAGTATTTATATATGCCCATAAGTATACTTCGTTCATTGCTTCCGGCAATGTATCCGACACCGTTTTTTATATCAATATCTACAATATCTTCAATAAATGGATCCGTTAAATCACTTTCATCAAGAGAGAGTTCGCTTAAAAAACCAAGTATAATGGCATCATCTTCGCTTTTCGAAATACAATCTGCATATTCAACAACAGGAACTATGGCACCACGCGACATTAAGGTTATATATTTTTTTAATTCTGATACAAAATACTCGGCTGTATCACCTTTATGCGATGTAATAATTCTCATAATATACCTCCGTTAACCGATTATTCATCAGATGCAAATTCTTTATACAGATTTTGAACTGTTTTAAATGCGAGCTTGGGCTTTCTGTGTTCATTCAGAACTCCCTTGTTGTTAAAGCCTCTGGCACGGTTTATACTCGCCTCCTTGCAGGTGCGTATATCACAAAACTGCCATACATAAAAGCCCACAACAGACGGATGAGCATGGAAAAGGCGAATACAATGGCTAAGGAGCTTTGCCTGATATTCTTCACTCCATAAAACATCCTCATCATCATGGCATCCGTAGAGCGCTGCAGCACCAAATTCACTGAATATCACAGGTTTATCTGAAAAACCAAGCTCATTGCGTTTTTCTATGAATTTATTGATAAAGCCTTCCCATGCATACATATCCTCTCCATACCAGCCAAGGTATTGGTTAAGGCACAAAACATCAGTAAATTCAAAGCATATATCCTCTAAAAGTGTGTTTGATGCATATACCACAAGACGATTACCGCCATTTTCCTTTAAAAACTCATAATATATTTTGCTCATATTGTATGCCGGCTGTGTGTTTGAAAGAATTTCATTGTGCATGCCCCATATAATAATGGAAGGATGATTATAATACTGCTTAAGCATTTCACGATGCATATTAAGACCGCGCTCCACAACTACAGGGTCTGCAAGCGCCTCTTCGGAAAAACCAACTCCCCAGACAGGAATTTCACTCCAGAAAAGGATTCCTCTTTCATCAAGGAAATCAACAAATTCTTTTGAATTGGGATAGTGAGAGCCTCTTATGGAATTGCATCCCATATCCAGAGCTATATCAATATCCTTTTTCATAAGATTGGTTGGGAAGGCAAATCCAAAATCGGGATGCTCCTCATGACGATTAACACCGCGAATTTCTATTTCCTTTCCGTTGAGCATTATTTTTTCGTTCTCTACGGTGATTTTCCTGAATCCAATTCTGTCACGCAAATCGTCGGTATCGCTTGTTATAGCAACACTGTATAAATTAGGTGTATCAATATCCCAAAGCATGATGTTGTCAACTTCAAATTCTGCCAGCTTAATTTCTTTCTTTTCTTTTGCTTCAAGAGTAACTTCGACTGAGTAAACTGTGTTTTCACCAAAAGTAAGTGCAATTTTTGAATTTGATTTAATACTTTCGGCATTAAATAAATCAAGAGTAATAAAAACCTTTGCTTTTTTTAAATCGTCTGATAACTCATAATCAATTTTATCGCCCAAAATGCTTATACCTTTTAATGTTTCAAGACTCACGCTTCTTGGAATACCACCGTAATGATACCAGTCTACCAATGTCTGAGGTATTGACTGTGCATCAAATCGGTTATCTGCCCTTACACTTACGCGGTGCATGCCCGGCGTTACATCATCTATAATAAAATCAAACTGTGTGAATCCGCCGTAATGACAGCCAAGATATTTACCGTCAAACCAGACCTCGCCCTCTGTCATAACTGCACCGAAGGTGAGCCTGAGGCATCCGCCGTCTGTGTAGAATTCTTTTTCATACCAGCACACGCCTTCATAGGTAAGAAGCCCTTGCTGAGTGTTCCATACAGATGGTACAACAACTGTTTCACCGTCCGGTATGCCATTATACCACTCATCGGTTTTTCCACAGTCTGAAGGATCACAGGAAAATTTCCAGGATCCGTCAAGACTTTGTGTTTTTCGGATATAATGTTCTTCAAATAATCTGCCCATTTCTTTTCTCCTATGTTAATTTAATTGTGCTTCACTTTGAATATCAAATAGCTCTGATCTTGTTATGGGCGTAAGATTTTCATCCCAGAAAAAGAATTTTATAAGCTTGGTATCGTTTGCAGGTGTCAGTTCCTCACAAACTGTATCAGATGTAAATATATCAATTTCTTTAAAATGTGTCATAACATTATCTTTGGTATAATATGCCACATACGCCTCGTGACCCGAAACATCTATATCGCCACCGCATTTAAGCATGCCTGAAAGCTCATATTTGCCTGCATTTTCGCTTATATTTAAATCAGGGCATATATATTTTGATGTTTCCACCCTTAGATTATCAAAAGTGACACTGCCTTTTCCGCTTGAGGTGCTGATATACATTCTGCAGCTGAATGAATATGGCTCATCATATTCCCCTCTTTTTTCTGTCAGAAGATTTCCGTCCATATCGCTTATATACACGCGATAAAGCTTGTGAGCTGTGTTTATTATAAATTCAACATGATATGTTTTGTTTACTTCGTAGCTGGCAGTTCCATCTGCAAAGAACTTGCCGCCGGAGGATAATATCTTGAATTTACCAAAAAATGACTGCATAAAATTAACTGATGTGCTGCCCGGTGTTAAATCATAGGATATGTGAATGATATCATTATCATTAATATTTAACTCGTTAATGATATTTTCGTTAATTTCCATGTACGGTTCATTTCCGGAAATGCCCTCAGGGCGATCTATGTTGATATTTAAAACACCATCAGAGGTTATATACTCGGCATAACCATCTTTTTTTTCACAAACAAGTGTACCGGAAGAATATTGCTTGCTGAAATCAAGATATTTCTTTGTTTTCAATTCATATTCTCTGCATATATGAATAGTGATGTCTTTTCTTGAACAATAATTATCATACTCACTAGCTATAGTAAGCTTTGTGTCGCCGGCAAGCTTTAAGCATCCTTAAGTCGGATCGTAGCCATGTCGTTCT
>JAZRGM010000051.1:0-75797 GCA_045644205.1 Clostridia bacterium | reverse complement strand
CATATAATTGAAGAAAAACATCTTAAAAAAGATGTTTTTCAACCTATAAACCAAAATTTGAGGATTTATGAGCACACTTAACTCTTATGTTGGTTTCATTTTCGCCTTTTTGCGATCCGGACTTTTTTTACAATCCCTTTTGCATTTCTTGTTTATTTTACAAGAGACATATCTGCAGTGAAGGGATCTTCGAGAGAATAATGCCCGCCAAACATCGCGGCTTTATTGCCTTCTATATTTATCTTTACTTTTGATATTCCGTCTATTGAACACAGTGAGTTTACAATAGAATGAACAGCAAGATTTTCCATTGAGGTGCCGCCGGTGAAATTATTGAACTCATCGTTTAGGTCGATGATGCACAAATCGCCCGAAACACTTACCGAAATTATCTCGGTATCGGAAGGAATGAGAGTGCAAAGATTGTTATCTTCGGGACCGTCGATTATTGCCTGAAGAGCAGCTTTTGCAAGAGATGAATCGTTTTTAAAGGTTCGCTTTTCAGCTGATAGATTTGCTATATTCTCATCGGCATAATAAAGAGAAACTTCAACCTCTGCCTTCTTTTCTTCTTTTGGCTCATCGCTATTGTTTTCTATATCGGTTTGTACTGTGTTGTCATTGGGAGTATAACTAAGACCCCAGGTTGAAAAAACAACAGGCTTTCCTTCATTCATACGGTTAAGATCGATGGCATATGCAATTCCCAGAAGAATAGCAACAACAAGGATTACTGTTAGAACTGTTGTAAAAAATCGTTTCATACATTGCCCTCCTATCATTTTGCGTAGGCATATCTGCCCATAAACAGAGTTTCAGCTGAATTGTTATCTCTTATAATAAAATAAAACGGTTTGTTGAATTTAATATCTATCGGCTCAGGCGGCAAAGCGCTTCCTGCCATGCCGATGGCTGTGACTGCGGCAGCCTCTGTGCCTTTTTCATCAACAGAAATATAGGTTTTATGAATGGCCTCTGTGATAAACATATTTCCCATATCAAACATATTTTTGAAATCCGCCTTTTCCTGAGAGAAGGCATCAGTTATTCCAAGATTCATAAGAATATTATTAAGCGATGTTTCAAATTCTATTTTGAATTTTGGCATTGAGAGGTTTGTGTAGACAGAAGAAAGCTTATCTGAATTTATAATACTATTAAGCTCAGCTTCGGGATTCAAGATAGCATCTCCCATCATGAGATACATACTCACATCAAGGCTATCATATGTATCAGAGCCAATATACTCTCCGTCAGACGATACTTTGGCAAATCTGTTTTTATAAGGAAGCTCCAATATGGTTATTCCTTCGGAATTATAAAGGGGCATCCAGGCGCGTCTATTCATAAAATCTATTGAGCTTTCTTTGCCATCTGCAGATGTGAAAGCATCTTTTTTGGTGGCAGCTTCATGAAATTCATTTGCCCATGCAGCCTTAAAATATATGGCATTTACAACGCTTGCCCAAAAATCGGGTGAATTTATTATTTTAGAAATTTTACCGTTTGTTTTATCATTTACCCATGAATTCACTTGAGATACTGCATCTTTATTGTTGGTAGTCTTCACATCGGCATTATAGAAAGCTTTCATTCTTTCTTCATAGACAGATGAAAACTTCTGATCTGTTTTATCTGAATTAATCCATATTGAATTAGCAACAGATAACTTAAGATTTTCTGTTTGGGAATACTTTTCTATGAGGTCTTTTGAAAATTCATTGAATGTATCCAGGTCATCAACACATATGGTATTTAAAATCTGCTCTTTTGTCGTTCCACTTGCACCATTTGCCACAAGGGCAAGAGCCATTTTTACAGAAAGCGGAGAAAACATATGGTTTTTATCCTTGGGCATCTGCGACAGAAGTTTATCTGAAAACTCAGGCTTGGATTTGTGATTTGGTTCTGCAAATTCTGCCATTCTTACAAGAGTAACAATTGCTTCTTCTGTGGTAAAAATATCTTTGGGGCTGAATTTATTATTTCCTGTGCCTTTCATTATTCCCATATTGGAAATACGCTGAATACTATCTGCCACCCACGGGGATATGCTGCTTTCATCAGCATAGACAAAATACATTTCTGTGCTTACTGTATTCAGGTATTTATCTGCTATACGAACAAGGATAGTGGCAGCTTCTTCTCTTGTTAAAAAATCTGCCGGGGCAAATATTCCTTCCGCTTTGCCTGTTATGATTCCCATATCAAAAAGGGCGTTTATTTCGGAAGATGTTGTATCTGAAAAATTATCACTCGCCTTTGGAACGGGAGCTTTTAAAACAACTGATATAAGATTAAAGGAAAGAGAGCAAAAATCGTCGCGTCTTATTGCACCGCGATAATTATAGGATTTATCAGGCGAGGTGATTTTTAATTCATGGCTTTTTTGCACATCGGAGGCTGCCCACTCGCTTGGAGCTGCCAAAAATATTCCATTTTCCCCGGAAAAGGCGGTTAAAGCTGAGAAAACTAAAATCAACACAAGAAAAACAGATACTAATCTTTTCATAAAGCTTCATCTCCTGTTATTTTATGAATATATTATATAATAAATTAATGAGCATTTCAACAAAAATATTATTATTTGGTTTACATTTTATTTTGGTACTTTGAACAAAAAATGTGGATAAAGTGGATAGTTTTGTGTATAACTCTGTTTTTGCAGAGCATTTTTTCAAAAAACGCCTCCAAAATTCCACAAATTATGATGATAAAAACATTGAGGTTTACATAATACAATTATTTATGACAAAGTTCATATGCAAAAAAAGATGACCTATTCACGGTCATCTTTTTTCAGGTATTCTTTTAATTCACTCATTCTGTTTATAGCATCATTATAACCTTCGTCATACATTCTTTTAAGGCTATCAGGGTTCTTTTCGGAGCGTTTCCATCCATCGGTACATTTTGGAGCAAATACAAAGGCTTCTCCCCTTTTTTCCATTTCAAAAAGATGTTCTCTGCTTTCGTTATATATGCTGCTTCTTGTCTTCAACACATCTGAAAAGTTTTTATTTTTTCTGAAGAAAAAGGATGAAATCTTTGATTCTGCATCACTTTCTTTTTTATAGCTTCTTTCTCTGGTTAAAACCGCTACAAGCTTATCTGCACCAATACTTTGAGCAAACTTAACCGGAAGAGGATCGCTGCAGCCACCGTCCATATAACGGTTTCCATCCATAACTACAGGCTGAAACATAAAGGGCAGTGAGCAGCTTGCAAGAACAATCTGCCAGGATTTTTCATAATCGTCTATTTTTATATATTCAGCTTTGCCTGTGTCGATATTTGTTACGACAGCATACACATCTCCGGCAAATTTCTGAAAGCTTTCATAATCGAAAGGAAGATATTTTTCAGGAAGCTCACGAAAGACAAAGTTTATGTTATAAAAGCTTCTGTTATGCTTTTTAAAATAGTATTTAAAGCCCATATAGCGCTTATCACCAACATATTTCATTCCTATCTGAAGGCTTCTGCCTTTTTGCTTTGATATATAGGATATACCATTTGCTATTCCGGCAGAGACGCCAACAAGGACATCTGTTTCTATTCCATTTTCAAGAAATGCATCAAGGATACCGATAGTATAGTAGGTGCGATTGGCACCGCCTTCAAGAACAAGAGTTGTCATAGGATTTTTCCTTTCGTATTTTTTAATATTATAGCACAAAATCTACATCCGGTCAAACGAGTATTTTTGAAATCAGATTTATTATAAAGCAAATAGAAATACCGAAAAGAGTTGGCAGGATAAACGCTACTAAAGTCCACTTAAGGCTTCCTGTTTCCTTTTTTATTGTCATAAGAGTTGTTGAACAAGGCCAGTGAAACATTATAAAAATTACTGCACAAAGAGCTGTTGCCAGACTCCAGCCATTTGCAGAAAAAACAGAATATATTTTTTCATAACCTCCTGCATCTGAAAGTATGCCTCCCTGTGAATATAGCATAAGAGCTATTGGGAGAACAATTTCATTTGCAGGAATACCAAAAATAAATGAGGTGAGCATGACTCCATCAAGACCAATAAGCCTGCCGAAAGGATCAAGGAAGCGGGATATATGGCTTATAATTGAAATACCATCTATGCTGATATTTGAAAAAGCATAGAGCAAAATGCCTGCAGGAAAAGCCACAACAATTGCACGACCAAGCACCTTTGCAGTCCGGTCTATAACAGAGCGGACAATTATGCTTCCTATCTGTGGTTTTCTATAGGGAGGAAGCTCAAGGGCAAAGGATGCCGGAATACCCTTAAGAAGAGTTGATGATAAAACTCTTGATGCTACAAGAGATAACAAAACAGACAAAATGATAAAACCTGAAAGATAGAGACTGGAAAGAAGTGAGCCTGAAAATCCGGAAGATGAAAAATAGATTGATATAAGAGTTATTAGAGATGGAAATCTCCCATTGCAGGGAATAAAGGAATTGGTTAGAATTGCTATTAGCTTTTCCCTTGGTGAGTCAATTATTCTGGCTCCTGTTACCCCTGCTGCATTGCACCCAAATGCCATACAGCTTGTTAGCGCCTGTTTGCCACAGGCTTTGCATTTTTTAAAACACTTATCAAGATTGAATGCCACTCTTGGAAGATATCCCACATCTTCAAGGATGGTAAACAGAGGAAAGAAAATTGCCATTGGAGGAAGCATGACTGCCACAACCCAGGCAAGCACGCGGTAGCCGCCAAACACCAGCATATCAGAAACAAAACGAGGGATATGAAGGCTATTCATAAAGTTTACAAGATATTTTTCAAACAAAAACAATAATTTATAGATAAGCTGCGACGGGTAGTTGGCACCTTTAAGAGTGATAAAAAAGATAATACACAGCATAAGAATCATAAATAATCCGCCGGTTATTTTTCCTGTGAGAATTCTGTCGCTTCTTGATAAAACTTTTGGTTTTCTTCTTTTGCTTGTTTTTACTGAGCTTTTTGATATACGGTGGGCAGACCTCAGAAGTGTTACAGCTATTATGTCTTTCACATCTTCTTCCGATATCCCCTTTTCAAATAAAATGTTCATTGCTTTATGACGGGCAGAATACAAAAGACCAAGCTTTTGAGAGTCACCCTTTGCACGCTGTTTTATATATGTCCAGGCTGTTTCGTCATTTTCAAGGATACGCAAAGAAAAATAGCGGATGTTTTGGGATATAATTTTCCTCAGTGCTTTTGAGACCAGTTTTACAGCATACTCAATGTTTTTTCCGTAATCTGTTTTAAAGCTTTTTCCTGCTTTACTGATATTTTCAACACAAGCAAACAATGAATCTATGCCTTGTTTTTTTCTTGCATTTATAATTGTTACAGGTGATTTAAGCTCGCCGCTTAAGCGCGCTGTGTCTATATGTATGCCATTTTTTTCGCAAACATCGACAAAATTAATTGCAACAATGACTTTATCACATATTTCACATATCTGAAGAACAAGATTAAGGTTTCGTTCCAGAGACATTGCATCACAAACAACTACAACACATTTTGCATCCCTGCATCGGATAACTTCTTCTGCACATGCTTCTTCAGCAGATTCAGCTTTAAGAGAATATGCACCGGGGATATCGGCTATGGTGTATTTTATTTCATTATGGAAATAGGTTCCAAAGGCTGTGCCGACAGTTTTGCCGCTCCAGTTGCCTGTGTGTTGTTTCATACCTGTGAGGTAATTAAAAAGGGTGCTTTTTCCGACATTTGGATTGCCGGCAAGAATTACAAGGTTTTCATCGGGTGATTCATCGGCAGTATGAGATAAATAATCTTTTCTTTTTTTAAAAAGATTAAAGGGAAAGCCCATATTATCACTCCACATAGTTTTGTTATTATATATTTATATGATTATATGGTCAATATTGTGAATAAACATAATAAAGGGATTGTAAAAACATTTTTTTACAATCCCTTTGATATAAGCTTTTCTCAAAATAAATTAAAAATCAACACACACTTCAACCGGGCAGTGGTCTGAGCCAAGAATGTCTGTGTGGATATCGGCTGATATGAGTTTTTCGTTAAGATCTGATGACACAAGAAAATAGTCGATTCTCCAGCCTGCGTTTCTTGCTCTGGCATTCATTCGATATGACCACCAGGAGTATATGTCGGTTTTATCAGGATAGAAGAATCTGAAAGAATCAGTAAAGCCGCTTTCTTTGAGCTTTGCCATTTTTTCTCTTTCTTCGATGGTAAAGCCGGCGTTATGAATATTTGTTTTAGGATTTTTCAGGTCGATTTCTTCTGCGGCAACATTAAGGTCTCCACACACTATTACAGATTTTTTTTCTTTAAGCTTTAAAAGATAATTTCTGAAATCGTCTTCCCATTCCATTCGATAATCAAGTCTTTTTAATTCATTCTGGGAGTTGGGTGTGTAGACACAGACAAAATAGAATTTATCATATTCTAAGGTGATTACCCTGCCCTCGTGGTCGTGGACATCGATATTCATTCCATAGCTTACGCTAAGAGGTTCTTCCTTAGCAAAGACAGCTGTTCCGGAATAGCCTTTTTTATCGGCATAATTCCAGAACTGATGATAGCCGGGAAGATTCATTTCTATCTGACCTTCAACAAGTTTTGTTTCCTGAACGCAGAAAATGTCTGCATCAAGAGCGGAAAAAGCTTCATAAAAATTTTTTTGAACAACAGCCCGCAAGCCATTTACATTCCACGAAACAAATTTTTTCATATATCTTATCTCCTGACACTATGAGTTTATTCTTTTGATGAAGAAGCTGAATTGTTTATTTCATCTATATTATCTTTTATTATTCCTTCATCTATTTCAAGCTTTACATTTTCACCGGAGCTTTGCGGTGATTGCCCGCTGTGTGTTTCGTTATATGAATTTGTGCTGTTTATAAATTCTTCAGAAAAAAGAGTTGAAACAAACTGTGCAGCTGTAAAAAGCACACACCACGACACCATAATTATTAAAAACAGCTTTATTCCGTGCCAGTCGTAATGATTGGAAAAACCAACAATTATAACAGGAGCCACAAGTATCATAACTATTAACAGTTCCACAACAATTGCAAGAAAAACATCCATACTGCTTCCAAAATCTCCGGAAACTGTGAGTCTTATGCTGTTTACCGCAAAGACTAACACCAAAACATAATACAGACAAGCAACTATTTTTTTAAATAAAGACCCTGTGCGAAATCCGGGAAGAGAAAACTTCCCGCTATGTTTATTATAATCTTTTGTATTTAAAATTCTCATACTTCACCTCAAAAAAATATATATTTGAGTATATCACAGCTACATTTTTTTTGCAAGAATTTTATGTTAATCTACAAAAATACATTTATGTTAATCTACAAAAATACTGACCGTCATCAAGTATCATTATTCCAACAACATAGAACACCTCGCCGGAATCGGGAATATTAAATTCTATTGCGCAATCGGATGCATTTGTAAATGGATTATAAAGCCCCTTTTTTCGCTTACAGCCAACAGCATATATTCTGTTTTCATTGCACACGCCAAAATACCAGGCCATGCCCTGCACAAGGCAATTTATGTAGCCTTCACTGCAAAGCAGATGCTCTATGGATGAAAGAGCGAAATATTCCCTTGGATTGTCTATTTTATACCAGGTAAAACCGGGTAAAACCGGGATGTCTGTTTTCTCATAGAGGCTTGTCCTTTGGAGTATATAGGAAACTGCATCATTTGCCTTTTTTGGATCGGGTTCTTCTTTTAATGAGCCGAGAATATCTCTTGCTCTTTTAAGACTTGCATCGTTTTCATCACTTTCCGATTTTTTAGCAGTATAAAAAACACCGTCTTTGTTTTTTATGATAAAATGAGAGAATAAGCTGACATTTATACCATTGTTTTCAAGATAAGACAAACTATATTTTTTATCGACAGAGTATATTCCATCATTACTATTAAAATAGCCTATTTCAAGCTCTTTGTTATCATAAAAAACTGCACAAAGGCTTGAATAACAGTTTATTTTTGATGATTGGGCAGAGCTTTTAATTTTAAAAAAGCCATCAGATATATCATATTCAATTTCTGTGTTGTCACACAAATGAGCTACGCATTTTTGCCACATAGAGAACCCCCCTTTAAATAATTATATATATTTAAAGGGGGTTTTATGATTATTCTTCGATATAAACTTTTTTCATAACAACAGGAGTAAGAGGTTTATCGCTGAAATCTGTGGGAACTTCTGCCATCCTGTCGACAACATCCATACCTTCTGTAACCTTTCCAAATGCGGCATAGGCACCATCAAGATGAGGAGCATCTTCAAAACAGATAAAGAACTGACTGCTTGCTGAATTTGGCATCATTGAACGAGCCATTGATATTACGCCTCTTTCGTGCTTCAAGTCATTTGTTATTCCGTTCTGCGCAAATTCGCCCGTTATATTGGTTCCACTTCCGCCCATTCCCGTGCCTTCAGGATCTCCGCCCTGAGTCATAAATCCGGGTATTATGCGGTGGAATGTGAGTCCATCATAGAATCCTTCTGAAACAAGATCTATAAAATTTTCAACTGTTTCGGGAGCATATTCGGGATAAAGCTCCACGGTAAAGCTGCCACCATCTTCCATTTCAAAGATTACCTTTGTGTTTTCTTCCATTGTGATTATTCCTCTCTGTAATTTTATATTCTTGCAACGCCGCTATTTCTTGCAGCTTCGCCAACCGCCTTGGCAACAGTTTTGCCTATTCTTTCATCAAAAGCCATGGGAAGGATATATTCTTCATTAAGTTCTTCATCTGAAACAAGGCTTGCGATAGCATAGGATGCCGCCATTTTCATTTCATCGTTGATGTCACTTGCACGAACATCCAGAGCACCTCTGAAAATTCCGGGGAATGCAAGAACATTATTTATCTGATTTGGATAGTCGGAACGACCTGTTCCCACAATTCTTGCACCTGCCTCCTTTGCAAGATCAGGCAAAATTTCGGGATTGGGATTTGCCATGGGGAATACAATGGCATCCTCCGCCATTGATGAAACCATTTCCTTTGAAATTATGTTGGGGGCTGAAACACCAATTACAACATCTGCACCCTTCATTGCATCAGCGAGATTTCCCTTTATGCACTGGCTATTTGTTATTTCAGCAAGTTCTTTATGAGCATCACTTAAGCTTTCGTCACCTTTGCATATGATACCGAATCTATCACACATTATTATGTTTTTTAAGCCAAGCTTCATAAGATGGGTTGCTATTGCAGTTCCGGCAGAGCCTGCACCATTTATAACGCATTTGATTTCTGTTATATCTTTTTTAACTATTTTAAGAGCGTTTAGAAGGGCTGCAGCAACAACGATGGCTGTTCCGTGCTGATCATCATGAAATACAGGAATATCACATATTTCCTTTAATTTTTTTTCAATTTCAAAACAGCGTGGAGCTGCAATGTCTTCGAGATTTATTCCGCCAAAGCTTCCGGAAAGAAGATATACTGTTCTTACTATTTCGTCAACATCTTTTGATTTTATACAAAGGGGGAATGCATCTACATCGGCAAATTCTTTAAAGAGAGCACATTTTCCTTCCATAACAGGCATACCTGCCTCAGGGCCTATGTCACCAAGCCCGAGAACTGCAGTTCCGTCGGTGATTACTGCAACAAGGTTATGACGACGGGTTAATTCATAGGATTTGTTTATGTCTTTATTTATTTCAAGACAAGGTTCTGCAACACCGGGTGTATATGCCAGGGAGAGTTCTTCCTTATTTTTTATTCTTGTTTTTGAGACAACCTCAATTTTTCCTTTCCACTCTGCGTGCTTTTTTAAGCTTTCTGCTCTTATATCCATTGTTATCTTCCTTTCTTTATTACATATCGTATGAACTTTTATTAAGAGTAAGGTTCTTCGCTTCAGAGCCAAGATATTTATCGATATCCATATTAAGATAGTTACAAAGGTCAACCATCTCGGCAACTGTGTTGATATTAACTTCAATACCATTTTTCAGGCGGTCTTCCATGGCGAATACTTCTTTTTCACCGTGGGTATATATACGCTCAGCTCCTTCTGCTTTTGGTGATTCACGAAGCTCACGAAGAAGAGTTGACAAATGCTCTTTTATGGCATCTGCATCACCAAAAATTTTGGGTTCTATGGCAATAAAGCCATGACAGGTGCCGCCTTTGCCGCCTATGTGGGTATGATTTGATGTGAGGCCCATTGAAAGAATTGATGTAAATATTTCGCAAAGCATTCCATAGCCATAGCCTTTGTGGCTTCCGCTTTGCTCAAATTCACCGCCAAGAGGCATTATTCCGCCTCCTGCTTTGGCAACAATATTTTTCAACACATCAGATGCATCTGACGAACCTTTGCCGGAAGAATTAAGAGCCCAGCCTTCCGGAAGTGGTTTGCCCAGCTTATTATATATTTCAAGCTTGCCACGGGTGACAACTGTGGTGGATGCATCAAAGAAGAAATCATAGGGTTCAGCCGGCATTGCGATTGCAATAGGATTACTTCCGAGCATTGCAAGACGACCAAAGGTGGGAACCATTATTGCTTCGGAATTGGTCATTGACATACCGATTAGCCCTTCCCTGCAAGCCATTTTTGCATAGTAGCCTGCGATTCCGTAGTGGTTGGAATTTCTGACGGTGACAATTGCCATACCGGATTTCTTTGCCTTTTGTATCGCTATGTTCATTGCTTTATGACCAAGAAGCTGGCCCATACCGTCGTTTCCTTCAATAACCGCTGAAACGGGAGTTTCAAAAACAATTTCCGGCTTTGCATCCGGTTTTATAAGACCTTTTTCAATCCCCTTATGGTAGCGGACAAGGCGCTGCATACCATGGGATTCGATACCATAAAGGTCGGAGGTGAGAAGAACATCAACGATTATGTCGCTCTCTTCTTTTGAAAAACCAAATTTCATAAAAGCATCTGTACAAAAAGTTTTTAACTGTTCATAGGAATACTTAATACTATTTGCCATAATCATGCTCCTTTACATAGAATATGTCTTATTTTACCACAGTTTTATTTTTTTTGCAATAATATAAAGGCTATTAACCGGTACTGCAACACAGCTTTCTTTGTGTGAAGCTTTTTGTTGAAACCTCTCAGCAAAAAAAATTATAGGAGCTTATGCGAATTCTTGACACTGTTTTTCGTATGTGATATACTTTTTATAAAATTCGGAGGTGGAGAAAATGGTAAAACACATAATTTTATGGACACTAAAAGCCGACCTGTCAAATGAAGAAAAAGCAGAAATAAAAAAAGGCATTAAGGAAGGTTTAGAAGGTCTTTCAGGAAAAATCCCCGGTCTTATTGATATAAAAGTTGAAACAGGGAGACTCCAGAGCTCAACTGCAGATTTAATGCTTGATTCTACATTTGAAAACGAAGAAGCCTTAAAGGCTTATTCGGTTCATCCATTGCATGTGGATATGGCAAATAATAAGGTAAGACCATATACAGCAGTTAGAAGCTGTTTGGATTTTGAATTATAACCATAAAAAATGCACTCAATATGAGTGCATTTTTTATTAATCATATTTTTAAAGTAGTTTTCTTATAACTTCTTTTCGTTCTTCCTTCATAAGGTATATAGGAGCAACATCAAACACGGTTTTGCACCCTGTTATTCCCTCTTGGTTCATTCTGCATGCAGCTCTGGCATAAGCTACAATAACAGAAGCGGTAAACTCCGGATTTGAATCAAGCTTAAGCTTATACTCTATTATATTATTATGCTCAAGATCTTTTCCGGTTTTTCCGCTACGGACAACTATTCCGCCATGAGGAAGACCGGAATGATTCTTCTTCATCTCTTCTGCAGAAATGAAATGAACAGTTGTGTCATAATCGGCAAAATAATTGGGCATTGTTTTGATTTCTTCCTCTATTCTTTTAAGATCTGCCCCTTCTTTTGCAACAACAAAACACTCTCTTGTGTGCTTCTGACGGGTTGAAAGGCTTGGGTTTTCACCGCTTAGAACCTTTTCCACAGCTTCATCAACCGGAATGGTATACTGACGGGCATCCAATACCCCATCTATTCTTCTTATTGCATCAGAGTGGCCCTGGCTTACGCCTTTTCCCCAGAAGGTGTAGTCTGCACCGTCGGGAAGGACAGCATTACCAAACATTCTGTTTACAGAAAACATTCCTGGATCCCAGCCGACTGAAATTATGGCTGTTTTTCCGCTGCGGCTGCATGCTGAATCAACTTTTTCAAGATGCTCAGGGATTTTTGCGTGGGTATCGAAGCTATCTACAACATTAAAATACTCCGCGTATTCAGGGGTTTGCACAGGAAGGTCTGTGGCACTTCCGCCGCAAAGAATTAAAACATCTATTGAATCCTTCATTTTCTTAGCTTCGTCTATATGGAGAACGGGAACTCCGGCAGTTAGTATTTTAACAGATTCAGGGGGTCTTCTTGTGAAAACCGCCACAAGCTCCATGTCGTCATTCTGGGCAATGGCACATTCTACCCCTCTTCCAAGGTTACCATAGCCTAATATACCTATTTTCATTTTATTTCGCTCCTTCAGATGTATGTTTATTATGTATTATTCTTCGAAGTTATGACCACATTTTGGACAGAATTCAAAATCTTTATCAAGCTTCATGCCGCATTTTGGACACTGTTTTTTATTAACGAGTTCGTTGAAGTTTTCCTGCATATCATCTCTTTTTTCGGTAAGAGCTGTGATTGTATCACATAATTCTTTGATTCCATCTGTGATGTCTTCATCTTCTGCAGCATTATACACAAGCTTTCCTATCTTTTTGAAATTTTCTTCGATTTCGGAATTAATTTCTACAAGCTTATATTTAAGCTTTGCAATTTCTATAACGCTTTCGGATGTTTCTTTTGTTTTCTGCGCTGCAACTGAAAAACCTTTTTTAATTTTTGAAAAATCAATCTTCATAATTAACAACTCCTTTAAAATCTTTATATTACAAATTTTTTAATCTGTCAAGATAGTTTTTAAATTTTTCTTCTGTGGCATTATTACCGGGATTATAATATTTTTTATCTTTAAGGTTGTCGGGAAGATACTGCTGTTTTACATAATTGCCCGGATAGGAATGAGGGTATTTATAGCCTATGGCATGGCCAAGCTTCTGAGCGCCGGAATAATGACCATCTTTTAAATACGCCGGAATATCGCCGGCGTTTCCTGATCTTATGTCGGCAAGAGCATCATCAATTGCGCAAATGGCTGCGTTTGACTTGGGCAGGCACGAAAGAAAGATAACCGCCTCGCTAAGGGGAATTCTTGCTTCGGGAAAGCCAAGCTGAAGAGCTGAATCAACGCATGCTTTAGTGACTGTGATGGCTGTGGGATACGCAAGACCAACATCCTCGCAGGCAATTACCATAAGCCTTCGGCATATTGATATTAAATCACCGCCTTCTACAAGCCTTGCCAGATAGTGAATGGCAGCATCGGGGTCGCTGCCTCTTATGGATTTCTGAAATGCGCTGAGGGCATTATAGTGGCTATCGGCATCTTTATCAAAGAAAAATGCTGATTTCTGAGTTACGGAAAGAGCATCATCGGCTGTGACTGTGAGTTCATCTGCCAGGGGTGAAATCTTCATTTTTATGCACATTTCAAGAGCTGTGAGAGCCTTTCTGACATCGCCATATGAAGCAAGGGCAAGGTGGTCTATAACCTCTTCTTCTATTGACATTTTCTTTTTCCCGTATAGCTCTGGAAGGCTTTTACACGCGCGCAAAAGAGCCTTTTTTATATCATCAGTTTCCACGGGTTTGAATTCAACAACTGTGCATCTTGAAAGAATAGCATTATATACATAGAAATAGGGATTTTCTGTGGTACTGGCTATAAGAGTTATACTGCCATTTTCTATATATTCCAAAAGAGACTGCTGCTGTTTTTTATTAAAATTCTGGATTTCATCAAGATAAAGAAGCACTCCGCCTCTTGTTTCAAATGAATCAAGGTCGGATGCGATTTCTTTGATATCTTTTGTGGAAGCATTGGTAGCATTTAATTTATACAGTTTTTTTCCGCATACATCAGCACAGATATTGGCAACGGTTGTTTTCCCCGTGCCGGAAGGACCATAAAAAATCATATTGGGAATGTTGCCTGATTTTACGAGATTGGTTATAAGCTTATCTTCACCTATTATATGATTCTGCCCCACAACATCATCAATTGATTTTGGGCGCATTACATCTGCAAGTGGTCGCAAGGATATCACCTCTTTTGAAACTTAATTTTAAAGATAAAAGGCGGAGCACAGCTCCGCCGAAGGTATTTTATCTGTAAAGAGGATATTTTTCGGTGAGAGCTTTAACTCTTGAAACTATCTCTTCCTTCTTTTCTTCAAAGGAATTAATTGTGAGAGATATAAGAGCAGCTATTTCTTTCATATCTTCTTCTTTCATTCCTCTTGATGTAACAGCAGGTGTTCCGATTCTTACACCACTTGTAACAAATGGGCTTGCTGTTTCAAAGGGAACTGTGTTTTTATTAACTGTGATGCCAACCTCATCGAGCATATGTTCTGCATCTTTACCGGTTACATCTTTATTTCTTAAATCGATGAGCATAAGGTGGTTATCTGTGCCACCCGATACAAGGTTGAAGCCTTCAGCCATAAGAGCTTCGGAAAGAGCCTTTGCATTTTTTACTACCTGTGTCTGGTAGGCTTTGAATTCATCGGAAAGAGCTTCTTTAAAGCATACTGCTTTTGCAGCAATAATATGCATAAGAGGTCCACCCTGGATTCCGGGGAACACTGATTTATTTATAAGCTTTGCATGTTCTTCTTTACACATAATCATACCGCCACGAGGACCTCTTAAGGTCTTGTGAGTTGTGGTGGTGACAAAATCTGCATATGGAACAGGATTTGGATGAAGACCTGCAGCAACAAGACCTGCAATATGGGCAATATCAACCATGAGATATGCACCGCATTTTTTTGCTATTTCAGAAAGTCTTTCAAAATCTATTACTCTTGGATATGCACTTGCTCCGGCAACAATTAATTTTGGTTTATTTTCCATAGCAAGCTTTTCGATTTCATCATAATCAATAAGGCAGGTGTCTTTTGCAACACCATAGGGAATAATGTTGAAATATTTACCTGAAATATTAACAGGGCTTCCGTGGGAAAGGTGACCACCATGAGAAAGGTTCATACCGAGAACTGTGTCGCCCGGATTTAAAACTGCAAAAAACACAGCAAGGTTTGCCTGAGCACCTGAATGGGGCTGAACATTGGCATGATCACAGCCAAAGATTTCTTTTGCTCTTTCTATGGCAAGATTTTCAACGATATCAACACACTCACATCCACCATAATATCTTTTGCCTGGATAGCCTTCGGCATATTTATTTGTTAATGGGGTTCCCATTGCTTCAATAACTGCACTGGACACAAAATTTTCACTGGCAATAAGCTCTATTTTGTTTCTCTGTCTGTCAACTTCCATTTCGATAGCATTTGCTACCTCGGGGTCGATTCTTTTAATTTCTTCTGTACTATACATATGCATATACCTCCTAATTAACATACACTATACTGTATTATACAATTATTTTACACATTTTTCAATACCTATATAAAATATTTATTAAATTACTTATTGAAAGACGATAACTTTTATGGTATACTCCTTATGTACTGATATTTTTAACCTCTTTTAATAAGGGAGGAAGAACATGGCGTCTTATGCAAGAGCTTTCAGCGGCATATGCCAGGAATGTGAAAAGCAGTTTCCTATGGCAGACCGTTTTTGCACAGTTGTTAACCTTGATATGGAAGGTTTTGAAAAAGACAAATTTCTCGACGGTAGTCTTAACAGAGTGTGCTGTCCGTTTTGCAATACGGAGTTTACATTTGAACTTCCTATGATTGTGCTGTCAGGAAGAAAAAAATTTGCCTGTCTTGTGGATCCGAATGTAGATATCAAAGGAATTGAGGCAATTAAAAATCCTCCGTACATTCTTTTTGGAGATGATTTCAACTTCAGGTGCGTGAGGTATATGGAAGAAGCAAGAGAAAAAATCCGGATACTGGATAGCGGCTGCGATGATATTGTTATTGAGTATATAAAGCTTATTAGCTTTAATGACGAGGATGCTCTCCCCTTTGACGAGGTAAGTCTTGTTTTTAATTCAAAAAAAGATGATACATATGAATTTCTGAAGCTTGATTACAACTGCAGGATTCTTGACAGGTTCCTGGTGGAGTACAAAGAAAGTGACATTCCGGATGTTATAAAAAATATGAAATACAGCCTTGACGGCAGAAAATGGCATAAAGCAGACAGAATAAGCTTAAAGGAGGAATTAATATGCCAAAATATAAAAATATCCTTGTAGGTCAGTCGGGTGGACCTACAGCAGTTATCAACTCTTCTCTTGCAGGGGTTATAAGCCAGGCACTCAAAAATTGCGAAGGCAAGGTTTACGGAGCTGTTAACGGAATCAAGGGAATCCTGAGAAACGAGCTTATTGAGCTTAACGAAACTTTTTCAAACGAGGAAAACATTGAGCTTTTAAAGCAGACACCATCTTCATATCTTGGTTCGTGCAGATATAAAATTGCAAAAGACTCAAATGTTGACATTGACAAAATCTTTGAAATCTTTGAGAAGAATGAAATCGGTTCATTCTTCTATATTGGCGGAAATGACTCTATGGACACTGTTATGAGACTTTCAAACGATGAAAGAGCAAAGGATATGACTATAATCGGTGTTCCAAAGACAATAGACAACGACCTTCTTGGAACAGATCATTGCCCGGGATACGGAAGCTGTGCAAAATATATTGCGACTGTTGTTTCTGAAATGGCTCTTGATGCAGGATGCTACGATATTAAAAATGTTTTGATTGTTGAGATTATGGGAAGAAATGCAGGCTGGCTCACAGCAAGTGCTGCCCTGGCAAGAACAATGGGCAATACTGCACCTGACTATATCTACCTTCCTGAGGTTGCATTTGATACAGAAAAATTTCTTTATGATATAAGAACCAAGCTTGCAAATCAGGATACTGTTATTGTGGCTGTTTCTGAAGGAATTAAAGATGCTGAAGGAACCTATATCGCTGAAAGCAAGCAGGCATTTGGAAATGATATGTTTGGTCACGGTCAGCTCGGCGGCGTTGGCAAGAAGCTTGAAAACCTTGTTAAGGATAGACTTGGAATCAAGGTTAGAAGCGTTGAGCTCAATCTTGTTCAGAGATGTGCGGCACATATTACATCAAAAACAGATGTTGAGGATGCATTCACCTGCGGTGTTGAAGCTGTTAAAGCGGCTCAGAGAGGCGAAAGCGGCAAGATGGTTTGCATGATAAGAAAATCAAATAAGCCATATGAAATAAGCTTTGAATGTAAAGACATCAACGATATTGCAAATGGTGAAAAAATGGTTCCTGCAGAATTTATTACTTCTGAGGGAACCGATGTTACAGATGCCTTTGTTGAATATGCACTCCCACTTATTATGGGTGAGAATGATATTAAATATAAAGATGGTATTCCGGCATTTATTAAAAGATAATTAATTAAAAAAATGTGAGAAAAAATTTTAATAATTTTTTCTCACATTTTTTATCTTTCACTTATATAATATGGTTCATCATCAGGGAAAATAAGCTCGTCTATATCCCCTACTGTTTTTTGTTCACAGGGGATTGGACGGACTTTTTCATTTTCTTTTATATTATTCTCTGAGTAAAGATTTTCATTTGATATTTCATTTTCAATCAACGGTATCTCATCCTTTCATAATGAATAGTATATTCAATGAAACGACTTTGGATACCAGCAAAACGCAAAAAAATAACCCTTGACTGCCTCCTTCTTGCAATCAAGGGTTATTAATTTTCAATTTTGATATCTAACATCTTTTGTTATCCTCACATTCTCCGTCTGAACTGCTCCAATCACAACACCACTTCAGATATTTTAACTTATTTTCCTTAAGCGGATGAGACTATATCCGGGATGCTTATCTTTTTTTACAAAGACGGGTTATTTTTTTGTTGTGTCCTTATTCAAAGCTTAAATATTTCTGCCTGAATTCTATCTCCCTTCTTTTACTACGGAAATCTATATCAAGCGTTACACCGCCGTGTTTTTTCTATGTTCAGGCCGGCATATTTAATTTTGATAAAGACGGGGGTTACTTTCTCATTGGACTAAACCTCTCTTTCTTTTGTTCACCTATAGTTTAGCAAATATGTCCCCTATTTTCAATCGGCAAAATATCAAAAATTAAGACTTAGTTTTTGTGGGAGAAATAGAAATTTTAAAATTTTTAAAAGTTAGTGTTTACAAACCGTATTTTTATATGATAAAATTATATTATAGTTTTGAAAAAAAGCACCCCTGATTTCATATTGAAGTCAGGGGTGCTTTTTACCATTTAATATATTTTGCCATAGTTTTGGTATAGCGGTCTCCTATTGTTACCATAGATACGAAATCCAGATTAACTCTTACCTTATCTTTAAAAAGAACACCAGATCCGTCAAAGCACTGCATTGTGGCAAGATTACCTGTGAGGTCAGTTACTTTTCCAAAGTAATAGTCTATTGCTTCTTCAAAATTACACTCAACAGTTACCGCTTCTCCTGATTTTGCAAGCTTCTCAAAAAGCCCGCGGAAGGTGTCGGAGGTATAGGGGCAGGATGGATAGCTACCCAGATTTTCTTTACTATATACGTGATTAAAAAACGACAGAGTTTCATTTTTTTCGCCGGTTATTATTTCACTTATATATTTGCTTCTTATAAGCCTATAGCCATCGATGGCAAAATCGGAAACAAACTTTGCGCATAAAAGCTCTGCTCCCTGATATTCAGGAGAGAGAAGCATTGACATTTCGTCAACCTCGCTCCTTACAGCTTCTATGATTTTATTATTCTGATTTTTTATTATTTTCTGAATTTCCTTTGCTGTCATAATTTTCACCTCGCAGATTTTGTGGGGATTTTTTAATTATGATTTAATCTGGGTTGCAACCAGACTTTCACCGCAATAGATTTCACGAAGCTTTGGCTTTTCGATTTTGCCTGTTGCATTTCGTGGAACATCGGCAAAAATGATTTTGTGAGGTCTTTTATAGCGTGGAAGCTTTCTGCAAAATTCGTTGATGTCGTCTTCGGTGCATACTGCGCCTTCCTTTATCTGAATAATTGCTGCAGCTATTTCGCCAAGTCGGCTATCGGGAAGACCGATTACAGCAACATCGTTTATTGCATCGTGAGCGCGGAGGAAGTCTTCTATCTGAACGGGGTAAAGATTTTCGCCTCCGCTTATGATAACATCTTTCTTTCTGTCAACAAGATAGATAAATCCATCTTCATCCTCCATTGCCATATCGCCTGTGTAGAGCCAACCATCGTGGAGAACTTCAGCGGTTGCTTTTTCGTCTTTATAGTAGCAGGTCATAACACCGGGGCCTTTAACAGCCAACTCTCCAACATCACCTCTGGAAACGGAGCTGCCGTCGGGATTTATAATCTTGGTTTCCCAACCATAGCCTGCCTTACCGATAGCTCCTACTTTATGTACATTTTCAATTCCAAGATGAACAGAACCGGGACCTATTGATTCAGAAAGTCCATAGTTTGTGTCGTAATCATGGTCAGGGAAGATTGCCTTCCAGCGTTTTATGAGTGATGGCGGAACAGGCTGAGCGCCTATATGCATAAGACGCCACTGGGAAAGAGAATAGCCGGAAAGATCTATTTCCCCACTATCAATAGCATCTAAAATATCCTGAGCCCAGGGCACAAGAAGCCATACGATTGAGCACTTTTCATTAGAGACAGCTTCCATAATTGTTTTTGGTTTGACACCTTTTAAGAGAACTGCGCGGCTACCTGACACTAAAGAACCAAACCAATGCATTTTGGCACCGGTGTGGTAGAGAGGGGGTATACACAGAAATACATCCTCATGAGTCTGATTATGATGCTTTTGCTCAACAATTGCAGCATGCATAAGACTTTCGTGGTTATGGAGTATTGCTTTTGGAAATCCCGTTGTACCTGATGAGAAATAGATGGCTGCATCGTCTTCATCAGTAAGCTCAACATCGGGAGCCATACTGGAGAAATTGGTGGCAAGGTGGAGATAGTTTTCTGTAAACGACGGACAACCGTCGCCAACATAGAAAAGAATCTTTACATCGGGGATGGAGTCGTATATCTCTTCCATTCTGCCAACAAACTCGGGACCAAAAAAGAGTGCATCAACATCGGCAAGATCAAGACAGTATTTAATTTCATCAGAAGTAAAGCGGAAATTGATGGGCACTGCAAGAGCACCTGATTTAAGAATTCCGAAATAAATCGGAAGCCATTCAAGGCAATTCATCATAAGTATTCCGACTTTATCACCTTTTTTTATTCCGCGGCTCATCAAAAGATTGGCACATCTGTTTGCTTTTTCTTCAAAAACGCCCCATGTTATTTCTCTGCGGTATTCCTGAGAATAACCGGGCTCTATTAGTTCATATTCCTTCCAGGTTACTCTTCTTACTTCCCTTACCTCAGGGTTTATTTCAACAAGAGCTGTCTGGTTGGGATATTTTTCTGCATTTTTCTTAAGGTAATTTATTATAGGCACTTTTATATACCTTCTTTCTTTGGAAATAAATCAATTAAATTATATTGTAACTCAAACCAAGTGAAAAATCAAGAGTCAGATTACCTGCCATTAAAATAGGTGAATACATTTTTTGCGGTGTTTTTATCTATTCCTTCTACTGCTTCTATTTCTTCATAGGTGGCATCCTTTATTCTTTTGACACTTCGGAATGCTTTGAGAAGAAGCTTCGCCTTTTTTTCTCCAACTCCTTTTATTTCTCTCAGCTCTGTTTTGAGGGCAGAACCCTGACGGAGACTGCGATGATATGTTATTGCCCGGCGGTGCATTTCATCCTGAATATTTGTAAGAAGCATAAATGCATCAGAGGATTTATCAACATCAATTCTTCCGGTTTTGGAAATAAGACCTTCGGTTCGATGTTTGTTATCTTTTACTATGCCAAAAACCGGTATGCCAAGGCCATATGCTTCCACAAGGGGAGAAATGGTGTCGACATGACCTTTTCCGCCATCAAGAAGGATAACATCAGGAAAAGGAAGAAAACCTGCCTCTTTTCCCTTTTCACCTTCTGAAAGTCCACGCTCAATTCTTCGGGAAATAACTTCCTTCATGCAGGCATAGTCATCCTGCCCTACAACATATTTGATTTTAAAATTGCGATATTTTTCTTTATTTGGCTTACCATTAGTATAGGTAACCATTGCGCCAACTTTGGCTTTACCTGACATATTGGAGATGTCGTATGCTTCTATATTCATTGGTGCTTTATTAAGAGACAAAAGCTTCCCAAGTTCTGTCAGGGCATTATCCTTAAATGAAATGTCTCTCATTATTTTAAGTTCACGCTCGCTATGCTGTTTTTTGGCATTGGCAGCAATCATATTTATAAGCTTTAGTTTGTCCCCTATTTTAGGAACGCTTATTTTTACCTGGCGACCTGTTTTTGACGAAAGCCAGCTTTCAACAAGCTCAGTTTCGGGAATTTCATATTGAAGATAAAGCTGATTCGGAATAAATGATGAGTTTTCGTAATACTGAGATATAAAATCAGAGAGCACATCGCCGCCTGACAAATCGTCGGTGCCGGAAAGAAAATAATGCTCCTCTCCCACAATTTTACCTAAGCGGATAAAAAAAACAACAACACAGCTTATATCATTGGCACTATAGAGAGCTACCGCGTCGCAATCGGAGCCTGTGGCAGATACGATTTTTTGTTTTTGACCAAGCATAGAAACAGAATTTATTCTGTCGCGAAAAGCTGCAGCAGATTCAAAATCCATATCGTCGGCGGCTTTTAACATTTTCTTGCGAAGATTTGCTATTACTCCATCATAATTGCCATTTAAAAAAGATATAATATCTTTAACTGTTTGCATATATTGTGCTTTCGACACATTCCCGCAGCACACACCCGGACATTTGCCCATCTGATGATAAAGGCATGGGCGGTCATTTAGGTCATCTGAAAAAAGCTGTTTTTTACATTTTCTCAAAGGAAAAACATCGGATATTATTTCGAGAACTTCTTTTAAATTGAAATTGCTGCAATACGGGCCAAAATATTTTGCACCATCACGGATTACTCTTCTTGTCATAAACACCCGGGGGAAATCTTCGTTTGTGGTGATTTTTATAAACGGATAGGTTTTATCGTCTTTTAAAAGAATATTGTATTTTGGCATATTCTCTTTTATGAGATTATTTTCAAGGATAAGAGCTTCCTGCTCACTATCGGTTATTATATATTCAAAATCGTGAATATTTTCAACCATTTTTCTGACTTTGGTTGTGTGTTTATTGCCTTTGAAATACTGGCGCACACGGTTTTTAAGAATCTTTGCTTTTCCAACATAGATAATCTTACCTTCAGCATTTTTCATTATATATACTCCGCTTTTTTCAGGGAGAGTTTTTAATTTTTCTTCTATATCGTTCATAAACCGCGTCACCTCATTTCTGTTGTATGCATTTTAGTAGAAAAAAACCCTGCATTATTTATGCAGGGGTAAAAGCTTATTAAGCCATTTCAGCAAAATTGGATGTGATGAGTTCAACGAGTCCGTCAACTGCTTCCTGTTCATCGGCTCCTTCGGCAGACAAGGTGATTGTTACTCCCTTGGTGATACCGAGAGAAAGCACACCCAAAAGGCTTTTTGCATTTACTTTTCTTTCATCACGGGCAATTGAAATAGTTGATTTATATTCATTAGCTCTCTGGATGAAAAATGTGGCTGGGCGAGCATGTAAACCAACCTGATTTTGAACTGTAACTTCTTTTATAATCATATTAACTCTCCTTTTATTCTGAGAAAGAACTCAAAAGTCAACCTACCAACTTATTTATATCATATATAATACTAAAAAAAAATCATAAAGTCAACAGCCAATTGTAATTTTGGTAAACTTGTGCAAATTATTTATTCGACATAAGATTTTTTAGATTATTTAGCAACTATAAAACAATATATTTTTTGCCCGGAGCTTTTATAATTCTCTTGCATAAACAGACAAACAATGATATAATTAATTTATTATTTTCAAAACAAAACACAGAAGCGGGTGCAGATATTGTTAACACCAAAAAATTGGATTATACATGAATGCGACATGGAAAAGGTATCGCATGTAAGCAACAAATTTAACATCTCACCGCTTATTGCATCGGTAATTTTAAACCGTGGAATCACAAGTGACGAAGAAATCGGTCATTATATTTCAAAAGACGATTCTCAGTTTTTTGACCCATTTTTGATGACAGATATGCAGAAAGCTGTTGACTTTATAAAAGAGGCTATTTTAAAAAACACCACAATTGCTGTTTATGGTGATTATGATGTAGATGGTATTACAGCTACATATATTGTTTATGATTATCTTAAAAGCATTGGTGCTGATGTTATGTATTACATTCCCGACCGTGCTGATGAGGGATATGGAATAAACACCGGAGCTATTACTTTTCTTAAAGAAAAGGGAGTAGGACTCATTATAACGGTTGATGTGGGTGTGACAGCTATAGCTGAAACAGAATTTGCAAAGAAAAATGGAATTGATATTATTATAACTGACCATCACACACCAAAAGATACCCTACCTGATGCAATTGCGGTTATAAACCCAAAAACAGAGGGAAATAAATATCCCAACAAAGACCTTGCAGGGGTGGGAGTGGCATACAAGCTATTGTATGCTCTTTCGGGATGCGACAAAAAAATAATGGAAAAATACTCCGAGGCAGCTACCATAGGAACTATTGCAGATATGGTTAATCTCCGGGGTGAAAACCGTTTTATAGCGTCATATGGTCTGAACAAAATGAAAACAACTGAAAGTATCGGTCTTACATCGCTGATGGAGGTTGCCGGTATAGAAAAAACTCTCATTACATCATCAAACATCAGCTTTGGTATTGCTCCAAGATTAAACGCTGCCGGAAGAATCGGGTCGGCGTCGGTTTCTGTTGAACTGTTTTTGGAGAAAAACAAAGAAAAAGCTATGGAAATAGCAAAAAAACTTGATGATGACAATAAAAACCGTCAGCTTACCGAGCAGGAAATAATGGCTGAGGCAGAACGCATCATAGAAAAAGAAAGGCTTTATGAAGATGATGTTATTATTGTTGCTCAAAAAGGATGGCATCATGGAGTTATTGGCATTGTGTCATCTAAAATCACAGAAAAATACTACAAGCCCAGCGCGGTTATTTCTATAAACGAAGATGGTTCAGCCAAGGCATCGGGCAGAAGTATATCGGGATTTAATCTTTTTGATGCACTCAGCGCATGTAGTGATTATCTTTTAAAATTCGGCGGTCACAGCCTTGCGGCAGGATTCAGCCTTGAAGAAGGAAAAATAGATATTTTCAGGAAAAAGATTAATGAGTATGCAAAGGAAATACTCACAAAAGATATTTTGACACCAAAGCTTTTTATTGATGCAGAAATAACCTCCGACGAAATAAATTGCACCATAGCAAGAGAACTTGATATTCTGGAGCCTTTTGGAATCGGAAACAAAGCGCCTGTATTCTGCGTTGTAAATTCTACTGTTTCATCCATAAGACACCATAAAAGCGGAAAACACATTTTTCTTACTCTTGAAAAAGGAAAAAATTATTTTGATGCACCAGCATTTAACATGGGCGAAGATATGAGCGATATTTTATGCGGTGAGTGTATATCTGTTGCCGGAATGATTAATATAAATACATTTCGCGGAGTGGATAATGTTCAGTTTGTTATAAGAGATTATAAAGAATGTGACAAGGGATTAATTAATGAAGACAGCCTGAGATGTGTTTTCAGTAATATAAAAAGCTATATTGCCAGAAATGTTTTCAAAATAAAGCTTAGTGAGCTTAAAGAAAAAATCAACACAAGCGGATTTAATCTCGGAATTACAAAAATCAGAATTGCACTTAATATTTTTAAAGAGCTTGAGCTTATTTCTTTTATTTTTGAAGGAGATACACTCTCTGTTACAAGAGGTAAAAACTTTTATTCAAAATGCAATCTGACAGATTCAGGGATATACCTTAAAGAGACAGGAAAAAATAAACAGAGTAAGGAGGGGGAAATATGAGCACTCCAACTGCTACACACCTTATTGAAAAAATTAAATCATACAATCCAAACTGCAACGAAGATAAAATTTTGCAGGCTTTTGAGCTTGCAAAAAGCGCTCACGAGAGTCAAAAAAGAAATTCGGGTACTCCATATATTACTCACCCTCTTGCAGTTGCAGAAATTGTGGCAGATATGAAGCTTGATGATGATTCTATCTGCGCGGCGCTTCTTCATGATGTTGTTGAAGACACAGAATACACAAGCGAAGATATTAAAGAAAAATTCGGAGAACAGGTAGCCCTTCTGGTTGACGGAGTTACAAAGCTTGACAAAATTCAGTTTTCCACAAAAGAAGAAAGAGATATGGAAAACTTAAGAAAAATGTTTCTGGCGATGGCTTCGGACATAAGAGTTATTATCATTAAATTTGCCGACAGAGTTCACAACATGACAACTCTTATAAGCATGAGCGAAGAAAAACAGCGCGAAAAAGCCAGGGAAACGCTTAGCGTGTTTGCCCCCCTTGCTCATCGTTTGGGTATGTATAAGATAAAATGGGAGCTTGAAGATTTATCTCTTAAATATATTGACCCTGTGGCTTTCAGGGAGATTGTGGAAGGAATAAACCAGAAAAGACAAGAAAGAGAAGCATATATTGACATTATTAAAAGAGACATTAAAGAAAAGCTTACAGAGCTTGGCATTGAATGCTCTATAGACGGACGACCAAAGCATTTTTACAGCATATACAGAAAGATGTTTACTCAGAATAAAACTCTTGATCAGATTTATGACCTGTTTGCTGTGAGGATAATAACCAACAGCGTCAGCGATTGTTATGCGGCTCTTGGCGCGGCTCACGAATTATATAAGCCGATGCCCGGAAGATTTAAAGATTATATTGCAATGCCGAAACCGAATATGTATCAGTCGCTGCACACGACTGTTATAGGACATGACGGTGTGCCTTTTGAAATTCAGATAAGAACAAGAGAAATGCACGAAATTGCCGAAAACGGTGTTTGTGCTCATTGGAAGTATAAAGAAGGAAAAACAGCCAGGGGCGACGGAGAGCTTGAACAGAAATTCCAATGGATAAAACAGCTTCTTGAAATTCAAAAGGATTCAAGAGATGAAGAAGAATTCCTGCAAGCCCTGAGAATTGACCTTTTTACAGATCAGGTTTTTGTGTTTTCGCCTAAGGGAGATGTTCTCTCCTTCCCTGCCGGTGCGACTCCCATTGACTTTGCATTCAGTATCCACAGTGCTATAGGCTGCAAGATGCAGGGAGCAAGGGTTAATGGAAAAATTGTTAACCTCGATTATCAGATGCAAAACGGAGATATAGTTGAAATTATAACATCTTCTGCTATTCATGGACCAAGCAAAGACTGGCTGAAAATTGTTAAAACAAGTCAGGCAAGAAACAAGATTCATCAATGGTTTAAAAAGGAAAACCGCGAGGAAAATATCGAAAAAGGCAAGGAAATGCTGGAAAAAGAAGTTAAGCGCCAGGGCTATGGTGCTTTGGGACTTACTTCAAACGAGTATATTGAGATGCTTGTTAAGAGATATGGCTTTGCCTGCACAGACGATTTATATTCAAACATAGGCTATGGCGGAATACCCCTGGCAAATGTTATTGCGAAACTCAAGGATGAATACAAAAAGAGAAATACTGATCCCGAATTAAAGCTCATGGAGGCTACCAGCGCAAATGCTGTCAAAAAGCCCAACAAATCATCGGGAAATGGTATTATTGTTGAGGGAATAGACAACTGCCTTATAAGATATTCAAAATGCTGCAACCCTGTTCCCGGTGATAAGATTATAGGATATATCACAAGGGGAAGAGGTGTGTCTATTCACAGACAGGACTGCGTTAATATTTCCGCGCTATACACCGATGATGAAGAAAAGAAGCGTCTTATTGATGTTCTCTGGGAAGATACAAAGCAGGAGCTTTTCCTTGCGCATCTTAAGATTGTTTGTAATGACAGAGCGGGGCTTCTTGTTGATGCCGCAAATGCAATGTCGGACAGCAAGGTTTCGGTTAAGGCGATTAATGCACGAACTGTTAAAGACAATATGGCTATAATTGAAGCAAGTGTTGAAATAAGAGATACTGTTCAGCTTGATACTCTTATAAACAAGCTTAAATCTGTTAAAGACATTATTGATGTTACCAGAAATCACTAAAGGAGCAATTTTTATGGAAATAAAAAGGGTTGTGTTGGGTGGACTTGGCACAAACTGTTATGTGGTATATGACAGGGAATCCGGCGAGGGGGCTGTGTTTGACCCGGCAGATAATGCGCAAAGGATTTGCAGCTGTCTTGACGAACTGGGAATAAAGCTTAAATATATTATAATTACCCACGCCCACTGCGACCACATTTGTGCTCTTGATGATCTAAAGGAGAAAACAGGTGCAAAAGTATGCATTGGCTCGGAAGATAAAGATGCTCTGAACGATACATTTCTCAGCCTGAGTAATCACTTTGGCACATCGGCTCCAAAGAGCATGGCTGATATTGAGATTAAAGATGGTGATATTCTGAGGCTTGGCAGAAGTGAATTTTGCTTTATTCACACTCCGGGACACACAAAGGGAGGAATATGTGCTATAACAGATAGCTTTGTTATAAGCGGTGACACCTTGTTTCTGGAGTCTGTGGGAAGATGTGATTTCCCCGGTGGAAGCATAACAGAGCTTTCAAGGTCAATAAAAGAAAAGCTATTTACCCTTCCGGATGATATGATAGTTTATCCGGGACATGGAGATGCAACAAGCATTGGCCACGAAAAACACAATAATCCATATATTTGGTGATGATATGATATTAAAACTTATAAATCATAATGAAGAGTATGCCGTAAGAGAAATTACGGCATCATTTTTTCCCAAAACAAAATTTGAATATTCAGATAATACTGAAGATGGGGATTATATTGCATCGGAATATTTACTTTCCAAAAACAAACACATTTATAAAGCCTCAGCAAAAATCGGAGAGCTTTATAAAGAATACGAATTTTCTGCCAAGGAATATAATAAGACACACATTAAACGCTGTGTGGCAAGGGTACTTGAAGAGCTAACAGGAATTCATCTGCCTTGGGGTGTGCTGACGGGGATAAGACCATCTAAAATTATCAGAGAATTAAAGCTTGGTGGAAAAAACACAGATGAAGCAAAAGAATATTTAAAAAGCTTTTATGAAACAGACTCAGATAAAGCCGCTTTAGCAACAGAGGTTGCCCTTAATGAAGAAAAACATATTGAAAATATGGATAAAAAAGGGATAAGCCTTTATATTGGAATTCCATTTTGCCCTACAAGGTGTCTTTATTGCTCATTTACTTCACAGTCGATTGATTTTTCAAATAAGCTCACAGTTCCATATATTGAAGCATTAAAAAAAGAGATTAAAGCTATTGGCAATAATCCCTTTGTTAAAAACAGAAAGATTGAAACTATATATTTTGGCGGTGGAACGCCATCGGCTCTTTCGGCAAATCAGATTGACGAAATTTTATATGAGCTGTTTAACTCATTTGATTTAAAGGATGTAAAGGAAATAACCTTTGAAGCAGGAAGACCTGACACAATTACAAAAGAAAAGCTTGAGATACTTAAAAAATATGGCATTTCAAGAATAAGCATAAATCCTCAGACCGCAAAAGACGAAACCCTAGAGCTTATCGGCAGAAAACACACAAGCGAAGATTTTCTTAAAAGCTTTAAGCTTGCAAGGCAGATGGGATTTAATCACATTAACTGTGATATTATTGCAGGGCTGCCTCAGGAAGACGCAGAGGATTTTGAAAACACAATAAAGCTTCTTTCAAAGATTGAGCCTGAGAGCATAACCGTTCATACAATGTGCATTAAACACGGTTCATTTCTTGATATGAAATATGATATGTATTCAATGACAGCGGCAAACACAGTTAATAAGATGCTGAGTATTGCCGGGGAATATATGAAAAAAGAAGATTATATCCCCTATTATATGTATCGCCAGAAAAATATGCTTGGAAATCTTGAAAACATCGGATACTGCAAAAAAGGTCACGAATGTCTTTATAATATATACATAATGGAAGAAGTTCAAAGTATTATCGCACTTGGTGCCGGAGGCTCAACAAAGCTTGTGGCAGGTGACAGGATAGAAAGAGTGTTTAATGTAAAGGAAGTTTCTGAATATATTAAGAGAATTGATGAAATGATTGAAAGAAAAGAAACTATAATGAAAGAATTCTAAAATGGGAGACCACACATTGTGGCCTCCCATTTCAGCTTCTTAGGGAATAGGAAAAAGTGATTGTAATCTGGACTTTTTTACATTCCCGCTTATGTTCTTTTTCTTAATATTGCAAATTCCCCTACTTTTTGTCCGGGTTTTAATTTTACTGTCATCTGAGGATGTGGTGCAACATCTATTTCGTTATTATCTTCATCGGTCATATAATCGGCTACAAATGCAAAGGGAACTCCACCAGGACGAATAATTTCTATTTCGTCACCTTTGAAAAAGCGGTTACGCTGCTCGATTGTGGCTATGCCTGATGCTTCATCATAGCTTTTTACAACACCGACTATGGTGTAGTCCTGAATATAGGTATTGCTGGTGTAGAGCTGATTATTTTCGTTTGGTTTATTGAAATAGAAGCCTGTGGTATATTCCCTATGGCTTACCTTTTCTAAATCTTCTAAAATGTCGGGACTGACCCTGAAATTATCGGGGTCTGCAAGGTAGGCATCTATTGCTCTTCTGTAGGCTCCGACAACGGTGGCAACATAGAGTTCATTTTTAACTCTTCCCTCTATTTTAAAGCTGTTTACCCCCGCCTTTATAAGCTCTGGAATATACTCTACCATACACAAGTCCTTTGAGTTATAAAGAAAAGTTCCCCTGTCATTTTCAAAAACAGGCATATACTCACCGGGGCGTGTTTCTTCCATAAGATAATATTTCCATCTGCAGGGATGAGAGCATGCGCCCTTATTGGCATCGCGATGGGTAAGGAAATTACTCAGAAGGCATCTGCCGCTATAGGAAACACACATAGCACCGTGAACAAAACACTCAAGCTCCTGCTGGGGTTCTATTTTTTCTCTTATCTCCCCTACTTCTTTAAGGGAAAGATCCCGGGCAAGGATAACTCTTTTCGCTCCAAGATTATACCACATTTTTGCGCTCATGTAGTTGGTGTTATTTGCCTGGGTGCTTATGTGGATGTCGAGCTTGGGTGCAACCTCGCGGACTATGGAAAACATACCAAGATCAGAAACGATAATTGCATCGGCACCCAGTTCTGACACCTGTCGAACAAAAGACGGGAATTCCTCCAGATCTTCATTATGAGGGATAATGTTTGCTGTTATGTAGACCTTTTTCCCTCTTTTATGAGCATATTCTATTCCTTCTTCTATTTCGGGAAGGGTGAAATTCTGAGATGCAACACGGAGAGAAAACTCTTCTCCGCCGATATAAACTGCATCGGCACCATATTCTATGGCATATTTAAGCTTTGTGAGACTGCCTGCAGGGGCTAAGAGTTCTATTTTATTATTCATTTATTTTTCCTCCTGAAGTTTTACAGATAGGCTGACGCCGTCGCCTATGGGAACGATTGATGTTTCAAGCTGAGGGTGATGGGATATATAGCTTAAAAAATCTCTTAAATTCTGAATTATTGTGTTTTGTTTTCGTGGCGCCAGGTCATCACAGGAAACCATACCCTTATAGAGAATATTATCGCAGATAACAATTCCGCCGGGGCTGAGCCTTGGAAGAAGAGTGTCGAGATAATATCGGTACATAGATTTATTGGCATCCATAAATATCATATCAAATGTGCCATCTATTTTTTTTACAGTTTCAAAGGCATCACCTTTTATGACTGTGATAACATTTTCTTTGCCTGCCTTTTTTATATTGGACATGGCAAGGTTATAATAGTCATCTTCTCTTTCAAGAGTTATTATTTTTCCACCGGGAAGGATATAGTCTGAAAAAAAAATCGAAGAATAGCCGATGGCTGTGCCAAGCTCCAGAATATTTTTTGGCGCTTTATACTTTAAGAGCATACCAAGAAAAGCACGGACCTCTTTTTGGATGATGGGGACTGTGTTTTCCTTTGCATAGACTTCAAGTTCTTTTAAAAAGCCTTCCGACTCGGAGAGAGTTTTATTAAGATATTCTACAATGTGGGGATAGTTTATATTGTCGGTCACAATAATTCTCCTTTGTTAATTACTTTCATCGTAGCGTGTGATTCCTCCTGAAAGGTATTCAGGAATATCACCGTTTATTACGGTTTGTGCTAAAATAGCACTTGTTTTCATATAGGTGTGGGTGTCGTAAAATGGAAGCATAAGAGCTACATCTGCATCAAGATTGACTTTTAAGGTGTGCATAACCTGGTTGACACCTGCAGTTTCAAATTTATGCTCAAAATCCGTTTGAACGCATCCCCGCTGAACAAGAATAAACTTTATGCGGGGACCTTTTCCCATAAGGTAGATATTGTCAAAAAAAGCTCCAACAGGAACATACACGGGATATTCATCCTGCTGACTGAGTTTTTTGGAAACACTCATAGCTATTTCGGATTTTATGGCATTTACTTTGTTATAATCAACCGACATGGTGCTGATTTCACCGTCGGATGCATATTTTATATCGACAAGGCTTGAATAACTCAGGGAATGTTTGCTGATAACTTCAGCTATAGTGGAATTTAATATTTCAAACATATTTGTTTCAGCATAGGAGTGGAGAATCTCTGCTCCCCTTGGAAGAACGACCTGCTCTATATAGGTCATGAAAAGAGACCATACTAAAAGCAAAGACATTAAAAGCGCAATAATGGGTTTTATTAAATTTCGTTTTTTATTCATAACATACACCTTATTATATGTTATGAATTTTATTTACAAAAATGAATTACATACTATACTCCACATCAGCTCCAAGACTTTGAAGCTTTTTAGCAAAATTATCATAGCCCCGGTCTATATAGTGGCTATCTGTGACAATAGTTTTACCTTCAGCGCAAAGTCCTGCCAGAACAAGAGCCGCCCCTGCTCTTAAATCTGTGGCTCTTACCTTTGCTCCCACTAGCTGAGTGCCGCCCTTTATTATGGCGCATCTGCCATCTAATTTAATATCGGCATTCATTCTGACAAGCTCAGGGATATACATAAACCTATTTTCAAAAACTGTTTCAGTTATGACGCTTGTTCCGTCGGACTGACACATGAGAGCTGCAAACTGAGGCTGCATATCTGTTGGGAATCCGGGAAACGGAAGGGTTTTTACATCTATGTGTTTATTAATCTGGGGACAGATTATACTTAGTTCATCTGAGAATTCATTTATCTTAGCACCAGCTTCTGTGAGCTTGGACGATATTGCACTAAGATGAGCGCAGTTAACATTTTTAAGGCGAATACTTCCTCTTGTGAGTGCTGCACCAACCATAAATGTTCCGGCTTCGATGCGGTCGGGGATAATGGTGTGGGTGCAAGGATGAAGCTCGTTTACTCCTGTTACGGTGATGGTGTCTGTTCCGGCACCTGAAATACTGGCTCCGCATTTATTGAGAAAATCTGCAAGGTCAACAATTTCCGGCTCTGATGCTGAGTTTTCTATGACTGTTGTACCACCTGCAAGGCAAGCTGCCATAATTATATTCTGAGTTGCCCCGACTGACGGAAAATCAAGATATATATTTGCTCCCTTAAGCTTTTTGCATGAAAGCTTAACATAGCCATCTTCTATTATATAGTCTGCGCCAAGGGCTTTAAAGCCCTTAAGATGCAAATCAACAGGTCGGCTTCCTATCCGGCAGCCTCCCGGAAGAGGAACTTCAGCTCTGCCAAAGCGAGCCAGAAGAGGCCCAGCAATTAAAAATGATGCCCGGATGCGGGTACACAGCTCAGGCGATGACGAATGCTTATTGATATTTTTTGTATCTATCACCACGCCATCATCTATACCGACAGATGCTCCCAGGCTGCATAGTATATCAGTCATAATGCTTATATCGCTAAGAGAGGGTATGTTTTTTAAAACTGATTTGCCACAGCCGAGAATACTTGCAGCCAATATGGGGAGTGCCGCATTTTTAGAACCTGAAACTGTTATCTCACCATTTAATACACATTTATTGTTTATTATAAAATCTGACACATTAAAACTCCTGTTAATAATAAATATACTCAGTTAAAGTATTGGTTTTAAGGAGTTTTTTATTCGGTTTACAAAAATTTTCTAAAACCTGTTTTTGACAAAATATGATAAAGAAAGCAAAAAAATGCACTGCCTGAGGTGTCTATTAAGATATCAAGAAGCCTACAAGCTCTGCCCGGAACAAAGCTTTGATGGATTTCATCGCTTACTGCATAAAGAAAACATATTAAAACTGTTATAAGAATTATTTTTCCTTTTTTCATATTTGTTTCCCCTCTTAAAATACCCTGTAATTATAACACAAAAATGATACTTTGTCTACATTGGTGTTTATTGTTGAAAATACATAGATATGTTGTTTACTTTTTGTTGAAAATTTTCCTAAAAAAGGCTTGTATTAATCGGGCGATGGTGTTAGAATAGCTAAAAGTGCAGAGATACTGCAAAAACATATTTCTATATAAGCGGGGTGCTTATTATGAACGCATTAAAATGGTTATGGGGATATGTAAAAAAATACAAATTATCTTTGGTTGTTTCATTGGTGCTCACAGTTGTATTTGTTGTGTGCGCTTTTGCTACACCCATTATTCCGGGACTGATTGTTGATGAGGTTATTATTGGCGGCAACTACAGTTCCTTATTTTTTTACTGTCTGGCTCTTATTTTGTTTAATCTGATGAAAGATATTATTATTTATGTGAGACATCTTATTAATGAAAATGTTTCACAGAGTGTTGTTAAAAAAATAAGGACCACGCTCTATGGAAAGCTCCAGGAGCTTGACTGCTCTTATTTTGACAAAACAAGAAAAGGCGATATTATGAGCAGACTCACCATGGATACGGATGCAATAAGAATTCTTATGTCGTCAACATATCAGAGTCTTATGGATCAATGCTTCTTTATTGCTGTGGGACTTATGATAATGTTTGGAACAAATCCCCTATTAACTGTTCTTCTAATATCAACCTCTCCTTTTATAGCTGTTTTTGCATATTACCTTGCAAAATACATAAAACTTGACTTTTTAAAGATGAGAGAAAGTAATTCTCATTTAAACACGGTGGTTGCGGAAAATATTTCAGGGAATCGTGTGGTTAAAGCTTATGCCAGAGAAGAATATGAAATAGAAAAATTTGAAGAAAAGAATGAGGAATACAAAAGTTCGTTTATGGGGCATGTGGTGACCTGGGCAAAATATGCACCGAATATGATATTTTTTGTTAACCTGACCTCCGTTATATACATTGTCGTAGGTGGAATTCTTACTCTGAAAGGCAGGATAACTGTTGGTGAATTTACTATTTTTAACGGATGCCTCTGGAGCATTACATCGCCGATGTCGAGCGTTGGAAACTTTATAAACCAATTTCAGCAGTTTAATGCAAGCTCGCTTAAAATCCGTCAGCTTGAAAACGAAAAGAGTCTTATTACAAACAGGGATGTTAAAAAGCGTGACACCGGACTTGCAGGAAAAATCGAATTTAAAAATGTTATATTTTCATATGAAGGCGACAGGGTTTTAAAATATATAAACTTCAGCGCAAATCCCGGAGATACAATAGCGATAGTTGGTCCCACAGGTTCCGGAAAGACTACTCTTGTAAACCTTTTATCAAGATTTTATGACCCCAACTACGGAACAATTTATATTGACGATATAAACATTAAAAACATTGATTTGAAAACTCTGCATCAGAATGTGGCAAGTGCGATGCAGGATGTGTTCCTTTTTTCCGACACAATAAAAAACAACATTGCATATGGCACACCTAATGCTACCTTAGATGATGTTATAAGAGTTGCAAAAATGGCAGATGCCCACGGATTTATTGAAAAGCTATCCGAAGGATATGACACAATGGTGGGCGAAAGAGGTGTTGGACTTTCGGGCGGACAAAGACAGAGAATTTCTCTTGCAAGAGCACTTCTTAAAAATCCGGCAATTCTTATTCTGGATGACACAACATCTGCTCTGGATATGGAAACTGAATACTTCATTCAGGAGAATCTAAAGGAAACCAAAAGAACAAAAATCATTATTGCCCACAGAATTTCATCGGTTAAAAATGCCGACCTGATACTAGTTTTGAATCAGGGTAACCTTATCGAATGGGGAACTCACGATCAGCTTATTAAAAAAGGCGGCTACTACAAAGGAGTTTTCGACCATCAATTTGGCGACTTCAACAAAGCACCAAGCTATCATATTAATCATCCTGCAAGTATTGAAGGGTTTGGAATAGGAGGTGGCAAAAATGGCAGTAAACAGATATGACAAAGATGAAGAATTAAATGTGAGAGTGGACTTTTCATATTTTTCGATGCTGAAAAAATATGTGGCACCTCATGTAGGAACAATTCTTCTTGTGTTGTTATCTATGTTTTTGACAGCATTTCTTGAACTTCTCCCCCCTTATTTTATAAGCATAGTCATTGACAGGTGTTTACCTGACGGAAATCTCAAGCTGATTATTATTCTGGGGTGTGTACTGATTGTTTCATATGTGGTGGTTATGCTTAGCCAGAAATGGCGTTCGAAAAGAACAAATACCATGGCAATGAACATTATAAAGGAAATACGCTCTGATTTATTTGAGCATATGCAGCATCTGCCATTTGCATTTTTTGATTCAAGACCTCATGGAAAGATACTTGTGAGAGTGGTAAACTATGTGAATACAATATCAAATCTTCTTGCAAACGGTATATTTGATATGATAACAAATGTTTTTAAAATGTTTGTTATTGTTGGGTTTATGCTTGCAATGGATGTTAATTTTACTCTTGTCTGTCTTGCGGGGCTTCCTGTTTTTATGGCTATTCTTCTTATTATCAAAACAAAGCACAGAAGAGCCTGGCAGAGATATTCTTCAAAGCAAAGTAATCTTAACGCATATATTCAGGAAAGTATTTCGGGAATGAAGATAACTCAAAGCTTTGCAAGAGAAGAAGAAAATGCAAAAATATTTGACGGACTTTGCGGTGAAACCAAAAGATACTGGATTAAATCTACTGCAATCGGAGCTTTGACGGGGCGTTTTGTAAATTCAATTGACCATGTTACCCGCGCACTTGTGTTTTTAATTGGTGTGTCAAGAATTCAGGCAGGGGCTATTGAGGTTGGTATGCTGATTGCATTTTCATCATATGTGGCCAGATTCTGGGAGCCTGTAACAGTTTTAACAAATTATTACAATGAAATAATAAACTGCGGTGCCTACATAGAAAGAATATTCCAGATGATGGATGAGCCGCTTGTTATAGAAGATTTACCCGACAGCAAACCACTTCCACAGATTAAAGGTGATGTGAGCTTTAATGATGTTGTGTTTTCATATGAAAAAGACAGCCCGAATATTCTGGAGCATGTAAGCTTTAATGTTAAGGCTGGAGAAAGCATAGCTTTAGTTGGACCAACGGGTGCCGGAAAATCCACTGTTATTAATCTTTTATCAAGATTTTACGACTTAAACAGCGGAAATATTACCCTTGACGGACACGACATAAAGCATGCAACATTGAAATCCCTGAGAAGTCAGATGGGAATTATGCTTCAGGACAGTTTCCTATTCTCGGGAACTATCAAAGACAACATAAGATATTCAAAGCTTGATGCAACAGACGAAGAGGTTATTGAAGCGGCAAAGGCTGTTTGCGCTCATGATTTTATTATGTCATTCCCTGACGGATATGATACAATGGTGACAGAGGGCGGTTCTTCCCTTTCGGCAGGTCAGAAACAGCTTATAGCTTTTGCAAGAGCGCTTCTTGCAGACCCTGCAATACTCATTCTTGACGAGGCAACATCAAGCATAGACACCGAAACCGAAATTATGCTTCAGAAAGGTCTGGAAAGACTTTTAGAAGGAAGAACATCATTTATTATTGCTCATCGTCTTTCAACTATTAAAAACAGTTCAAGGATTATGTATATAGCAAACAAGGGAATAGCAGAAAGCGGAACACACGAAGAACTGCTTGATAAAAAGGGAAAATATTATGAGCTTTATATGGCACAGTATAAATTTCTGGAGCAGCTATAAACACAAAGGGGGATTAATTATGGAAAAAATAATGAACTTTTGGAATTCACTTTCAACAAAGGGAAAAATTGTTGTGGCAATAGCGGCATTTTGTATCGCAGGTCCGTTTGGACTTATAGCTATTGCACTTATCTACAGCAAGGCAGAAATGGACAGATTTAACGAGGTTTTAAACAATCCAACGGAAGAGAATGTTACGGACTTTATGGAAAAGCTTCACGGAATAAACAACCATCCTGACAGCTGGGCAAAATACAGAGGATTATGGAATGTTATAAACCGAAGTGACAAGGTTACAACAGAAACAAAGGAAAAATTTCTTGCTAAGCTTTTAAAAATAGGTCTGCATCTTAACAACACAAGAATTAATGACAACTACAAGCCGGACATTGAACAACCTGATTTTATGCAGGAGGAAATAAACCGTCAGCATATTGAGCAGGCAATGGAAGAAAGCCGAAAAGCTGTGACACCATTTGACCATGGGGGTTATGTTCAGGGAGACGGATTCAATCCATCGGATACCATGGCGGCAGATGCTCAAAGGCAGATGGACAACATGAATAATATGAACAATATGAATATGTAAAAAAGTGTTTTCAACACTTCAACCCCCTAGCCCCCATTCTTGGGGGCAAAAAGGTACACTTTTTTGAAATAAGCAAAATTGCGCACGCTTTGCGCGCAATTTCCTATATTATAAAAAAACAACTCTTAATGGCCCCTTTCCATTAAGAGTTGTTTTTTTATTTATCACAAAAGGATTTTACTGTTCCGAAAACAAGTCCGCCAAGGATAAAATACTCAGTAAAATGAGCAATTTTGCGGATTATATTTTCGGCTGTGTCGACAAGCTTTGGGGATGGATTATCAATAAAAATACTGATAAACCACTCTGTTACGGATGTGCTTTGAACTGTGGAATCGGAGGCTATTTTTGACGAAAACCAAAATATGAGAGCCATCCACAGAATAGTAAGAATTAAAAATATTATTCTTTTTTTCATAGGGCTGATACCTCATTTTACATGGTATTTATTATATAATTTTTGAAACATATACCAGCTTGACCACACAATACTGATTCCGCTGGTTATTCCAAGGACAAAGAGTATGGTTTCAATGCCATATTTCTGGAAAAGCTCTATTTCTCCTGAAACAATGTGGCTCATTGTGTAGAAAAGAGAGCTTCCGGGGATAAGAGGAATAATTGCTGTAACAAAAATTACTGTTGCCGGAACTCTTAAAAAGCGTGCTAAAATTTCTGCATAGAGAGCAGCTACAGCTGATGCAACAAGAGTTGGAAGGAAAACCCCCTCTGCAAAAAGACCTGTTAAAAGATAAGCTCCCCAGCAAAAAACTCCGCCTATGGATGCCTGGATAATATATTTTTTTCTTAAATTAAAGATAACACCAAAGCCAAAAGAGCCTAAAAATGATGTTATGAGCTGAATGATTGCGAGTTTCATAATATACCTCCTGCAACAAAGATTGCCAGCATAAAGCCTGCCGCAAGAGCTGTGGCAGACAGGACACATTCAACAAATCGCATTGTTCCGGTTATGGTGTCGCCAACGAAAATATCTCTTACAGAATTTGTTATGGCAACACCGGGGACAAGGAGCATAATATCCCCTATCATTATTTTATCGGCATGGAGAAAAGTAAACGGATGGCATACAAGGGATATTAAAAGCCCTGTTACAAAAGATACAATTATCATAAGAGTTATGCTGTTTTTGCAGACGGGGGCTATTTTATACTGCATAAAGCATATCAAGATGCCAAAAACTGCAGCAACGATGGAATCATAGAAATTACCACCAAAAAACATGGCAAAAGCACCTGATGCAAGAGCATTGCCAAGGTATGTTAAAAAGACTGAAGGTTTTGATTCGTGAATTTTCAGATATTCATTATGTAGCTCAAAAACTGACATATTCTTCTGACAAAATCTTCTGCTCAAATCATTTAAAGCCTCGAGCTTTGTAAGGTCATTCTGAAGACCTTTATTAATGCGGCGGGTTCTTGTTATTTCTTCACCGCCCTGGAATTCTATTGAAAGCAAAATATTGGATGCCAGAGCAAAGGCATTGACTCTTCTTGCTCCATAGGAGAGGCCTATCCGGATGAGAGTGTCTTCAACGCGGCTGATTTCGGCACCCGACTGAATCATTTCTTTGCCTATATCAAGCATACATGCTATTAATTGTCTTTTTTCGTCAACCATAAGATTCCCCTTCTGATTTTTCTGACTTTATTTCTGTGATGAACTCATTCTAACATATGATATTCGACATTTCAAGAGAGAATAAAACAAAAACTTATATACTTATTATGAGTATAGCTGATATTCCAACACACATTGAGCAAATCTGCTTTAAGGTGAACTTTTCTTTAAATATCAATCTTCCCGAAAGCATCTGAAAGGTTGTTGCAAGTCCGCTGATGGATGGGTTTAAAACTATTGCATCTATGAAGGAATCGGCATTTGTTCTGAAATATTGGAATGCACCAAGGCATGCTGCAATCACAAATACAAGAAAAACATTTTTTCCGGTAAGCTTGAAATTTCGCTCAGCACTACTGAATTTCTGAAATATAGTCAAGGCAAATGTTATTAAAAAAGCTGTGAGATAACCAAGAAAAACAAACTGTTCTACCTGGGATGAATACGGTGATCTGGCAAAAATTTTCTGAGTTATTGATATTCCTGCACCTGTTGAAAAAAACGCTAAAAGCACATATACAATCCATTTTGCACTAACTTTTTTATTATCCTTCTTCATATTTAAAAAGAGCGCTAAAAGGCATAAAAACATCCCGATAATCTTGGTTATGGTTATTTTCTCATTAAAGAAGAAGAAGGAAAAAGTAACCGGAAGAATCATATTGAGATTAACAATCATACAGGTGGCAGAAAATGGGCCTGATTTAAGAGCCAGAGCATAGAAAATCTGAAAGCTTGAACTGAATATTCCAAAAATAAGAGCATATATAATTATATTTGGATTTATGCCATCTTTAAGGCTTAATGAAAAGATTAATGATGTGAATGCAAAAACAAGGCAGTTTACAAACACGGAATCTGATGCAGATTTCACATTTCCTTTTGCCACATAACCTTGCGTTGTGACTTTGGCGCACGACAGAAGTGCACAGATAAAAATTAGTATGTATTGCATAGTGAGCTCCTTTATTATTAAAAAATTAATATGCACCCATTATAACACTTTTTATCAAAAAAACAAACCCCTTAAGACAATTTTCTTAAGGGGTTTTATTACTACCTGATGCCGATTATTTATCAGCTGATCTGTCTGTGTAGTGAGTGTGGAGAAGTTCGTGGGATTTATGACCACAGGGTTCACCAAAATATTCACTATAGAGAAGCTTGATTGCAGGATTTTCATGAGATTTTCTAAGTGTTGCTCTTTCGTCTTCTGAATAGAGAGCTTTTGCTCTTTCAGCTTTAACATCAACTGTTGCACGAGTAAAGGCGTCAACAACAGGCTGACCGCCACCGTGGATACATCCGCCGGGACATGCCATCATTTCAACGAAGTCATAGTGTTCGCCTGCTTTAATCTTTTCGAGAAGAGCTTTTGCATTGGCAGCACCGTGAGCAACTGCAACCTTAACATCTTTACCACAGATTTTAAGAGTTGCTTCTTTGATACCTTCAAGACCTCTTACAGGTTCAACATTTAAGTTTTCAAGAGGTTTCTTTTCAAGAACTTCGTAAACTGGTCTTATTGCAGCTTCCATAACACCGCCTGTGGTACCGAAGATTACACCGGCACCTGTTGCTTCACCGAAGGGTTTATCGAATTCTTCATCTGGAAGTGATTTGAAATCGATACCTGCCTGCTTAATCATTCTTGCAAGCTCTCTTGTGGTGAGGGATGCATCTATATCCTGAGCGCCGCTTGAGGACATTTCAGGTCTCTGTGCTTCATATTTTTTGGAAGTACAGGGCATGATAGCTACGGAATAGATGTTTTCTTTAGCAATGTTGTTCTTTTCAGCGTAGTAGGATTTTATAACTGCACCAAACATTTCCATTGGTGATTTGCAGCTTGAAAGATTAGGAATAAATTCAGGATAGTACTCTTCACAGAATTTAACCCAACCGGGTGAACAGGATGTGATGATAGGAAGATTTTCACCTTTGGTAAATCTCTGGATGAATTCTGTTCCTTCTTCCATAATTGTAAGGTCGGCAGCGGTATCTGTGTCAAATACTTTATCAAAGCCGAGGCGTTTTAATGCTGCTACCATCTTACCTGTTACAGGTGTGCCGATGGGAAGACCAAATTCTTCACCAAGAGCTGCTCTTACAGCGGGAGCTGTCTGAACAACAACATGCTTTTCAGCATCGTCGATAGCTCTTACAACTTTTGGAATATCATTCTTTTCATAAAGAGCACCAACAGGACAAGAAACGATACACTGACCGCAGAAGATACAGCCAACATCTTTGATGTCTTTTTCATAGGTTGCAGCAATGTGAGTTGCAAAGCCTCTTTCTGCACAGGTGATAACAGATACAGCCTGTTTCTGACAAGCAGATACACATCTGCGGCAGGAAATACATTTATTATTATCTCTAACCAGTGATGTTGAAGAATCATCAACTTCATAGGGAATGTTTTCGCCTTCATATCTTAAGCCATCAACACCGAGCTCGTCAGCTAATGTCTGGAGTTCACAGTTGCGGTTTCTGATACAGGTTAAACATTTCTTTTCGTGATTTGATAAGATAAGTTCTAAGGTGTTTCTTCTTGCATTTCTTACTCTGGGTGAGTTTGTGTAGATTTCAATTCCTTCGCTTACAGGATATACACAAGCTGCCTGAAGTGCTCTTGCGCCTTTGATTTCAACAAGACACATTCTGCAGGCACCGATTTCGTTTACATCTTTGAGGTAACAAAGAGTTGGGATTTTAATTCCGGCTTCTCTGGCAGCGTCGAGGATTGTATAAGAAGCGGGAACTGAGTATTCTTTATCATTAATTTTAATATTAACCATATTCATTGTAAAATTTCTCCCTTCTTATTTCTTAACGATTGCACCGAATTTACATGAATCCATACATACACCACATTTGATACATTTTGATGTGTCAATTGTGAATGGACTCTTGATTTCACCGCTGATAGCGCCAACAGGACATTTTTTAGCACAAAGGCTGCAGCCTTTACATTTATCGGGTTCGATAACATAGGAAAGAAGTGCCTTACATCAGCCTGCAGGACATTTTTTGTCTACAACATGAGCTACATATTCGTCTCTGAAGTATTTGAGTGTGCTGAGGATTGGGTTTGGAGCTGTCTGACCAAGACCGCAGAATGCAGAGTCTTTGATGCTGTAGCAGAGTTCTTCAAGCTTATCAATATCTTCTAAAGTACCCTTACCGGATGTAATCTTTTCGAGGATTTCGAGAAGTCTCTTTGTACCGATACGACAGGGAGCACATTTACCGCAGGATTCATCAACTGTGAATTCGAGGAAGAATTTAGCTATATCAACCATACAGGTGTCTTCATCCATAACGATAAGACCACCGGAACCCATCATAGAACCAATGCTGTTGAGTGAATGATAGTCAATGGGAGTATCTATAAGGTGAGCAGGGATACATGCACCGGAAGGACCACCTGTCTGAGCTGCTTTGAATGATTTGCCATTGGGGATACCGCCACCGATATCATAGATGATTTCGCGAAGGGTTGTACCCATTGGAACTTCAACAAGACCTGTGTTGTTGATTTTACCACCAACAGCAAATACTTTTGTACCTTTGCTCTTTTCTGTACCGATGCCTTTGAACCACTCTGCACCATTATTGATGATAGCAGGAATGTTTGCATAGGTTTCAACATTGTTTAAAAGAGTTGGCTGACCAAAAAGACCTTTAACAGCAGGGAATGGAGGACGGGGCTTGGGTTCACCTCTGTGACCTTCGATAGAAGAAATAAGAGCTGTTTCTTCACCGCAAACAAACGCACCTGCACCAAGACGGATGCCAAGGTCAAAGTCAAAGCCTGTATCAAAAATGTTTTTGCCAAGAAGGCCCATTTCTCTTGCCTGATCTATAGCAATCTGGAGACGGTTAACAGCGATTGGATACTCAGCACGGATATAGATATAACCCTGATTTGCACCAACAGCATAGCCGGCAATAGCCATAGCTTCGATAACTGCGTGAGGGTCACCCTCGAGTACTGAACGGTCCATAAATGCACCGGGGTCACCTTCGTCGGCATTACAAGCAACATATTTCTGGTCGCTTACAGAATTTGCTGTGAACTGCCATTTTAAGCCTGTGGGGAAGCCGCCGCCACCACGACCACGGAGACCTGATTCTTTGATAACATCAATTACTTCCTGGGGTTTCATTTCGGTTAATACTTTACCGAGAGCTGTGTAGCCGCCGAAAGCGATATATTCTTCAATACTTTCAGGATTAATTACACCACAGTTTTTGAGCGCAATTCTATCCTGCTTTTTGTAGAAGTTGATTTCATTTAATGACTTAATGTTTTCTTCATCAACAACTGTTTCCTGATAAAGTAATCTTTTAACAATTCTACCCTTTAAGAGATGTTCCTCAACAATTTCGGAAACATCTTCGAGTTTAACGAGTGTATAGAAAGCACCTTCGGGGTATACGATAACGATTGGACCCAAAGCACAAAGACCAAAGCAACCTGTTCTTACAACTTTGATTTCGTCCTGAATACCTTTTTCCGCAAGGTTCTTTTCAAATTCATCGATAATTTTCTGGCTGTTTGAGGAAGTACAACCTGTACCACCGCAGACAAGCACATGACCTCTTGCTAAATCCATTTGAAGAACCTCCTTATTTATTTTCTGCTGCGCCGATTGTGTATTCATTTACAACCTTACCGTTTACGATAGTGTCGTTTACGATTTTAACGGCTTTTTCAGCATCCATTTTAACATATGTGATTTTTTCTTCTGAACCGGGAAGATATACTTCTACGATAGGTTCAAGGCGGCAAACACCAATGCAACCGGTCTGAGTAACTGTGCAATTTGCAATGTTTCTCTTTTCGATTTCATCCATGAGAGCTTTCATAACAGGTCTTGCACCTGCAGCGATACCGCATGTTGCCATACCAACAACAACTCTTACAGCGCTATCGTCTTCTTTTCTTAAATTAATTTTAGCCAGAGTTTTTTCTCTGAGCTGTGCAAGTTCAGCTAAGCTTTTCATTTATACTGCACCTCCGTAAATATTTTCAGTTTCTGTTTTGATATAGTCATCAATCCAGTTTAAAACATCAATCTCGGCAAGAGATATGTCATCCCCAAGAACCTGTTTTAGCTGACGGGTATCCAAATTAAAGGATTTGCCATTATAGTTGTGACGATAAACATAGTCAATATCGGGTGCACCGCCTATGATTGTGGTCATGGTGGTTGCCATATCGCCAAGAGGCTGACGGTCGATACTGTCATATACAAAGTTTACTGTGACAACTGTTCCCACGCCTACTTCAGACCAAATGTCAAGATTGCCGCCAGTTAGTTCGGCTGCACTTTTAAACATGGAAAGACCCAGCCCCACCTTGCGGGTGGTTCTGCTTGTGCGGAAGGGATTGGTGACATCTTTTAGAAAGTCTTTATCCATACCGCAGCCATTGTCTTTTATTATTACGGTTAAAAGGTTCGCCGCAGTATCTTCGGTAACCTCAATTTCCACAAGGCTTGCTTTTGCTTTTATGGAATTCTGAGCAATATCGAGAATATGCAATGAAATTTCTACCATAACAACAGACCTCTTTATTACATATATTTACTTAAAATATCATCAACATCATCAGCTGTGATTTTTCCGTATACATCATCATTTACTGTGAGTACGGGAGCAAGACCACAAGCACCTATACAACGGGTAGCTTCTAATGAGAATTTTCCGTCGTCTGTGCACTGACCAACTTCAATGCCAAGTCTTTCTTTGAATTTTTCGATTATATCGCCGGAGCCTTTAACATAGCAAGCTGTACCAAGACATACAGCAACATTGAATTTGCCCTTTGGATAAATTGAGAACTGGGTATAGAATGTAACTACACCATAGATTTCTGCCATTGGAATATCGAGACCTTCAGAAATCTTTTTCTGTACTTCGTAGGGAAGGTATCCATAGATAGCCTGTGCCTCATGAAGTGTGGGGATAAGTGCACCATCAGTACCTTTGTACTTAGCGATGACTTCCTGCAGTTTTGCGCTCTGCTCAGCTGTGTCATTAAAAGCGGGAGCCTTAATTTCACTCATTTTTGAAAACCTCCTTAATATTGATGATTGTTAATTATTTAACAGTTTTTCAACTGCTTAATTATATCACAAAAACTCATTCTTCGCCATTGTTTTCGATGCAAAAAATAATTTTTGTAGATTTGCACAAATTCAGCCTATATATATTCAGATATTTTATGCAATATATCCTCAATTGTTCTTGATTTACAGTCAATATAATTCTCTTTTTCCGAAATATCCCAAAGATAATGAGCATCGGAATTATGGAGTATGGTATATTTGCTTTCAACACCCATTTCACAAAGATTCTGCGGCACAGGATTCTTCTTTATTTCCACCGTGGAAAATTCAAGTTCTTCAGGAATTGAACCAAGGTTAGAAAGCACGCTATAGGAAGATTTATCTATATGGGCGGGGAACACTACCCCACCAAGCTCACGGACTTTTCTTGTGACATCAAAGATATTCAGGCTGCAAGCTGTTATTAAAAACTGTTCTTTGAAATCAATAATCTTATCGTGTTTGTCCATTATTATCTGCTCACCAAAGATTGCAGGTTTATTTTTTATTGGCGGCAAAGCATTGGCAACAATTTCCTGCATTTTCAGAAGTGATGATACATCAGGAAAAAGAGCAACCATATGAATTTCTTCTGATGTTTCAATTTCCATTCCCGGAATGACCGTCAGCGGAAGCTCTTTGGCAGCTTCTATCGCCGCTTTAGCATTTTCGCCGCAGTTATGGTCGGTTATGGCTATTGCATCAAGACCTTTTAATGCCGACATATTGACGATGTTATTGGGCGTCATATCATTATCTCCGCAGGGGGAAAGGCAGCTATGGATATGAAAATCATAATATACTTTCATATCAGCTTACCTATTTCAAGACACAATTCATAAACCGGACTTTCAGAACGGAGAAGACATATATTTTCTTCTTTTGCCTTATCTACAACGCTTTGGGGAATATTCATTCCCTGTGCTATTACAACACAAGCGCTCTCGGCAAGGGCTGCAATGCCCAGAATATTCATATTTGTCTGCACGGTTATCCAGATATTATTTTTCTCTACATTTGCCATTGCAAGGCTCAGAAGGTCGGTGGCATAGCAGCCTTCAATTTCGCAGTTCATGCCGTTTCCGTCGCAGATAATTTCGAGATTTAATTTGTCTTTTAAATTTTCTAAAGTCATAGTTACTCCTCGCTTTGTGCTGAAAGCATTTCATTTGTGATACGGGCAATTCTTTGGCGGAATCTTATTATGCAGTCTGTTTCCTTTGCTTCGCCGCGAACGATGTCTTCTGCAAGTGCTCTGCAAGATGGTGCTCCACAGGAGCCACAATCGAGACCGGGAAGCTCGTCGCTTAATTCTTCTATCCGGGAAAGCTTTTTCATTGCAACTGTCATATCGCTGTCTAAAAGATTGCGGGGGCGTGAATAAACAGGAACCTCCCACATAGGATTTATACCATCCATATCGGCTACCGCATCGGGGCCTTTTGCCGAGCGAGCTATGGTTTTGAGCCTTGTTTTTGCAACGAAATTATTTTCAACCGTTAAAGGACCGCCAACACAGCCGCCTGTGCAGGCAAGGGCTTCAACAAACTCAACATCTTTTAGCTTATCGTTTTCTATTTCTTCAAGAACATCTATTACATTGTGGATTCCATCTACTGCTATGTAGTTTTCAAGCTGGAGAGATACTACCTCTCCCCCGCTCTTTGCCCAGCACACTCCATTGAAGCCTGCCATTGAAAGAGGCTTTGATTCATCTTTTTCTTTAAGGATAGCCAGTACCTTTTTATATATATCCTTAAAGGAGAATACGCCATTTATAAGACTTTCAGCAAGACCTAATGGATACCTTGTGCAGGTTGCTTTTGCTGTGCAGGGAGATATAAAGAATACGCCTATTTCGTCTTCACTAAAACCTGTGTTTTCCACAGCAATTCTTCTGGCAAGCTTTGCTGCGAGATTCATGGGAGAAATAAGCGGAAGAACATTTACCAGAAGATCGGGATATTTTGTTGAAATAAGCTTTACTACTGCAGGGCAGGCTGAATTTATAACGGGATATTCCAATTCGCCCGATTTTAAAAGCTCTTTGGTTTTGGATGTGATAAGCTGAGCCGCATAGGCAACCTCATAGATATCATCAAAACCAAGACGCAAAATTGCATTTAGAATCATATCTATGCTTACATCACCGCCAAACTGCCCGTAAAACGCAGGAGCAGGAAGAGCTATTTTATATTTATAGTCATTTAATAATTCCAGGCTGTCGGTTATTGCTTTTTTTGCATGATATGGGCAAACTCTTATGCACTCACCGCAATCTATACATAAATCGGCTCTTATGGTTGCCTTATTATTTCTTACTCTGATTGCCTGGGTGGGACATTTTTTTATGCAATTGGTACAGCCTTTACATTTCGCTTCATCAAGGGTTACGGAATGAATGATGCTTGACACGCTATGTTCCTCCCTTATTATATAATTATTGTATATTTACTATCATTTCTATTGTGGTGCCTACACCGACCTCGGATGTGATTTTCATATAATCTGTGTATTTATCCATATTGGGAAGCCCCATACCGGCACCAAAGCCAAGCTCCCGGACATTGTCGGTGGCTGTGGAATATCCTTCGGTCATGGCAAGGGGAATATCGGGTATACCGGGGCCTTTGTCGCGAAGGAAAAGATGGATTTTATCCTGGGTTATTTCAACATCAATAACGCCACCGTCGGCATGGATAACCATATTGATTTCACCCTCATACATTGCAACTGCAACCTTTCGGGAAATCTTTGAATCTATCCCAAGACTCTGCATAACTTTTTTTAGCTTTCTGGAAGCTTCACCGGCTGCGGCAAAATCCTCTCCGTCGACTTTATATTGAACTTTAAAGGAGTCCATAACTTTTACCTCCTATTTATGCAGACCTTCACTATAGAGAATACCGCTTGAGATATACATAGGCTTTTGGGTAGAGAGAATGGAAATGTCACATTCCTCGGCAAGCTCAATTATATCATCGCCGGGCTTCTTGCCTCTGACAAAGATAATGGCTTTCATATCCAGCATTGCCGCAGTGCGGACAACCTGTGAATTGATAAGACCTGTTAAAAGAAGAGCCTGATCTTCAACAAATGCAAGAACATCGCTCATAAGGTCGCAGCTCCATGCTGCCTGAACCTCGGTTTCACCATCAAAATTTTTACTTAGAACTTCTGCTTCGAGAAGCTCTGCTACTTTACTTAGCTTCATAAGAGGCCTCCTGAGTATATTTTTTTAATATAGGAAACTGTTAGCTTTTATGGTGCAATTATTTACATTTTTAAAACTACACCACTTATTTAATTTTATTGTATCATATGTTTTGAAAAAAAGCTATATGTTTTTTCAGTCTCTGCTGTCAAAATAAGACACATATTTTATGGGTGAGCTTTTGGGGAAAAGATATGAATACATATCGGAAAAATAGTCATCTGTCATGCTGGAAATATAGTCTATGACAATATCTTCCGGTGTGTTTAGTTCAAGGTAGTTATCGCTACTGTAGAATGCACGGACTTTGCTGATATAGTTTACATGATGGCGGAAGATGACGGAATCTTTTTTACCATTTAAGATATCCTGCAAAAGACTGTCAAAAACCTTTGCAAACATAGGTTTTATAACCTCTTGCTGAACCTTTCTCACAGAATCGCTGAGATATATGAGTTTATAGTTTTCCTCCATTGCAAGCATAAGGTCATCGTAGTATTCTTTATCTAGCTTTATATAATTTTTGCCATAGCTGTTTTCCACAACATTAACAATCAGGTTATTTATGATTGAAGCATTGAATCTGCCAAGGGTGCCTGCCGAAAAAATATTTTCGTCTTTTATAACTTTAGCTCTTATTGAATCCTGCCTGTCTTTGCCGATATATGCAATAAGGTCGCTTATTCTGACAACACAGCCCTCCAGAGTTGCAGGAATGAGCTTTCTGGATTCTTTGGGATCAAGATAACAGGCTTCAACCATAGAATCAAATTTTTCAAAGCTTTCATATGGCTGGGGGGTGTATTTATCTAAGGGTAGTTCACCATTATGGCAAAGAATACCGTCGAGGGTGTTGAGAGTGATATTATAATCAAAAATCTTATCCAGAACCCTGACGGATTGAAGATTATGCATGAAGCATCTGCCTGTTTTTTCAAGAGAAATTTCATTTATACAGCTTTCCCCCGCATGACCGAAGGGGGTGTGGCCTATGTCATGACCAAGAGCTATTGCTTCTGTGAGATTAATATCAAGCCCCAGCATCGACGATATATTTTTTGCAATTCTGCTGACGAGCTGAACATGGAGACTTCGCCTTGAAATGTCGTCATTTTTATAGAATGAAAAAACCTGGGTTTTATCTGCATAGCGATTGTAGTAGGGACTATGGAGAATTTTTTCGATGTCTCTAACATAAGCCGGACGCCACAGATTGGGTTTATCGTGTTCCATACGGCGTCGGAGCGGTTTTTCAAGATTTTTCTGAAGATGAGGATTTTCGCTTAGTATTCTTTCGCAAAGTTCATCATTTATTTTTTTATATGGCATATAATCACCTTTTTTAATTTATTTGGCATCTATATTCTGAAGCTTCCGATATAGTTCTTTTTACTTATTGACCATCGAATATTTTTTGGGGGTTATTCCCTTATACTTTTTAAACACAGCGGCGAAATAGTTGCTGTCGTTAAAGCCACATTCAGTGGCAACTCTTGTTATGGGAAGTTTACCATTTTTAAGCAGTTTTTCTGCGGCTGAAATACGGGAAATATTTATATATTCGCTAAGAGGAAGTCCTGATATTTTTTTAAACTGCTTGGAAAGATGGTTGGGGCTTATTGAATATTTTTGAGAAAGGGAGTCAAGGCTTAAATCTGCCCCCACATTTCCGCTTATATATTTCATTATTTTTTCTATAAGCACAAAGGATTCGCTTGATTTTGACTTACCGTCTTTTAGACGGCATCGGGAAATAAGAATCAGGAGTTCTCTAAGATACAGTTTCTGCATTTCTCTGTAGTCGTCATTTGTTTTGAGGCTTTCTTCTGCAATTTTATTTAGTATATCTTCTATTTTTGCAATATCGGGCGGAGAAAAACGGATGTGTTTATTTATAGCCAGAGTCTGGATATATTTTTTATAATTATCTCCCACGAAGTCATCGTCAAACTCAAGAAGGATACGCTCCAGTCCCCTTTTATATTCATTATTGGTGTTATGAAACACTCCCTTTGGAACAAAGGCTATTTCTCCGGCATTTAAAACAAAAATTTCGTCACCGATAAAATAGCGGGTACTCCCCTTTACAAGATAATACATTTCGTGAACATCATGAAAATGACTTATTGTTTTATGATTTCTGTCACGGGTGGTGCGGTCATAGAATTCTATTGCATCATCTACCCATATTGCCATAAAAATCACCTCGATAAAATAATAGCACAATTACTCTGCGTTTACAAGTAATAATGAATAATATTTTCTTGTTTTTGCATGAAATGAGTAATATTTTTGTGTTTCATAAATTATTTAAGGTATATAATTTCAGTATAATATTCTCAGGAGATGTGATTATGAAAAACTATTTAAAAAAAGAAAGATGCGAAAGAGTTATCCAGTTTGGTGAAGGCGGATTTTTAAGAGGCTTTGTGGACTGGATACTTATGGAGATGAACGAAAAAACCTCATTTTCGGCAAGTGCGGTTGTGGTTCAGCCTATTGAACAGGGAATGTGTGACAGGTTAAGCGAGCAGAACTGCGTTTACACCCACATTATGAGAGGGCTGGAAAACGGAGAACCCAAAACAAAATCAAAAATAATTGATGTTATATCAAGATGCGTAAAGCCATATGAAGAATATGGCAAATATATGGAGCTGGCTTCAGATCCTAATCTTAGATTTGTTTTTTCAAACACAACAGAATCGGGAATTGTTTATGACAAAGATGATGATATGTTTGCCTGCCCGCCAAAATCATTCCCGGCAAAGCTTACAGCTCTACTTTATAAAAGATTTGAACTCGGTTTTGACGGATTTATATTTCTCCCCTGCGAGCTTATCGACAAAAATGGCGAAACATTAAAAAGCATAGTTTTGAAAATTGCAGATGACAATAAGCTCGGTGAAGCCTTTAAGCTCTGGGTGGAAAACAATAATATATTCTGCAACACTTTGGTTGACAGAATAGTTACAGGGTATCCAAAGGATGAAAAAATAGACCTGCCATATGAAGACAATATGCTTAACACCAGCGAGCTTTTCCATCTTTGGGTAATTGAAGGGCCAAAGGATATTTTAAAAGAAATTCCCTTCGACAAAACAGGACTTAATATTATTGTTACAGATAATCTTGAAATGTATCGCACAAGAAAGGTGCGTATTTTAAACGGAGCTCACACATCAATGATTCCATATGCAATGCTTGAAGGTATTGAAACGGTTAAAGATTGTATGGAAAACGAAAAAATGAGTGAGTTTGTTAGAAAATGTGTGTTTGATGAAATTATCCCGACTCTTGATTTGCCTGAGGAGGAGCTTAAATCTTATGCGGAGGATGTGTTTGAAAGATTTAACAATCCGTTTATAAAGCATTTTTGTGCATCTATTTCTCTTAATTCTGTTAGTAAATTCAAGGTAAGGGTTTTGCCATCAATTCTGGAATACATAAAAAGATATGAAAAGATACCCTGTAATTTAATATTCTCCCTTAAAAAGCTTATTGAATTCTACAAGGAAGGTACACCGTCAGATGACGAAGAAATCATAAGCTTTATGAAGGAAAAATCCATAAAGGAAATACTTGCAAACGAAAGCTTCTGGGGAGAAGATATTAGCTTTTTATATGATGAGGTTATAAAATATGATAATAAATAAGCTTGATAATGTTGAGATTAATCTTGAGAACGGTCATAAATATGCTCTCTGCGATATAAAAAAGGGCGAAAACATTATAAAATACGGTTCACCAATAGGCCACGCCACAGAAGATATTAAAAAGGGAGAGCATGTTCACACACATAATGTTAAAACAAATCTTTCAGGTAATCTGAGCTATACATATAATTACAGGGACTATGGAATAAAACAGGTAGCGTCGGATTTATGCTTTGAAGGGTATGTCAGAGAAAATGGCGATGTTGGAATAAGAAACGAAATATGGATTATCAATACTGTTGGATGCGTTAACAAAACTGCTCAGATACTAAGCGAAAAAACAGGGGCAAGATATTTCCCCCACCCCTTTGGCTGCTCACAGCTCGGGTGTGACCAGAAGATTACGCAGCTTATATTAAAAGGAATGGTCAATCACCCCAATGCGGCAGGAGTGCTTGTTTTGGGGCTTGGCTGCGAAAACAACAACATAAAGGTTTTCAAAGAAATCCTTGGAGATTACAATGAAAAAAGAGTGAAGTTTTTAGTTTGTCAGGACTATGAGGATGAAATTGAAGAAGGTATAAAATTAATAAATGAATTAAAGGAATACGCCAAAGGCTTTAAAAGAGAAAAGATAAACATTTCAAAGCTCAGAATCGGGCTTAAATGCGGCGGAAGCGACGGTTACAGCGGAATAAGCGCCAATCCGCTTGTGGGTTCTCTTTCAGACAGACTTATATCTCACGGAGGAAGCTGCATTTTAACTGAGGTTCCTGAGATGTTTGGGGCTGAGCATCTTTTAATGGAGAGATGCGAAAACAGAGAAATATTTGAAAAGACAGTAAAGCTTATTAACGATTTTAAAGACTATTACACAAGACACAATCAGGTTATATACGAAAATCCTTCTCCAGGAAACAAGGAAGGCGGAATTACTACCCTTGAGGAAAAATCGCTTGGGTGTGTTCAGAAGGGTGGACTTGGAAAGGTTGTGGATGTTTTAAGCTATGGAGACACCATTTCAAAAAATGGATTGTCGCTACTTAATGGGCCAGGAAATGACATTGTGGCAGTTACAAATCTTATGGCTTCAGGAGTGCATATGATACTCTTTACAACAGGAAGAGGCACACCCCTTGGAAGCGCTGTGCCAACGGTTAAGATATCCACAAACAAAAACCTTGCACAAAAAAAGAAAAACTGGATTGACTTTGATGCTTCACCTGTTCTGACCACAACAACTATGGAAGATTTGACAGATAGTTTATTGGAATATATAATAAAGGTAGCTTCTGGAGAAGAAACCAAAAATGAGATTAATGGTTACAGAGAAATTTCTATTTTTAAAGACGGAGTTACTCTATAAAGGAGAAAAATTATGGGAATTATAAACGACAAATTTATGCTGAAAAACAAAACAGCCAAAAAATTATTTGAGAAATTTGCAAAAGATTTACCTATTATTGACTATCACTGCCACATATCACCTCAGATGATAGCTGAAGATTACAAATTCAAAAATGCATATGAACTGTTCTTGGGCGGAGACCACTACAAATGGAGACAGATGCGCTCAAATGGAATTGATGAAAAAATGATAACAGGCGACGGAGACGAATTTGAAAAATGGCTTGGATTTGCAAAAACAATTAAGAGATGCATCGGGAATCCTCTTTATCACTGGACAAGCCTGGAATTAAAAAGGTATTTTGGAATTGATACTCCCCTCACCGAAAAAACTGCAAGACAAATCTGGGACAAATGCAATGAGCTTTTGGCAAGAGATGATTTTTCGGCTCAGAATCTTATAAGAAAATCAAATGTGGAGGTTATATGCACAACAGATGACCCTGCTGATGACCTTAGATATCACAAGGAAATAAGAGAGCAGAATTTTGAAACAAAGGTTCTTCCCACATTCCGTCCGGACAAAGCTGTGAATATTGAAAAGGACGATTTTTTGCCATATATTAAAGCTAATGGAATTGACAGCTTTGAAAAGCTTACTGAGTGGATTAAGGAAAGAATTGAATTCTTTAACGATAACGGATGCAGACTTTCAGACCACGCCTTAGAAGGGGTTCCTTTTGAAAAAGGCGACGCAGAAGCTGTGTTTAACAAAAAGATAAGCGGAGAAACAATCACCAGGAAAGAAGCCGATATATTTAAAACAGCTATTCTCAGACTTTGCGCAGGAGAATACAACCGTCTCGGCTGGGCAATGCAGATACATATTGGTGCGCTTAGAAACAACAACAAAAAAATGTTTGATGCTTTAGGCGCTGATACCGGTTTTGATTCGGTTGCAGACAACTGCATTGCAGAAAATTTATCTAAGCTTTTGAATAGCTTTGCCGAAAATGAAAGCCTTCCTAAAACAATACTTTATGTTTTAAATCCCAAGGACAATTATGTTATCGGAACTATGCTGGGTAACTTCCAGACAGGACCGGAAAGAGGCAGAATTCAGTTTGGCTCAGGATGGTGGTTTAATGACAACCGCGATGGTATGGAAGAGCAGATGAAGGCTCTGGCAAACCTTGGATGCCTTGGAAACTTTGTTGGAATGCTGACAGATTCAAGAAGCTTTGTGTCGTATCCAAGACACGAATATTTCAGAAGAATACTTTGCAATCTCATTGGAAAATGGGTTGAAGAAGGAGAATATCCTGAGGATTATGAAGCTCTTAAGGAGATTATAGAAGGTATTTGCTATTATAATGCAAAAGAGTATTTTAAATTTTAAAAAGACAGTGTAAATAAATTCTCACGAATTTATTTACACTGTCTTTTTTAATTATTATTCAAACATTTCTCTTATATTCTGAAGTGTTTCTCTTACAAGCTGTTCGCCGCCTATGTGGCCTACCTGACCTGAGCCGATAAATGCACTATAGTGACCATTGGCTTCAGCTTTTGCTGTGGGGAGGTAGCCTTCTGTTCCATTGGCAAGCTGAATGAGGAAGGTTTGCTCTGCGGAGCTTCTTGCCTTAATCTGATTTCCGTAATCAAGGAAGAGTTCAAATGGATTTGTGGCAATAGCTATTGTGCCTAAGCGGATGATGTGGGATTCTACAGGAAGGGTATCAACTTTTTCCTGAAGCATAAAGCGTCTTATTATGCCAAGGTGAATCTGGAGGTTTGCAACATCGTTATAATCGATATCGCCTTTTCCGCTTAAATAGTCCTTTATGGCATCTTTAGCTTTGCCAACTTCGCTAAGAGTCGCACGACGGATAGGAAGATTCATATTTACAATCCTATGAGAAAACTCAACATTTTTCTGAACTTCATCAAAGCCTTCTTCCCAGGTGTCGATGATTTCGTTTGTTATTCTCTTTCCAACTTTAAGCATACCTGCAATGTCAAACATTGAAGGATCAGCTTTGCGCTTGGGTGGGTTAGTTCTCTTACAGTTGGGGTCGTTAAGATCTGATTCAGGCTCTACCCATCTTACAAGGTCAACAGGACACTGGTCGCCTGCTGCACTGCAGAGAGGAAGCATAAAGATATCTTCGCCGAAATGCTCACGGAGTCTCTTTTTAACTTCACCCCAGAAGTCGGGAGAAACGAAGAGTCTATGCTGAACACACTGAGCAGGGCAAGCAAGATTTACAACTATACCGGTTAATTTTTCAGCTTTATCAAACACATACATAAGCTCGATGCCGCTATCGTTGCCGCCTTCTAATTCGGTGAATACTGCTGAATTGGTGTCGCCCCACATCTGAGCTGTGCCATCGTTATATGCTGCACGGCGGCACATTCCGACTGCTGCTCTTCCGAATGCATTTGAAAATCCACCTTCTGTTCTATTTGCCCAAGCTTCTTTTATAAGCTTTGGAAGGCGTTCTACTAAAAGAGTGTGGTTTTCATCGGAGGTAGCAACCTCAGGGTTATTTGAAACATTTTCTTTTTCTATGTATTTCTGATCGGGTCTTAGAAAATCTTTAAGCATTTGACGGTAGTTGATGGTAACGCCCGGTGCCTGGCCTCTCTGACCACCGAGGGGTCTGTAGGCTGTGTGGGTGTGGATAGCGGATATGATGATTTTTTCAGGATCAATACCAAGATCATTATCTTTGAAAGCTTCTCTTACATCACATGTGAGTTTCCAGGTTACACCAACTAAATCGCAAGAAACAAGGATTACCTGCTCACCATCGGACTCTATAACAAGAGCGGTGGCTGTGAGGGGTTTTTCAATATACTGAGAGATACGCTCAGCAAACTGCCCTGCAAGGGATACTTTTTTGGAAGGAGTAATGTCGATTTCACTCCAGCCGATTTTAAGACTATTCATATTCATACCTCCATCGGTTATTTTACATCGTATCTGCATATTAACATATATTAACTATATTTTCAATAAATATTCTTTCGAAAACCTTTCGAAATCTTATTGATTTTTAAGCTGTGGTGTTTTATAATTATTATGGAGTGATTACATATGATGACATTATCAAAACTTGCAAAGCTTGCACATGTTTCATTATCTACTGCATCAAAGGCGTTTTCTATGAGCAGTGAGGTAAACGAAGAAACCAGGGAAATGATTTTTGAGCTTGCCAGAGAGCATGGGTGCTTTAAAAAATTTTATAATGCAAAATATCCGAAGCTTGTTATTGCAGTTATTTGCCCGGAATTTAAAAGCAGATATTATTCATCCCTTGTTTCAAGTATTCAGGAAAACCTATCCGGAATGAATTGTGAGATTTGCGTGGCATCTACTGATTTTTCCAAAAAAAGCCGAGCAGAGCTTTTTGATTACTACAACAATTATTCAAATGTTGACGGGATAATACTTATTGACAGCGGAAGCGACATTACAAAAGAAAATAATGTCCCTGTTGTTACAACCGGAAAACCTACCGAAAACACGGTGTCGGTTTCTTCAAATTCTTCCACGGGAATTGAGCTTGCTATTGATTATTATCTATCGAAAAATGTTTGTGATATAGGTTTTATCGGAGAAGAAAGAACATTTTCCAAGCTGAAGGCATTCAGAGAGCATTTAATAAAAAATGATATAGAACCAAATGAAAATTATATTTCCATTTCAAAAGAAAGAATGGAACGAGGCGGATATGAGGCAATGGATAAGCTTTTAAGCCAAAACTGCAAGCCAAGAGGCATTATCTGTGCTTATGACTGCATGGCTATTGGCGCTATGAGGTGTATTCTGGACCACAGGCTGAGAATTCCTTATGATATTGCTGTGATTGGAATGAACAACAACCGTGAATCAGAATTTTTAAACCCTTCCCTTTCGTCGGTTGATCTTTGTGCTGAGGAAATAGGCAGGAAAATGTCGGAAGCTATTATAAACAAGCTTATGGGTGTGGAGTGCAAGGAAGAGATTGTTGTAAAGCCAAAGCTTATATTAAGAAAATCATCTGAGATATAAAAGAAAATAAAACATACAGACACATTAATTTGGTTTTAACCTGTGATGTGTCTTTTTTTACATAAAACCTTGATATTTTTCCCCGTATCTGTTATACTAATTGTGTCACACAAACTAAATAATCGGTAAACGAAGTATTTTTTAATACTTTTATTTTTGTTGCATACAATTATATGGATTTGGTAAAAGTGCAAATCCCAGTATAATTGTGTGCGAAAGAATATTTCGTCCCGATTAGTTTGTGTGACAACAAACGGGGTTTGCATTTTTCAGTGTGTATAGCTTCGGTTGTACACACTTTTTTATTGGAGTGATTTTTATGAACGATAAAGCTAAGAAAAAAGAAAACAAAATTCCCAATTATGTTACAAAACCAATTTCTCCTGAAGAAGAACCAAACTACAAAGAGCTATATTTTAATTTGCTCAATGATTTTGAAAATGTCAGAAGCTACATTAAAACATTGATGGATGAATCTGTGAGAGACCTACACAAAAGTTTTAAAATAAACAAGGTTGATTTAGACAAATATCCATAAAAAAATCACCACTTGCAATTAATATGTACAAGTGGTGATTTAATTTTTATATGGCTAATTTTTTTCTGCTTACAAACTGCATAGCAACAACTACCAATACAAGAATAATTCCTATTACATCTGTGGTAAGTCCGGGATAGATAAGAAGAATTCCGCCAATTAAAATGACGATTCTCTGATACCATGGCATCCTGCACATAAGATAACCTTCTAATGAAGAAGAAACAGCAAACATACCGATAAGAGATGTTATTGTTATGGTTATGATTTCACCTATGCTTGTGTCGATAAAAAGCATAGCAGGATTAAGAGCAAATACATATGGTACAATAAATGCACCTATTGCAAGCTTAGTGGAGGTTACTGCGGTTTTCATGGGATTTGCCTGAGCTATTGCCGCACCGGCATAGGATGCAAGAGCAACAGGTGGAGTAAGATCGGCAACGATTCCAAAATAGAACACAAAGAAATGAGCCGCGATATTTGGCACACCCATACGCACAAGAATCGGGGCGCAGGTTGCCGCCATTATGCAATAGTTGGCTGTGGTTGGAACACCCATACCAAGAACTATGCAACACAGCATAGTTAAAAACAAGGCTATTATAACCTGATTTCCCGCAAGAGCAACTATGCCATTGATCATTGTGTTAGCAAGACCGGTCATGGTTATTGTTCCGGCGATAATTCCTGCAACACCGCATGCCGCGGCAACTGTTATCATACCTTGTCCGCCAGCGGCCAGGGCTTCCCATATTTTTTTGGGAGTGATGCGGTTTTCTTTGTTGAAAAGACTCACCACTATTGCAACAACAATTGCAATTGCTGCTGCATACTGAATGGATTTCTGACTTGTGCCTACAAGATAGATTAAAACAATTAACGGAAGCAGGAGATATGTTTGTTTTAAAAGCGGAACAAGACGGGGAAGCTCATCTTTGCTAATACCTTTAAGTCCCTCTTTTTTTGCTTCTAAATGAACTGCAATAAACACGCCTGCAAAATAAAGAATAGCAGGGAGAATTGCGCGGGTAACTATGTTGCTGTATGGCACGGCAACATAATCCGCCATTAAAAAGGCAGCAGCGCCCATAATTGGAGGCATTATCTGGCCGCCTGTTGACGCTGAGGCTTCAGCAGCTGCCGCAAACTCAGGCTTATAGCCTGTTTTTTTCATAAGGGGGATTGTAACAGAGCCTGAGCCAACCGTATTGGCAACAGATGAACCTGAAACCATTCCCTCAAGAGCACTTGCAACAACTGCAACCTTTGCAGGACCTCCTGAAAATCCGCCAACAATTGAATTTGATATTTTGATAAAGAAATCGGCAATGCCTGTGCGCTCCAAAAATGCACCGAAAATAATAAATACAACAATAAACTTGGAGCATACATTAATCGGGGTTGAAAGAATTCCTTCTTTTCCATAGAAAAGATAGTGGACTATATAATTAAGTTTGCCCCAAAGGCTTGGATTGGAAAGACCGGCTGTGAGAGCATAGAGAATAAAGCAGCCTGCAACGATTATGATAGGAAGGCCAACGCTTCGGCGGCAAACTTCTATGATAGAAATGATACCGATAATTCCAATAATAATCTGATATACTTCAAACTTACTGCCCTGCTGAATTATTGTCATGGCATTTACTGTATAGTAGAGAAATGCTCCTGTTCCGCAAATCATAAGCAGGATATCGTACCAAGGCATATAATTAACCTTTTGCAAGCCTTTTTTTGCCGGGAATATGATGTAGCCAAGAAGAACTATAAATGCTACAAATGAAGTTAATCTGTATTCTTCAAGCCAACTGGCAAAAAGGGTTACATAAAGGCAGAAAAGGGAGAATATGGCAAGTATACAGGTTACCAAAACCTTTCCTTTTCCTTCCCAGATACGGGTGTTTGATTCACGATCAAACTTTTTCATTACGGATTCAAGATCCATTGGTTCCGGAGTGTTTTCCGGTTTTTTTCTTTGAAAAAATTTCATATTTCCTCCTGATGAAGATATGGAAAGATTATATGATAACAATCTTTCTTTTCAAGCATTTAAACACAAAAGTGGCTGCGGTTTAGTTTCTGCCGCAGCCAAAAACTTTGCTTTTTAGTTTTAGATTTATTTAGTGTCTACTTCAACGCCTTTTTCGCTGAAATATTTAGCAGCACCTGCGTGGAAGGGAACTGTCATACCCTCTGTTGCATTCTCTAAACTAAGCTCTGCACCTTTTCCATTTTCAGCTGTGATGGCATCGATATTATCAAAGATTGCAGCTGTGAGATTATATACATCTTCTTCTGATGCATCTGCACTAACGATAAGAGTTGCTTTAACTGTAACTGTTTTAACATCTTCTGTCTGACCGTTATAGGTTCCGGCAGGGATTGTGAATTCTGTGTAGAATGGACCTTCTGCCATTACTTTTTCGGCTATTTCACCGTCTATTGGAACAAGATATGCTTCGTTTGTTGTAAAGAGTTCTGTGATGGCAGGAGTCGGAGGTCCTGCAACTATGAAGGCTGCATCAATTTTACCGTCTTTGAGGGCATCTGCACTATCAGCAAATGACTGATACTGAGCCTTGATGTCTTTTTCTGTGAGGCCTGCGGCAGAAAGAACATCTATTGCATTAAAATAAACACCTGAACCGGGAGCACCGATTGAAACTGACTTACCTTTAAGATCTGCAACAGATTTGATTTCGCTGTTCATTGTTACGAGCTGAACTGCTTCTGCATAAAGACCGGCTACTGTGCGGAAGGTATCAATTTTACCCTCTTCCTGGAATGCTCGTGTTCCTTCCCATGCATAAGCCATAACATCAGACTGAACTGTGCCGAGCTGATAGTTGCCGGCATCTATACCCTGAATATTTGCTTTTGAACCGTCGGTTGAAACAACTGTTACATTAACGCCTGCTTTATTGGTGATGTACTGACCGAGTACGCCGCCGTAGCCATAGTATGTACCTGCTGTGCCGCCTGTACCCATTGTCATTTTTGTGCCTGCGTTATCACATGCTGCAAAGCTGAGCATAAGAGCAAGACACATTATAATTGAGATAATTTTTTTCATGATATTTCCTCCTGAAAATTTAGATATATTAATTATATCATATATTTTTCGTAAATCAATAAATTGAGCCATACTATATTTTTATCGGGTCAATCAAAAAAATTTATCAGTATATAAGATGAGAAAAAATATTCATGATATATGACTGAAAAGAAAAAGAAATCCGCCATTTGGCGGATTTCCTCATTTTCTATTAACTATTCACTGCCTTTATTTTATGCTTTTGTGTCACAATACATACACCTATAGACAGGGGTATTTCCTTCGGTGAGCTTGAAGATATGATGAATATCCTGCTCAGTTGAGGTTATGCATCGGGGATTTTTACATTTTATAATGTCGGTAAGCTTTTTGGGAAGGTCGATATGCTTCTTTTCACATATTTTGCCATCTTTTACAATGGCAACTGTTATATTGGGGCTTACAAAACCAAGCACATCAAGGTTGATATCTATGCTGGAGTCAATTTTTATTATGTCTTTTCTGCCCATTTTTTTGCTGGGAACATTTTTTAGAATTGCAACAGGGCATGAAAGAGAACCAAGAGAAAGCATATCATATATCTGCATTGCCTTACCTTCGGTTATATGGTCTATAACGATACCGTTGGTTATTGAATCTACATGCATATTATATCACCTCCAGAAGCTTTAAGATAAGAGCCATTCTTATGTATTTTCCATTTTTTGCCTGACGGAAGTAGCATGCTCTTGGATCGGAATCCACAAGAGTTGAAATTTCGTTTACTCTTGGAAGCGGATGGAGGATGCTTAAATCCTTTTTGGCGTTATTGAGCTTATCGGGAGTTAAGATATAGCTATCTTTAAGGCGGAGATAGTCTTCTTCGTTAAAGAAGCGTTCCTTCTGAACTCTTGTCATATATAAAACATCTAAATCGGCTATTACATCATCTAAAGACTCTGTTTGCACATATGGAATTTTCTTTTCTTTTATGTGGTCATTTTTAACATAGCTGGGAAGCTTTAATTCGCTTGGAGATATGAGCACAAATTTTATGTTTTTATAGCGGGACATTGCAGCTATAAGAGAGTGAACTGTTCTGCCGAATTTTAAATCACCGCAAACACCTATGGTAAGGTTATTTAAATCTCCCTTTTCTCTCTGAATGGTTAAAAGGTCGGTGAGAGTCTGGGTTGGGTGGTTATGACCGCCATCGCCTGCATTTATGATTGGAACTTCACTTTTCATTGCCGCAACTAAGGGCGCACCTTCCTTGGGATGACGCATTGCAATTATATCAGCATAGCCGCTTACAACAGCAACTGTGTCGGATACACTCTCCCCTTTTGCAGATGAGCTTGATGCCGCTTCGGAAAAACCGAGAACGCCGCCACCTAATTCCATCATTGCCGCTTCAAAAGAGAGTCTTGTTCTTGTGGATGGTTCAAAAAAGAGAGTTGCAAGCTTTTTATAGCGGCATTTTTCCTGATATTTTTGGGGGTTTGCCATAATGTCGTTGGCAATATTTATGAGTTCTGATATTTCTTCAAGAGATAAATCGAGAATATCTATAAGATGATTCATTTTGTACTCCTTTCTTTATGGGAATGCATATATCTTATATTAAGTACAAAACTAATTATTTGCCTATCCAGCTTTCGTCGGATGGGTTATTTCTGAATGCTATAAGACGGGCAATATCGGATTCTTCGATATAGTTTTCTTCAGAAGCCACCTGAGCAATTGTGTCGAAATTGGTGAGGCTTACATTTTTAACATTTGCAGCTGCAAGACGGTCTAAGCCTTTCTGCATACCATAGGTGAAGATACTTACAATACCTAAAACCTCTGCTCCTGCTTCACGAAGAACATTTACAATCTCTATAACACTGCCGCCTGTGGAGATTAAATCTTCCACAACAACAACCTTCTGACCTTTTTCAAGCTTTCCTTCAATCTGATTGCCTCTGCCATGGTCTTTAGCGCCAGAACGAACATAACCCATAGGCATATCAAGAATATGAGCTGTGATTGCAGCATGAGCGATACCGGCTGTGGAGGTACCCATTAAAACTTCAGCATCGGGATATTCCTTTTTGATTGTTTCGGCAAGTGCATTTTCAACATCGCATCTTACCTTGGGAGCTGTGAGAGTGAGACGGTTGTCACAGTATACCGGGCTTTTTATTCCGCTTGCCCATGTGAAGGGATCATTGGGACGGAAGAAAACTGCCTGAATTGATAATAAATCTTTTGCTATGAGTCTTTCGATATCTTTCATAATTAAAATTCCTTTCTTTGTAAACTATATTTAACCTACAAATTCCTGAACGCATCTTCTGTATGCTGCAACAGGATCTTGCGCAGCTGTTATAGGTCTGCCGACTACTATATAATCAGAGCCTATTTCTTTTGCTTTTGCAGGAGTTGTAACACGAACCTGGTCGCCAACATCACCATCGGCAAAACGAACACCGGGGGTCACTGTTATGAAATCTTTGCCGCATTTTTCGTGAACTACGCCGGCTTCAAGAGGTGAACATACAACACCGTCAAGACCTGCTTTTTTAGCATTTGAAGCATAGTGCATAACAACATCGGCTATATTTTCTTTTATTAAAAGGTCATTTTCCATTGCTTCCTGGCTTGTAGATGTGAGCTGGGTAACAGCAATAAGAAGAGGTCTTGTGCCATCAGGACGGGTTAAGCCTTCGATAGCAGCTTCCATCATAGCAACTGTGCCTGATGCATGAAGATTACACATACCAACATCAAGATGTGATAAAACACTCATTGCTTTTTTTACTGTGTTGGGGATATCATGAAGCTTTAAATCAAGGAATATTTTGTGTCCCATTTTTTTGATCTCACGAACAATTTCAGGACCTGCTCCATAAAAGAGTTCCATACCGATTTTTACATAAGGTTTTTCATCGGTGAATTTTGAAAGAAATTCCAGTGTTGCTTCTTTGCTTGGAAAATCACAAGCGATAATTACATCTTTACCCATTAGTGAGCGCCTCCTATTATATCTTTTAAATTATTAATTCCATATTTTTCCATTTCTTTTGGTAAATCTTCAATTATTGTTTTACATGCCATGGGGTCTATAAGATTTGCAGCACCAACCTGAACAGCTGTGGCACCTGCGAGCATCATTTCGATAACATCTTTGGCACTTGTTACGCCGCCCATGCCCACAACGGGAATTTTAACTGCGTCGTAGACCTGGTAAACCATTCTCAGTGCCACGGGGAAAATTGCACTGCCGGAAAAGCCACCCATTTTATTGGCAATGACCGGTTTTCTTGTTTTTAAATTTATTCTCATACCAAGAAGAGTATTTATAAGACTGATACCGTCTGCCCCTGCATCTTCACACGCTTTTGCTATAGATACTATGTCCGTTACATTGGGACTAAGCTTTATGATGACAGGCTTTTTGCAAACATCCTTAACTGCTTTTGTGACTTTATATGCCATCTGGGGATCTGTGCCAAAGCTCATTCCACCGTTATGCACATTAGGACAGCTTATATTAACTTCCAATATGCCGACCTGTTCCTGGTTATCCAGCTTTTCGCAGACTGTGGTGTATTCTTCAAGAGAAAATCCTCCGACATTTGCAATAACCTTTTTATTGAAGCATTTTTTTAGCTTTGGAAGTTCTTCGGATATAACCTTATCAACGCCGGGATTCTGAAGACCTACGCTATTTATCATACCCGATGTACATTCGGCAATTCTTGGGGTTGGGTTTCCGAATCGTGATTCTAAGGTAGTGCCTTTAAAAGAAAAGGAACCGAGAACATTTATATCATATATTTCAGCAAATTCATAACCAAAACCGAAAGTGCCGCTGGCAGGAATAATGGGATTATCTAAATCAAGACCGCAAAGGTTTACTTTTGTGTTTACCATATTATTTCCTCCTTTACAAGCACAGGACCGTCTTTACAAATGCGCTTATTGCCATATTTTGTTTTACAGGAGCATCCCATGCAAGCACCAAAACCACAACCCATTCTTTCTTCAAAGCTTAGCTGACCACTTGTTGTGGTTTTGTCGCAGAGAGCTTTGAGCATAGGCTCAGGACCGCAGCTGAAGAAGTGGGTATAGTCAAGGTCATTTAGGGCATCGGTTACAAAGCCTTTTATTCCATAGCTGCCATCAGCTGTGGCAACTCTTACATCAGATGAAAGCTTTTTGAATTCTTCTTCATAGAACACATCGTCTTTTGAATTAAAGCCAAGGATTACAGAAGGCTTTTTACCTTCCTTTACAAGAAGGCGGCAAAGATAATACATTGGCGGAACACCAACACCACCACCAACCAAAAGCGGTCTATCTCCGCTAAGGCTTAAATCGTAGCCATTGCCAAGGCCTGTTAGAATATCGAGCTTTGTGCCTTTGGGCATTTCTGCCATCTTCTCTGTGCCCTCGCCTACTATTTTATAGATAAGGGTGAGACAATTTCCCTCCACATCACAAACTGATATGGGGCGTCTTAAAAACAGACCATCAATCTTGATATTTACAAACTGTCCTGATTTTGTTATATGAGAGGTATCGCCTGTTAAGGTCATTTTCATAACATCTTTGGCGATTTTCAAATTTTCTTCTACAGTAAAAATTGACTGAAGCATTTTTTATTTCCTTTCAAAACACGGGAATGCAAAAATGCATTCCCTAAAATGTTTTTTTTAATTTACGCATCTATTGTTGATATGCAGAGAGTTGTCTCTTCCAAAACATCCAGAAGAACTGATACTGTGTCAAGGGATGTGAAGATGTTTACATTGTTTTCTGTGGCAAGCTTGCGGATGTCGTGACCATCATTTACGATATTATCAGAGCCGGCTACATTGCTTGTATTGATTATATAGGCAATGTGTCCCTGACGGATAGCATCGGGAATTTCTTCACTGCCTTCACTGATTTTTGAAAGAACATGAGTGCGGATGCCATTGTTCTTTAAAAATTCACCTGTGCCGGCTGTTGCCTGAATGTTGAAGCCAAGGTTATAGAAGCGACGGATTAAGGGAAGTGCTTCCTCTTTATCCACATCGGCAATTGTTGCAAGAACTGTGCCATAATTCTGAAGCTTCATTCCGGATGCCTGGAGTGCTTTATACATTGCACGGTTTAACTTATCGTCATAGCCTATAACTTCACCTGTTGATTTCATTTCGGGTGAGAGATAAGCATCAAGACCGCGGATTTTATTGAATGAGAACACTGGAACCTTTACATACCAGCGATTCTTTTCTGCAGGATATATTCCGAAGATACCCTGCTCTTTTAATGTTTTACCCATAATAACCTCGGTGGCAATATCAGCAAGGCTATAGCCTGTGGCTTTTGAAAGGAAGGGAACTGTTCTTGATGAACGAGGGTTAACTTCGATAACAAAAACATTTTCATCCTTGTCAACTATAAACTGAATGTTATAAAGACCAACTATGCCTATTCCAAGGCCAAGCTTTTTGGTGTAGCTGAGGATTGTGCCTTTTACCTTATCGGAAACGCTGAATGTTGGGTAAACACTTATAGAATCACCGCTATGAACGCCTGTGCGCTCGATAAGCTCCATAATACCGGGAACGAAAACATCGGTTCCGTCACAGATGGCATCAACTTCAACCTCTTTGCCGGAAATATATTTATCAACTAAAACGGGCTTATCTTCGTCTATTTCAACTGCTGTTTTGAGATAGTGACGAAGTTTTTCTTCATTACCTACAATCTGCATAGCTCTTCCGCCAAGAACAAAGCTCGGACGAACAAGCACGGGATAGCCGATTTCGGATGCAGCCTTAACACCATCTTCGATTTTGGTAACAGCTCTGCCTGAGGGCTGAGGAATATTTAATTCTTTAAGAATTTTTTCAAAAGAATCTCTGTTTTCTGCTTTTTCTATTGCTTCGCAGTCGGTTCCGATGATTTTAACGCCCAATTTCATTAATGGGTCTGCAAGGTTGATGGCTGTCTGACCGCCGAGAGATGCTATAACGCCTTCGGGTTTTTCAAAATGAACAATGTTCATTACATCTTCGGGAGTGAGGGGTTCAAAATAAAGCTTATCGGCTGTAGTATAGTCGGTTGAAACAGTTTCGGGGTTATTATTGATTATAATAGCTTCATAGCCCGATTTTTTGATGGTGGTAACAGCGTGAACTGTGGAATAGTCAAATTCTACACCCTGGCCGATTCTTATGGGGCCTGCACCCAAAACAATTATCTTTTTGGAGTCGGTAAGTCTGGATGCATTTTCACCTGTATAGCTTGAATAGAAATATGGAATGTAGGCATTTGTGTGGCAGGTGTCAACCATTTTAAATACGGGGAATATATCCTCTGTGCATCTCATTTCATAGACTTTAAGTTCGGGAACACCCCAGAGCTTAGCTATCATCTTATCGCCAAAGCCCATTTTCTTGGCTTCGCGGAGAATTTCAACATTTTCTTTATTTTCAGCTATAACTTTTTCAAAATCTACAATTTTCTTGATGGTTTCAAGGAAATATGCTGTGATGGCTGTGATTTCGTGAAGCTCATCTACGCTCATTCCGCGTCTTAAAAGCTCGGAGATACCATAGATATTATCGTCGCGGAAGGTTTTGATATATTTTACTATTTCTTCATTGGACATTGAATTAAATTTTTCGTGATAGAAATGGAACACACCTGTTTCCAATGAACGAACGGATTTGAGCATACATTCTTCCAGAGTGGAACCTATTCCCATAACCTCTCCGGTTGCCTTCATCTGTGTGCCGAGTTTATTTGTGGCAGAAGCAAATTTATCAAAGGGGAAGCGGGGGAATTTTGCAACTATATAATCAAGGCTGGGTTCAAATGCGGCAGTTGTGTTGGCAATGGTTATATCCTCTAAAAGCATACCGAGAGCGATTTTTGCTGTTACTCTTGCTATGGGATATCCACTTGCTTTTGATGCAAGGGCTGATGAACGGGATACTCTGGGGTTAACCTCAATGAGATAATATTCGCTTGAAGCAGGAATAAGGGCAAACTGAACATTACAGCCAGCTTCAATTTTTAACTCACGAATGATTTTTATAGCACTATTATTGAGCATTTTTAAATCGTGGTCATTTAAGGTGAGGATTGGGGCTACAACAATTGAGTCACCTGTGTGAACGCCGACGGGGTCGATATTTTCCATACCGCAGATGGTTATGGCATGGTCGGCTGAATCACGCATTACCTCAAATTCAATTTCTTTATAACCTTTAACGCTCTTTTCAACAAGAACCTGGTGAACAGGAGAAAGTTTGAAAGCATTTGCACCGATTTCTCTGAGTTCTTGTTCATTATTTGCAAAGCCACCGCCTGTGCCGCCAAGAGTGAAGGCAGGACGAAGAACAACGGGATAGCCTATTCTTGCAGCAGCATCAACTGCTTCTTCGATGGAATATGTTATTTCTGAAGGGATAACAGGCTCACCTATTGATTCACAGAGTTCTTTGAAAAGTTCACGGTCTTCCGCTCTTTCAATACTTTCGCTGCTTGTGCCGAGAAGCTCTACTCCACATTCTTTTAAGATGCCCTTTTTCTCAAGCTGCATTGCAAGGTTTAAACCAGTCTGTCCGCCTATGCCGGGAACAATAGCATCGGGGCGTTCAAAGCGGAGAATCTTTGCAAGATATTCAAGGGTGAGAGGTTCCATATATACCTTATCGGCAATTGAGGTATCGGTCATGATGGTGGCTGGGTTGGAATTTACAAGAACCACCTCATAGCCTTCTTCTTTAAGTGCAAGGCATGCCTGGGTGCCTGCATAGTCAAATTCTGCTGCCTGACCTATAACGATAGGACCTGAGCCTATGATAAGTACCTTTTTAATATCTGTTCTTTTTGCCATTTTTCTTCCTCCTGTTATTATTTATTCTGCCATACGATTTTGCCGTCTTTAACTGTTAAGAGACATTTTCCATAAACTTCAAAGCCTTCAAAGGGAGTGCTTTTTCCTTTTGAAACAAAATCGTCTGGATTGATTTCATATTTATCATTTAAATCCCATATGGTGAAGCTATCGCCAAGGGGGATATTAAAGCGTCGTCTTGCATTATAGCACATTAAATCCATAAGCTTTTCAAGGCTTATGATTCTGGTTTTAACAAAGTTTGTATACATAAGCGGGAAGGATGTCTCTATTCCAACAACACCCATAAGGCTTTTTTCAAGACCTTTGCTTTTTTCTTCTGCACTATGAGGGGCATGGTCGGTGGCTATCATATCTATGGTGCCATCTTTTATACCTTCGATAAGAGCAAGGCGGTCTTCTTCGCTTCTTATTGGCGGATTCATTTTAAATCTGCCTTCTTCTTTTAAACACATATCATTTAAAAGAAGATAGTGGGGACCTGTTTCACAGGTTATATCCACTCCATCCTTTTTTGCACGGCGGATAATATCAACACTTTCTTTGGTGGATATATGACACACATGATAGGAAACACCAGTCTTTTTTACAAGCTCTATATCTCTTTCTATGGGACGCCATTCACTTTCGGAGCAGATGCCTTTGTGACCATTAGCTTTAGCATACTCACCATCGTGAATATATCCGCCGCGAAGAAGAGAATTTTCTTCACAATGGGCAACTATTATTTTACCCAGGCTTTTTGCTTTTTCCATGGCTAAAGTCATCATCTCTTCACTTTGAACACCTTTACCATCATCGGAAAAACCTATGCAATATGGAGCCATATCTTCCATATCGGAAAGGAATTCCCCCATTTCACCTTTTGTTATTGAGCCATAAGGGTGAACTCCTATTAAAGCATCTTTTTTGATTATATCCAGCTGAATATTAAGATTATCCAGGCTATCGGGCACAGGACTTAGATTCGGCATTGAGCAAACATCGGTAAAGCCGCCGCGAGCTGAAGCCAGGGTGCCTGATAAAATGGTTTCTTTATAAGAAAATCCCGGCTCACGAAGATGTACATGAACATCTGCAAAACCGGGAAAACAAACAAAATTACCATTTAAAAAAGAAGATACAACATCTGAGGAATTAAAATTAGAAACAGTTGTGCCTGCTTTTTTTATTACCTCATATGCTTTTGTCCTTAGTTCTTTATTCATTATTAATCTCCTCTATAATTATACAAAAAAAGCCTGCCGGAAATGCGGCAAGCGAAAAACACACAAAAAAATCATGCACAAATCTACATTTGCACACCATAAACTAATAGTTTTTATCTTGCCGATATCTCTGTATCGATTTAAAGACATGGTATGCAAAACTCGTTTCACGTACCTTATTAATAATAGCATACAGATATTATATTGTCAAGAAAAAATTCCGTATTTTTCAAAAAATGAGAGCCGGATTTTATTAACCCGGTCTCTCACATAAAGATAATGAATTTTTATTTTAAATAAGATATTAGTGGCGTTATATTCTTTCCCTTTTTCTTGCGGAGAATATAGTTGCGTGTTATTTTTTTGGTGGTGCCGATAAGGAGTATAACAGCTATAAGGTTTGGAATCATCATAAGAGCATTGAAAATATCCGAAACAATCCAGGCATAGGATGAACTAATTACCGCACCTATGGGAATTGACAAAAGATGAAGGAGCTTAAATATCATAACCTTTTCTTCACCAAAAATATATTCCCACGCCTTGGCTCCATAGTGATTCCAGCCTACGACGGTGGTAAAAGAAAAAAGAAAAATACAAAAAGCAATAAATTTACCGCCGAGGTTTTCTCCGGGAAAATTCATATTGAATGAAGTTGCCACAAGGGTGGCATCGCTTCCTATAAAGCTATTATCAGAAAGATTATAGCTTCCGGATGTGAGGATAACAAGGGCGGTTGCTGTGCTGACGAGGATGGTGTCGGCAAAGACTTCAAACATTCCCCACATACCCTGTTCACAGGGTTCATTAAGTGATGTGGATGAATTAACGATAACAGTTGAGCCAAGGCCTGCTTCATTTGAAAAGGTTCCTCTTTTAAACCCTTGGGTAAAGGCTGAGGTAAAGATAGTTCCCACACCTCCTCCCGCAGCAGATTCTATGCTTAATGCAGATGAAAAAACTGACCTAAATGCAGGGATAACATTTTCTACATTCTTTAAAATGACATACAGTGAGCCTGATATAAAAAGAATTATCATGAAGGGAACTATTCTTTCTGTGAAGGAGGAAATCTGCTTTATACCGCCAAAACAAACCGCAAACGCCATTATAAAAAGAAAAATACCTAATATTAAAGAATAGATATCTATCCTGCCCGGTATACTTATTGTGTTGGGAAAATCCACCGGAAAAGCTGATGAAAGATTTATGACTATTTTATTTACCTGCCCTATTGAACCTATGCCAAAGGATGCGAGAACTGTGAAGGCAGAAAAAAGATATGCCATAATTTTGCCGGATAGCTTCAAGCCTTTTTTTGAGCCGATGCCATCGGAGAGATAGTACATCGGCCCACCACACCATTCTCCCTTAAAATTTTTGCGGCGGAAATATATTCCGAGAACATTTTCGGCATAGCTTGTGCCCATCCCCAAAAATGCCGCTACCCACATCCAGAATACTGCACCCGGACCACCGATGCAGATGGCTGTGCTGACGCCGACAATATTGCCAACACCTATTGTTGCAGCAAGGGATGTGCACAAAGCTCCAAAAGGAGAAATTGCAGCTTTTCCAGATTGCCTGCTTTCTTTTTTAAAAAGAGAGCCAAAAGTTTTTTTCCACCACAAAGGAAAATGAACAAGCTGAAAAGCACCCAGACGAAACAGGACAAAAAAGCCACAAAAAACAAGAAGAGAAAGCCCGATTTTATCCCAAAGAAAAGAATTTATATTCAATTTTTGATATGGCGTCTTTTGGGAATCAGGAGTGCCTTTCCGGGACACAGAGAAGACGCGCTGTCGATGGAATTAACTGCAGATATTTCATCTACGGTTGTGTGGTATATACGGGCATAGTCCCAGAGGGTTTTATCACCTTCAGGATAGCAAACTGTTATGCTTGCCTGGGCGGATTTATCAATTGGCATTGATTTATCCTCGGAAAAGTCGGAAACAGCATCAAGGGGAATGTAGTCTGTTTTTCCTGCTGAAACCTTTAAAACAATCCTTGTTTGTATTTCGGAGGACGAGGAAAGAACATAGCTATAGTTCTGAGCCATAACTGATACATCACACAGGCTTCGACTATCACACATATTGCAAGGGAAATCAGTCTCAAAGGGAATTTCCTTTTTTACACTATTTAAGCCATCTTCTGAATCTGAATAAATAATGCTGACGGATGCTATGCCTGAAACGCTGACAGATGAATCCTTAAAGGAAACATTTTTATATGAAGGATACACACTCATATAATGAACCTTCGATATTGCTTCGTCACCCTCGCACATGGGGATACTCTCTTTTAAGGTAATACTTGTGTCACCAAGGCTTTGATAATTTTCAAGGCGGGTATTACATTTTGACACGCTGCTGATATAATCGGGACTATAGATATCGGAAACAAAGCTGCAGTCGAGCTTTTCAAAAACACGGATATAGCCTTTTATTTTTATATCTACATCCATCGTTTTTTCATCATCTGAGCTATTTAGAATATAGTCGGCAGATGCAACGGTGAAATTTGAACTCAGGATACTGTCGGGAGTTGCCATATCAAGGTCGACGATTTCTGTGAAGGTGAATTCTGTTTCATATGATGAAAGCTGACCAAGACTTGTGAAAAACACTTTTGCAGGAAGGTTTCCTTTTAGAATAGCTTTGTTGTTTACGGTTTTTGTGTCGATGGAATCTATTCGAACATTAAAATCGTATATTTCTCCCTCATCTGCCATTGGAATTTGTATTATGTCAGACAAGGTGAATTCAACTTCTTTTGTTGAAACAGAAGCATCTGCAATCACATTATCTGTTTTACACGGAGCGCAGTCATCGCCTTCAACCGATTCAAGAAAATCTATTGTTTCATATTTTATTGCATCAGTATCTAGAATAAGCTGAGCTGATGCTGAGATTTTTCTTGAATTTTTAACATTAAAATCTGTTGATGCAACAAAGCAATTGGTGATGCACAAAGCGTCTTCTGGAGACTCATTAAGATCTGCCTGATGATTAAAGGGGGCAGTATGCTCTATGGTATAGACTGTGCTTCTTTCATTTTCACCTGTATAGAGCACTGTGTATTTAACGATACCGGAATAGATTATTTTATCTTTTCTTATGTAGCGTTCCTCAAGATCTGCCACAGCATTGACACAGAGTATGCGATATATGTCGGGCTTTGTGTCGGGAACTATGATATCCACAGCGGCACTACACCCTGTCTGCAATTTTTTTGCCCATGGGCAAGCTTTGATACTTTTATGCTTTAACTCCATTTTTTCAACCTCTCATCAAAATAATGTTTGTACATTATATGAAGGGAAGAAGGGGTTTATTACAATGTTAAGGCACGAATATAATATATAATTATTAAGCTTATCGGGCTGTCGGGGACGCCAGCCCCTACAACAAAAAAGGGATTGTAAAAAAACAATTGTTCTTTTACAGTCCCTTTGAAAAATAACTATATTAGTTTAAAGCTGCTTTTGCTTTTTCTACAAGCTGAGTGAAAGCTGCAGGATCAGCAATTGCGATTTCGGAAAGCATTTTTCTATTAATGTCGATTTCTGCTTTCTTAAGACCATTCATAAACTGTGAGTAGTTAATGCCATTAAGCTTAGCTGCTGCACTGATTCTTGTGATCCAGAGTCTTCTGAAATCTCTTTTTCTCTGCTTTCTGCCGATATATGCGTAAACGAGTGATTTCATAACTGCCTGTTTCGCAGTTCTGAAATTCTTACTCTTTGCACCTCTATAACCCTTTGCGAGCTTTAAAACTCTTTTTCGTCTTTTTCTTGTAGCCATAGCGCCTTTTACTCTAGCCATTTAAAACGCCTCCTTCGATTTTATTTATACAGAATAAGTCTCTTGATTGTAGCTGCATTTGCCTTTGATGCATAAGTATGCTTTCTGAGAGCTCTCTTTCTCTTTGTGGATTTCTTTGTTAATATGTGTCTTCTGAAAGCCTGGTTCTTTTTAACCTTTCCGTTTTTGGTAAGACCAAATCTTTTTGCCGCACCTCTATGAGTTTTGATTTTAGGCATAGTCTTAATACACTCCTTCCAATATTTTAGATGAAAAGTAAATTATTTTGGGGCAACGGTCATAGACATATTTCTGCCCTCTAACTTAGCAGCTTTTTCAACATTGCCCACCTCGGAAACTGCGGCTTCAAATTTTGCAAGAAGCTCGTTTCCTATCTGGGTGTGGTGAAGTTCTCTGCCTCTGAATCGAACAGTTATCTTGACCTTGTCACCTGAACTTAAGAACTTTTTGGTATGATTAACCTTGGTGTCGAAATCATGAACATCTATTGATGGACTGACTCTGATTTCTTTAATGCTTACAGTTTTCTGATTTTTCTTTGCTTCCTTTTCTCTTTTTGCCATCTCAAAGCGATATTTACCATAATCCATTATTTTGCAAACGGGTGGTTTTGCCTGAGGAGCAATCTTAACGAGATCAAGCCCTCTTTCTTCGGCTTTTTTCATGGCAAATTCAATGTTTACAACATCAAGCTGTGAGCCATCGGAATCAATTAATCTGACCTCTTTGTCTTTGATTTCTTCATTAATCATTAATTCTTTGCTGCTGATGACGAAGCACCTCCAAAAAATAAATTAACAAAAGCGTTGCATTTTGCCTTTTTATGCTCTGTGGAGCAATAAAAAAAGTGGGCAAAATCCACCCACTTATACATAAACAGAATAAGTATTAACCCTACTGGTACCTTTAAACCGCAAGGTGAGAGGTGGACCTCTGCTTTGCTTTCCAAAGTATTATAGCACCGAGATTACACTTTGTCAATACTTTTTTTAAAATATTTTTATTTTCAAATATTTGCATATCTTAAATTTTAAGCTGGTTTACCCGCCCCAAGGTGCGAAGCACCATTTTTTCGGTATGGCGGGTTTTATCTCGTTTGCTGAAAAAATTTTCCCTTGCTCGCACCCCATACAAAACACACTTGTTAGGTTGCCTCTTGAAAGAGTTAAGGGGAAACCTTATCACTCTAAAATATACTATACTGCTTTTTCTGTGGAAGGGGTTTTGATACCAT
>JAZRGM010000050.1:0-21689 GCA_045644205.1 Clostridia bacterium | reverse complement strand
TATCTGAGGGGATTTTTTGCGATTTTTGCTGAAGGTCGGGGATATTTAGCGGGAGTTGTCGAAACTTTTTCAATTAAAATAATAGTTCTCTCCCCTGCGTCGTCAATTTCAAAGGTTTTCTTTTCCTTGATATTACCGCCAAGAAGCTTTATGGCATTTTTATGAGTTATTCTATCCAGGTCATCTGGCGACAAATCTAGGCTATTTAAAAGACGCATCTCCATTTTTGCTGTGTGCCATGGGGTGTCTGTGCCAAACACAATTTTTTTCGTGCCATGTTTTTCAATAATCTTTTCAGCATAGTATTTTGGCATTGTTCCATAGCCAAAGGAGGTATCAAAATATATATCAAGTCCGGCAAGGTGACTGAGGACTTCCTCTCCACAGCTTACCCCGCCCCAATGTGCTGCAATGACAGGGGAATCAAACCAATTAAGAGCCTTTTTCATTTTTTCCGGGGTGGCACCATAGGGCGGGGGAAAACCGTAGTCAAAACCTGCATGAAATATGGTGATAAGACCAAGTGACGATATTTTTTTGTATATTGGCTTTAATCTTTCATCATCCACAGAAAACCCTTGATAGTCCGGATGAAGCTTAACTCCGCACAGTCCCATAGCTTTTATTCTTTCAAGCTCCAAAAGAGCATCTTCTGCAAAGGGAAACACCGAGCCAAAGGCTACGATATTTTCTTCTTTATTTACCTCTGCCGCAAAATCATTGACATTTTTTTGCTGCGTGGCATTGGTGGCAATGCTTAGTGCAACAGATATATCAACTCCATTTTTCTTCATTGAATTCTTTAGTCCGGAAAGAGTGCCATCGGTATGGGGTTTAAGTCCGCCCGAAGCAAAGGAAAGCTTCTCTATCGCTTTTGATGCAATTTTTTCAGGAAAGCAATGTGTGTGGAAATCTATAAGCATAAATCTGCCTCTTTTCTTTAAATTGTTTATTTAGTTTTCCTTTATTTTATAAAATAATTATATGACTTGATTGATATTATGTCAATATTTCAAAACATCAAACAAAAAGTGCTTATGCAATTAAACTGCATAGGCACTTTTCATAATAATTAGTTTTCGATATAATATTTTTCATTGTATGCTTCAAACATTTCGTCGAAATCTGCTCCGCCAGATTTAATCTTTTTGAGATATTCATGGGTTTCAAATGAATCGTGGGCAATTTCTATAAAGCACACAGCTATATTTGAGCAGTGGTCAGATATACGCTCGAAATTTGTTAAAAGGTCGGAAAGAATAAAGCCTAATTCCATTGTGCAGTCGCCTTGTCTGAGACGGGAAATGTGTCCGGCTTTTATTACTCTTTTGAGTTTGTCGATAACCTGTTCGAGAGGTTCAACAAACGCAGCCTTTTCAAGGTTTTCATCAACAAGAGCATCAACCGCAAGGCCAAGAATTTCATCGGTGGCAGCGGTGATAATCTCTATATCTGCTTTAGCTTTATCTGAAAATTTGATGCCTTTATCGTGGATTTCCTTTGCGGCTTCTGCAATGTTGAGGGCATGGTCGGAGATACGCTCTATATCCCCCACGCAATGAAGAAGCTCTGAAACAATCTTACTGTCTTTTATGGACATATCTCTTCCTGCAATTTTAATAAGATAGGAGCTTGTTTTATCTTCATATTTATCTACCATAGATTCCAATGATTCAACTTCATTAAATACTGCATCATCATAATTATTCATAAGATTGGCTGCTTTTTTATAGGAATCAAAGGAAATTCTTATCATTTCATTTACAAGGTCTTTACACTTTTCAACAGCAAATGAGGGCATTTCCAGGAAGCGTTCATCAAGTGCTGCAAAGATATCGTGTTCTTCTTCTTTTTTGCCTCTGACTGTTTTGATGGCAAGCTTTTCAAAGAGTGAACAGAAAGGAACAAGGATAACTGTTGAAACTATATTAAACAGAGTGTGAACAAAAGCTATGGTTGTTGGACTTACATATACATCAGCTGACATAAATGCAAAATTCATTAAGGAATTTAAGAGGTAGAAGACACCTGCAACAATTACCACACCAACCATTTTTATATACAGGCAGGATAATGCCACTCGCTTTGAATCTGTGTTGCCTGTCATGGCAGATATAATTGGTGTAATGGTTGTGCCTATATTCTGACCGAGTATCACAGGGATAGCTGTTGAATAAGGGATAAGGCAGGACATTGAAAGAGCCTGCAAGACACCAACAGATGCCGATGATGACTGAATAACCGCAGTAAAGATTGTACCGAACACAATACCGATAATCGGATTTGAAAATGTTGTGAGTAGTTTTGTAAAGGTTGGATTATCTCTTAAACCTTCAACTGCTCCACTCATCATATCCATACCAAACATAAGAATTGCAAAACCTATGAGGATGGTTGAGGTATTTCTGCGTCTGTCATTTTTGGCAGTCATATTCATTATCAGACCAATTGCCGCAAGAATGGGGGTAAATGAATCGGGTTTTAAAAGCTTTAATACAAATGCTGTTCCGCTTATGTCATTTGTACTTAAAAGCCATGCTGTAACTGTTGTACCGATGTTGGCACCCATTATAACGCTTATTGTCTGGCCGAGTTTCATTATGCCGGAATTAACAAAACCAACAAGCATAACCGTTGTGGCAGATGATGACTGAATAACAGCTGTAACGACACATCCCAAAAGGAGACCTTTCCATCTGCTTGATGTTAGCTTTTCGAGAATGGATTCAAGTTTACCACCGGCTAGCTTTTTTAAGCTATCGCCCATAAGATCCATTCCATAGAGAAACATAACCAAACCGCCAATGAGAGCTAATACTGTGAAGATATCCATATTTACCTCCTTAAATCTCTGTTGTAAGTAACGCTGTATTTTATAGCAAAATCTGATTTATCGCCAAATTCCACCACTATAATATTACTCCAAATTACATTATTTGTCAATAATAATTATAAATATTTATCACTCAATTAAAAATATAATTTATACTATTTTTTAAATTATTTGCACTTTTTTAAAAATTTGTTGCAAATAGCTGGACAAATCAAGAAAAATGTATAATAATGAAAGAAAGAGATTATATTTAATTATCCCTTAATTTTTTTTGGAGTGTGATTAAAATGAAACTTATTATTAAAAACAATTACGAAGATATGAGCACATGGGCAGCTCAGCATATTGCAGATGCAATAAACAACCACAAGGAAGACCGTCCTTTTGTGCTTGGACTTCCCACAGGCTCTTCCCCACTTGGAGTATACAGAAAGCTTATTGAAATGAACAAAGCCGGAAAAGTTACATTTAAAAATGTTGTTACATTCAACATGGACGAATATGTAGGGCTTCCAAGAGAACACGACCAGAGCTATTGGTATTTTATGCACGACAATTTCTTTAATCATATTGATATTCCTGCTGAAAATGTTAACATTTTAAATGGTATGGCAGATGATCTGGAAGCAGAGTGTGCAAGATATGAAGCAAAAATCGAATCCTATGGCGGAATAGATTTATTCCTCGGTGGAAGCGGTGTTGACGGTCATATTGCATTTAACGAACCCTTCACATCACTTACATCACGCACAGGCGTTCGCGCTCTCACACAGGATACACTCATTGCAAACTCCCGTTTCTTTGAAAATGATCCCAACAAGGTTCCTAAAACTGCACTTTCAGTTGGTGTTGGAACAGTTTGTGATTCAAAGCAGGTTCTCCTTCTTATAAGCGGACACAACAAGGCTCGCGCACTTCGTCATTGTGTTGAGGGCGGTGTTGACCATGCATGGACAATCAGCGCACTTCAGCTTCACAAAGATGGCATCATTGCTTGTGATGAAGATGCATGCGGTGAATTAAAAGTTGATACATACAAATATTTCAAGGAAATATATAAAGACGAGAAATAATCTTAATAGAATAAAACAAAACAGAGCTGACAGTTTGATTCTGTCAGCTCTTATTTTACAGTGAATACTTTGTTTTATACTGTTCGTACTGTTCAAAATATTTATTCTTTCCATCTTCCTTAACATGAGAGAGATATTCATGGTGTTTTAATGAATTCTCGTTATTTTCAAGAACGGAAGCGGCAATATTTGAGCAGTGGTCAGAGGTTCTTTCGAGGTTTGTGAGAAGATCAGACCATACAAAACCAGCTTCTATTGTACACTCAGAATTTTTGAGACGGTTTATATGACCATTTCGCATAAGAGTTTTGAGTTCGTCAATAACCTGCTCGAGTGGTTCAACTAGTGTTGCGGCGTGGTGGTCATTTTCGGAATATGCTTTATATGCTGCGTCTATAATTTCATTGGTAGCAGCACAAAGGGTTTCAAGTTCTTTCTTTGCAGATGGAGTAAACACTATACCCTTTTGCAATATTTCTTCAGCTGATTCAAGGATATTTACGCTGTGGTCGGATATACGCTCGAAATCACCAATTAATTTTAAAAGTTTACTTATGGTGGCACTATCATCATCGCTTACCTGATGAGCACTTAATTTTACAAGATATGTTCCTATTATATCTTCGTAGTGATCGGTTAAGCCTTCTATGTTTCGTATTTCCTCTGCAGCTTCATCATCATATGCAGAAAGCATTTTTATTGCTTTTTTAACAGATTCTGTGGCTTTAAGCGCCATATCGGAAACAAGGTCGCTACATCTTAAAATAGCAATCGGCGGTGTGATAAGAAGACGCTCATCAAGCTCTGCTACTGTTTCTTTTCCTTCTTTATCGGGAACGAGCTTAATGGCGAGTTTTTCAAGAAGGCTTGTTGCGGGAAGAAGGATAACTGTGCAGGCTATATTAAATGCCGAATGAGCAATTGCTATGCCAAAAAGAGACGCAGACTTATCAAATAGCACAGGTTTGAAAACATAGGAAACAATGCTGAAAACCAAAAGCCAGATGATGGTTCCTATTATATTGAACGAAAGATGAACAACTGCTGTGCGGCGGGCATTTTTATTGGTGCCTACAGATGATAGCATAGCTGTTACACAGGTGCCTATGTTTTGTCCCATAATAATTGGAATTGCGGCGCCGTAGGACACTTGTCCTGTTACAGCAAGAGCCTGGAGAATACCTACAGATGCTGAGCTGGACTGAATTATAGCTGTGAGAACTGCGCCAACAATAACACCCAGAACAGGGTTTTTAAACATAACAAACATCTGTTGGAATGCAGGAACATCCTTAAGGCCTGATACAGCCGCAGACATCGTATCCATACCAAACATAAGAGTTGCAAAGCCAAGAAGGATGGTACCTGTGTCTTTCTTTTTGCTGCTTTTACCAAACATAAGCATTGCAGTTCCGATAAGAGCAAGAATAGGGGTAAATGATGTTGGCTTCAAAAGCTGAACAAACAAATTATCGCTTGAAATTCCACTAAGGCTGAGTATCCAGGCGGTAACTGTGGTTCCAACATTTGCACCCATAATAACACTTATCGCCTGTTTAAGTGTCATAAGTGCTGAGTTAACAAAACCTACAACCATAACTGTGGTGGCTGATGAGCTTTGAATAACAGCTGTAACAGCAAGGCCTGTCAGAAAGCCTGCCATTTTGTTTTTGGTTAGTTTGCCAAGAAGGGTTTTTAGGCTGTTGCCGGCGCGTCTCTCAAGAGCGTCTCCCATTACACTCATACCAAAAAGAAAGAGGCTGAGACCGCCGATAAGATTTAAAACATCAAAAATATTCATTAATTTCCTCCTGTATTTAGTTTATCCATTTATTAATTGAATATAATATACTGAATTTTGCTTTTAAATGAAATAAACACGAGAAGATTAACGAGTTATGACCGTTGTTTTTTTATTGCGCAAAGCGTTATCCGGTATAAGGTTATCTATTTCTGATAAATCAGGAAGATACACCGATTGCCCGCCGCGCATTGCGGCAGTTCCCGGAATGGTCTGAGTTTTTATGCTGTCTGTTTTTAGCCCACCAATGCTGAGAGCATAGGAAACAACATCAAAAAATCTTGCATTAGTTTCGACATAGTTATACTTGAACATTACATCAAGATACACTCCCGGATGAGACAGAATTGTACCCTTGGATACTGTCTGAGATACAAAGGCTTTTACAAAATCCTGCTGAACCTTTATTCTTCCAAGGTCGGCATCGGCATAGCCGCTTCTATAGCGAAGGAGGTGTTCTGCCTGCTCACCATTAAGACGCTGAGGACCCTTCTGAAGGTTTATATACAGATTCTGAAGGGGATCGGAATATGACATATTACGGGGAACATCGAATTCTATTCCGCCTATGGAATCTATGATAAACTTAAAAGCTTCAAAATTTATCTTAATATGAAAGTCAACATTTACCCCAAGCAGATTTCCTACTTCTTGTTTTATCATATCTACGCCGTATTTTTCGCCGCCAAAATGATGAATCGCGTTGATTTTCATTGAAGGGCTTCCGGGTTCGGGGAATTCTTCTCTCATAAGAGCAAAATTTTCATCACTGACGGTGACATAGGTGTCACGGGGAATTGAGAGAATACTTATTTCCTTTGTTTTTTTCAGGAAGGTGACGAGCATAAGGGTATCGGTGCGGGTGCCATCTTCATCGGTTGCCATAACCAGAACATTCGTGGCAGGAGGGATAAAAAGAGAAAAAACATAACCAACAGCAAGCATAACAATACAAAGAGCCACAATAAAAGCTGCAAGCTTTATGAGAATTCTCCATATAAGGCGAAGTTTCTTCTTTTTCCTTTTTCTCTTTTTTACAGGAGCTTCTTCCTGCTCTTCGGGTTCATCATAGGTATAGCTATCATCTGGATAGCTATCATCCGGTGAGTAGACATATTCATATTGGATGTCTTCTTCCGGCTCTTTGTCATACTCCGGAATCATTTCATACTCTGCTTCTTCCTTTAACTCTTCATTGGAGTCGTCATCATAGTAGGGATTTCTATAGAGATTTATTTTCATTTGTATCAATCATCGCTTTCTGCTATTAAAACAAGACCTGATTCTATTTCAATGGTTGCCTCACCTAAGAGTATTTCATTGCTTACGCCCATTGAAATCTCCCGGGTGAGAGTATAGTTTTCAAGGGGATACAAAAGACCTGATGTTTTTTTGATGACAGCATAATCGCTTATTGGCAGAATTGACAGATACTTTCTTTTCTTTTTAACAGTTATTTTATCTGAAGAAAGATGAAGGGTGTTTTTTTCATCTTCAATAATACCTGTTACATTTTTATTTTTCAAAAATTCAAGAAGATGAATATTTGAAATCATATGATCTATTCTGCCTCCGCATCCACCCCAGATAATAATCTCGTTGTATCCAAGTTCTATTGCCTTTATGCAGGCATAGTGGGTGTCGGTTTCATCTTTGACGGTGCTTAAGGGTATTGTTTCAACACTTTTGAGTGCATCATGCCCGGATATAATTTCGGAAAATCTGCAGGAATCAAAATCTCCAAGCCAAAGATCGGGATATACACCGATTGCTAAAAGATGCCTTATTCCACCGTCGGCACAGATTATGTAGTCATTTTTTTTGATTTTGTTTTTATAATAAGAATAATCGTTTATTGTTCCATTGGAAACGATAATTGCGCGCGACATATTATTCTCCTGCAGCTAAAAATTCTTTTACTGTTGCAGGAACATCTTCCACACCAAATACTGCAGAACCTGCCACGATTACATTTGCTCCGGCATCTACTACCTTTTTAACATTGGAAAGCTTAATGCCGCCATCTACCTCGATGTCGATTTCAGGGTAGTTTTCTCTTAAATATTTGATTTTATCAAGGCTTGATTCAATAAAGCTCTGACCGCCAAAGCCGGGATGAACACTCATTATGAGGAACATATCAACATATTTTGCATAGTCGTTGAGAACCTCAACAGGTGTTTCGGGATTAATGGAAACACAGAGCTTTCTGCCATATTTTTGAGTCAGGGCATAGATTTCGTCAATGTCAAGATTGCTCTCGTGGTGAACGGTTATGATGTCGGATCCGGCTTTTAAAAAGTCTTCTGCATATTTATTGGGATCAGAAATCATTAAATGAACATCTAAAACTGCATCGGTTGCTTTTCTTAATGATTCAACAACGCAAGGTCCAATACTCATATTGGGTACAAAATGACCGTCCATGCAGTCAACATGGATATACTTTGCTCCTGCTTTGGTTATAACATCTACATCTCTTTTGAGATTTGCAAAGTCTGCTGAAAGAATTGATGGGGATAAAATTATCATTGTTACTTCCACTCCTTTTTGTCTTTTAAACCATCGTATAGGGTTTTATAGTTATTATATCTTGAAAGGGATATAAGCCCTTTATCAAGCGCTTCGCAAACGCCGCAGAATTTTGGACTTATGTGAACACAATCGGAAAATCTGCAGTTTGTTTCATAGTTTTCAAACTCAGGAAAATAATCTTTGAGGCTATCTTTTGTTATTTTTTCGGGCAGAGAAAGAGAACTGAAGCCCGGTGTGTCGGCAAGATAGGAACCGTTTGTATATTCGATAAGAGAAACTTCGCGGGTTGTGTGTTTGCCGCGGGAAAGCTTCCTGCTAATCTCCCCTACTTCCTGATTTTCATTTCCTAAAATTGCATTTAAGATACTTGATTTTCCAACCCCTGAAAATCCACACACAGATATTACCCTGCCGGATATTGCATCCTTTAAATCATTGATACCTTCTCCTGTGTAGGTGCTGGTGGTGAAAACCTTATAGCCAAGATTTGTATAGATTTTTGCAAAGCTTGTTTCATCGGGGGTGACAAGATCGGATTTATTAAAGCATATGACTGCTTCCACTTCTGCCATTTTAGCCTGAATGAGCATCTTATCAAGAAACAGAAGATCGGGAGAAGGATTTGCCATAGCGACAATTATTAAAAGAAGATCAACATTTGCTATGGGTGGACGAATAAAAAAGTTTTTCCTTTTTTCGATTGATGTGACATAACCTGTGCCATCAGGGGAGATTTCTATTTCAACATTATCTCCCACATAGGGAAGCACATCTTTATTGCGAAAAAGTCCTCTCGCCCTACATTCCACAATATCACTGTCGGTTTTTACATAGTAAAATCCGCCTATGCCTTTTATTATTTTACCTTTTTTTATGTTCATCTGCCATTTGCCTCACTATTGGAATTACCGCCCTGCTCTATTGTTTCATTATCTTTTGGGGGTTCTTTCTTTTCAAGAGTAAGTGACACAGGGCAATCCTTGCGAACCATACTTCCCGCAGGAATCGCCTGACCTACGACCTTATCTTCATCCTCGGGGTGAAGGGTGCCGCTTATTGTGCCTACTGTGAGAGATACGGATTCAAGGAGAGCTTTTGCTTCGGAATAATATTTTCCGGTAAGGGTGGGAACTGATATAAAGCCATTTGTTATATCCACTCCACCGCTTACATAGAGTGTGATTTCTCCGTCTTTTTTAACTTTTCTGCCGGATTCGGGAGACTGCCTTATTATATCATTTTTAGGACGCTGACTGTCTTCAAAAATAACATTTACTTCAAGACCAAATTCTCTTAATTTAGCTTCTATTTCTTCATAGCTTTTGCCAACATAATTTTCAACATCTATAAGCTGATTATCTTTTGTGATGACAACATTTACCGCATCGCCAACGCTAACCCTTTCACCTTCTTCGGGCATCTGGGATACAACTGTACGCGGAGGACGGGAATCGTCTTCTATTTCATCTTCTATATTCAGCTTAAGTCCCATTTCATTGCAGATTCTTTTAACTTCTTCATAGTCCTGACCTCTGAAGGAAGGAACATCAACATGGTCTGTGCCTATGGATAGAAACTGAGAAACCGCTTCAAAGGCTTCATAATTGAATGCAAGGTAGCCCACGGTTACCACAACAAGCGAGGTTAAAGCCGCAAGAGATATTGAAACAAGCTTCTTCCATGGTTTTAATGGTGGATTTTCTTTTTTAGGTTTTTTGGATATTTGCTCGGAACCTGTGTCGTCATATAGAAATCGTTTATCTATGATAACATCGGGGTCGGATAGAATCTTTCTTATATCTTTTTTCATATCGGATGCTGTCTGATATCGGAAATCAGCATCCTTACACATAGCCTTAAATGTTATGTGCTGACAAGATACAGGCATATCGGGAACAGTTTCTATGATTTCTTCCGGATCTTCTTCAATCTGCATCATCGCAATTGAAACAGGATTATCAGCTTCAAAGGGAAGCTTTCCGCTGAGCATTTCATACATTGCAACGCCCAGAGAATAGATATCGCTTCTGTTGTCAACAGAAACTCCTTTTGCCTGCTCGGGGGAAATATAGTGAACAGAGCCAAGAATATCTTTGTTGGTTGACAGGGTGTTTCCTGTGCCAAAGCGAGCTATACCAAAATCGGTAACCTTTATTTTCCCATCATCGGTTATGAGGATATTGTGAGGTTTGATATCTCTATGGACAATGTTTTTGGCGTGGGCGGCTGTCAGGGCGTCACAAATCTGTGATGCTATGGAAAGAGCCTCGCGGAAATCAAGCTTACCTTTTTCAGTTATATACTCTTTAAGGGTTTTTCCGGCAACACATTCCATAATGATATAGTGGTAGCCATTATCTTCGCCCACATCAAATATTGATACTATATTTGACTGAGAAAGGCTTGCTGCCGCCTGGGCTTCGGCATTGAAACGATTGAGAAACTCATCGTCGCCGCCAAGGTCATTTCTTAATATTTTTACTGCAACTATTCTATTTAAAAGAACACACCTTGCCTTATAGACATAAGCCATACCGCCCTTGCCTATCTCTTCAAGGAGTTCATACCTTCCGCCTAAAACTTTTCCTATCATTACAGATTGTCACCTCCATCCGTGGTTTTGATTATTACTGCTGTAATGTTATCTGTGCCTCCATTTTCTTTTGCAAGATTAACAAGCCTCTCAGTTATTATTTTTGGCACACTGGATTCCTTAACAATATTTTCAATTGTTTTATCATCTACCATATTGCTGAGACCATCGGTACAGATAAGGAATGTATCGAAAGGAGTTATTTCGCCTGTATATACATCAGCTTCAATACTTGGTTCGGTTCCGATGGCTCTGGTTATAACATTTTTATTGGGGTGGTTTTTTGCCTGTTCCATAGTTATGGCACCCATATCAACAAGCTCATTTACAAAGGAATGGTCCTTTGTTATCTGAGTTATTTCATCGGAAATGATATACAATCTGCTATCACCAACATTGGCAACATAATATGTATTATTATATATTATACACACAACAAGAGTGGTACCCATTCCGGAAAGAGATGGGTCATCTTTTGATTTTTTATAAACCTCTTTATTAATTTTAACAATAGTATTCTTAAGAAAATTTTGCTTTTGCTTATCTGAATATTTTTTAAAGGAATTAAGATTTTCTTCAATGGCACTAATAGCAAGAGTACCGGCAAAAGAGCTTGCCTCCTCGCCGCCCTTATGGCCACCCATTCCGTCTGCGACAACTGCAGCTATAAAGTTCTTATTGAATTCTCTAATAAAAAATGAATCTTCGTTGTTTTCTCTGATGTTGCCTGCATCTGTAAAGCCATGATAGCTCATGTTATCACATCCTTTCTAGGTTATTCTTTCTGAGTTGACCGCAGGAGGCGTTTATATCGCTTCCGAGTTTGCGGCGTACTGTGGCTGTTATACCATTTTTTTCTATGGTTTTTATAAACGACTGAATTCTTGCTGTGTCAGGTTTTTCAAAGGAATTTTCTTCCACTTTATTTACAGGGATAATATTTATATGACACAAAAGCCCTTTTAAAAGCTTTGCAAGCTTCAGGGCGTGGGTGTCGGTATCATTGACGCCTTTTATTATGGCATATTCAAAGCTTATTCTTCTGCCTGTTGTTTTCTGATAGTCTCTGCATGCATCAAGAAGCTGAGAAATATTGTAGGTATTGTTTACCGGCATTATTGAGCTTCTTACCTCATCGTCGCAGGCGTGAAGAGAAATTGAAAGAGTTATGGGAATATCGAGTTTGGCAAGTTCTTTGATTTTTGGAACGATACCGCAGGTTGAAAGAGAAATGTGGCGATAGCCGATATTCAATCCATGCTCATCATTTACAATATTTAAAAACTTACATACATTATCAAAATTGGCAAGTGGCTCCCCTATTCCCATCATAACTATGTTTGATATTCGCTCACCGATATCAAGCTGAGCAAAGATAATCTGATCAAGAATTTCGCCGGGGGTAAGACTTCTTACAAGACCACCTATGGTTGAAGCACAGAATTTACATCCCATTGCACAGCCAACCTGAGATGAAACGCAGATGGTTATGCCATGCTTATAATACATAACAACACTTTCAACCATATTTCCGTCTTGAAGCTTAAAAAGATACTTTTTGGTTTTATCAAGGCGGGATTCAAGTTTTTTTACAATCTCAGGAGATGAAACATAGTAATTTTCAGAAAGCTTATCTCTTAGGGATTTTGATACATTTGTCATTTCATCAAATGAGCGAACACCCTTATGAAGCCACGAAAAAACCTGAGCGGCACGAAACTTTTTTTCATCAAGAGATACTATTAAATTTTCAAGTTGTTCAAATGTTAAATCTCTTAAGCTTGTCAAATTTTTCACACCTTTTAATAAATAAAAATACAATATTTTTCTAAAAAATCAAGCACGCATTATGCTTTCTTTTTTAATCTGCAGATAAAGAATCCGTCGGTATCGGTAATGCTTGGGTAGGATGTATAGAAACCATCTGAATATTTATCATTATCACCAAAGGGATACAGAGAAAACTCTTTATGATTTTCAAGAAATTTATTTACGACATCCTCATTTTCTTCCCTTTCGATAGTGCAGGTTGAGAAAACAAGAACACCTTCGTTTTTAAGATATTTTGCTCCGTTTTCAAGGATGGCTAGACTAAGAGATGAGAGAGCTTTTATATCTTCTTCTTTTCTTGCATACTTGATGTCGGGTTTTTTTCGGATTATGCCAAAGCCGGAGCATGGCACATCACAAAGAACATAGTCTGCTTTATTTACCCATTTATGATTTAATATGGTTGCATCATTAAGGGTGGGGGTAACAGATGTTGCTCCGCATTTTAATGCATTTTCAGAAATAAGCTTCAGCTTATGCTCAAAAATATCGCAGGATATAATCTTTCCATTATTTGATATTAAATCAGCAAGGAAGAGTGATTTTCCACCGGGAGCTGCACAAAGGTCTATTATAAAGCTATCTTTTTTAGGTTCAAGAAGATATGCCGCCAACGATGCGGCAGGATCCTGAACATAGAATGAACCCTCATTAAAACCGGGAACAAGGGATATATCCTTTATACTATCCAGTCTGAAGGAATAGTTATAGTCTTTGAAATCATCAAATCTTACCTGGGTATAGTCTACCCCGGCTAAATCAAGCTTATTTTTGAATTCTTCCACAGAATTTACAAGGGTATTACAGCGGATATACAGCGGAGATTTTTTATTAAGACTTTTTAAAAGCTCCTTTGTAAACTCAAAGCCAAATTCATTTTCCCATCTTTTTACAAGCCAGAGAGGATATGAATATTTTACGCTGAGATCATCTGCTGTATTTTCCGGAAGATTTGTGTAATCTTCTTTTGATATAGCTCTGAGGACTGCGTTAACATAGCCCGAAAGACGGGAAACCGATGATTTTTTAATTACCTTTACACATTCATCAACAGCGGCATTTGGCGGGATTTTATCCATAAATATGAGCTGATATACTCCTACTCTTAAAACATTTAAAACATAGGGTGCAATTTTTTTGAGCTTGGTGGATGAATGAAGGGATATAATGTGGTCAAGAGTTATTTTTCTCTTTATCACTCCGTTTACAATTTCGCCTATCAGACGGACATCCTTTTCGCTGCAAAGAGCTTCTTTGCGAAGTTTATTCATTTCGATGTTTATGTATGCTCCGTTTTTTTCAATATTAAGGAGCATATTTGCGGCAGTTTTTCTTAAATTTATTGCCATTTAGTCTCTCCTGTTGTTTGAAAGAAGTATAAGTCTTAAAAGCTGCATAACAGACACAAGGGCTGATGCAACATAGGTTAGTGCTGCTGCAGATAAAACCTTTCGGGCAGATTTTACTTCTGTACCTTCAAGGAAATAGCTATCTTCAAGAATCGCAAGAGCACGACTGCTTGCATTGAATTCAACAGGCAGGGTTACAAGCTGAAAAGCCACCACAGCAGAAAAGAGAATTATTCCGGCATCAATAAGAAATGATGTGTTGAAAAGAAAACCAAGCAAAATTATTGGAACTGCAAGGTTTGACGAAATATTGACTACAGGAAATATTGAATTTCTTATTTTAAGGGGTGAATAGCCTTTTGCATGCTGAATTGCATGGCCACATTCATGAGCGGCAACACCAAGAGCTGCAACGGAGCGTGATGAAAAAACTGAATCGGATAGTCTCAAAACTCTTAAACGGGGGTCATAGTGGTCGGTAAGATTGCCTTTTACATGCTCTATAACCACAGACGAAAGACCATTCATATCGAGAATTCTTCGGGCAACCTCAGCACCTGTCATACCACGCATATTTGCAACTCGACTGAATTTTGAAAATGTTGAATTAACTTTTATCTGAGCAATGAAAGAAATTATTATTGCGGGAACAATTAATACAAGATAATAGTAGTCAAAACCATACCAATACATAATTAGCCTCCTAAAATTATACCAGCATCTATTGAATTACCTCTTAAATAGTCGCAAACATCCATAAGCTTTTTACCTTCTGCCTGAATGGTTAAAACATCGAGAACACTTCCGTCACCACAAGCCACGCTGAAGGATGAAGTATCCCTGGAGATTATTAAGCCGGGTGCTTCTTTTGTTTGTTTCTCAGAAACTTGGCTGCGGCATATTTTAAGCTGTTTGCCATCATAGAATGTGAATGCTTTGGGAACAGGAAATAAACCTCTTACCTGATTATGAATATCATTTGCATTTTTGCTCCAATCTATGAGGGCAGTTTCTTTCGTTATCATTTTGGCATAATTGGAAAGAGAATCATCCTGCTTTTCGGAAGTCAGTTCTCCCTTTTCCAATGCTTTAATCGTTTCGACAATAAGCTCTGCGCCTTTTTTTGCAAGCTTATCGTGGAGAGTTTCAAAATTATCGTCAGCTGTGATTTCAACCTCTGATTTTAAAAGCATATCACCTGTGTCGAGGCCCTCTGACATATACATTGTTGTGACCCCGGTTATTTTTTCGCCATCTATTATCGCTCTCTGGATGGGGGCTGCACCTCTGTATTTTGGAAGAAGAGATGCATGAACATTTATGCAGCCATACTTTGGATATTCCAGAACATAGGGCGGAAGGATTTTGCCATAGGCAACAACAACTATCAATTGGGGATTATATTTTTCAAGAATTTCTTCAAAATTTTCTTTTTTTAAGTTAAGGGGTTTGAAAACCTCTATGTTTTTTTCTTCAGCAAAGATACCAACCGGTGTTGGACACATTTTATGTCCTCTGCCGCGGGGTTTATCGGGTGTTGTGATAACAGAGACAACATCATGCCCTGCATTTATTAAAGATTCAAGACACATCACAGCAAAATCGGGAGTGCCCATAAACATTATTTTCATTTTAATCAACCTCTGTGTATTCAATAACCTTGTCTACAAAAACTGTTCCGTCAAGGTGGTCTATTTCATGGCAAAGAGCTCTTGCAAGAAGACCTTCGCCTGTTATTTCATATTCGGTTCCGTCTCTGTCGGTTGCGCGGACTGTTACGCGGGTGGGTCTGTCGACCTTGCCATATTTTCCGGGAACACTAAGACAGCCTTCGTCTGCTATTTCGCTTCCCGACATGGATATTATTTCAGGGTTTATAAGCTCTATAAGACCGTCGCCAACATCTATAACCGCAATTCTTTTTAAGATGCCGATTTGCGGTGCAGCAAGGCCTACACCATTTGCATCATACATTGTGTCTGCCATATCGTCTAACAAAGTTTTGATTCTATCATCTATTTCTTCAACAGGGCGGCATTTTTTTCTTAAAATATCATCGCCGAGTTTTCTGATATTTCTGAGTGCCATAACTAGTACCTCCGATTTTAAAACATACTGTTTGGATTAACATCTATGGATATTGTTACATCCTTTTTATTTGAAAGATGCTTTCTGTATACACTATCTATCACATCATAAACATCTTTTTTATAGGGAGTTTTTAAAAGAAAATGGTATCTGTATTTCCCGCCAAGCTTATGCATTGGAGCCTGACATGGATTAAAGGAGCTGCCGGAAAAGCTTATTTTATTAAGCTCTTTTAAAAGATGCTTATGAAAGCTTTCTGATTCCTGTTTTGCATCATTTTCATTTTTGGAGCTGAAAACAAAATTTATAAATTCACTAAAAGGTGGATACATAAGAAGCATACGGGTTTCAATTTCGTTTTGATAAAAACTTATATAATCCTGATTTGCACTATGGACTATAACCTCATCTTCGGGGTTATAGGTCTGGATTATGGCATGGCCTTTTTTGGAGGAACGCCCTGCCCTGCCGGCTACCTGAGTTATGAGGTCAAAGGTATGCTCTCCTGCACGGAAATCGTCCACAGAAAGGCTCATATCGGCTGCAACGATACCAACAAGGGTTACATTTTCAAAATCCAAGCCCTTGGTTATCATCTGGGTACCCACAAGGATATCGGCTTTACCTTCGCCAAAGGATTTAAGAATGGTTTCGTGGCTCATTCTGCCGGAGGTTGTGTCGGCATCCATACGAATGACGGAAGCCTTGGGAAAGAGCTTATTTATTTCGTCTACGATTTTTTCTGTTCCTATACCGAAAAAGCGTATGTGGTGGCTTGAACATGAGGGACATATTGCGGCAACGGATGTTTTATAGTCGCAATAATGACAAACCATTTTGCCATTTGACTTATGGTAGGTTAAAGACACATTGCAATTCGGGCATTTCTGAACATAACCACAGCTTCTGCATGAAACAAAGCCTGAAAAACCGCGTCTGTTTAGAAAGAGAATAGTCTGCTCGCCTTTTTTTAGATTATTTTCTATTGCATTTTTTAATGAGCTACTGAAGATGGAGAGATTGCCATTTTCCATTTCTGCTCTCATATCGCATATTTCAACTGTGGGAAGCTGAGATTTATTAGCTCTGGTTGGCATTTCAATAAGACCAAACGCCCCTGATTTTGCTTTATAATAGCTTTCTATTGACGGAGTTGCGCTGGCAAGCACCAATACAGATGAATTCTGCCTTGAAATAAACCTGGCTATCTCAACTGCATCATAACGGGGAGACATCTCGGATTTATAGCTTGTTTCATGTTCTTCATCAACAACTATAAGACCGATATTGGAAAAGGGTGCAAAAATTGCACTTCTTGCACCTATGACAATTTTGACATCACCGTTTTTTATTCTTTTCCATTCGTTATAACGCTGGCGGAGAGTAAGTTTTGAATGAAGAACTGCCACATTATCCCCGAATCTGCCATATACAAGAGAAATCATCTGAGGGGTAAGGGAAATTTCGGGAACAAGGAAGATTGCTTCCCTCCCCTGAGAAACTGTCTGCTCTATGAGTCTTAAATAAACTTCTGTTTTACCGCTTCCGGTTACACCATGAATAAGATGGGTTGATTTTTTCCCTGATTTAATGGATTCCCCTATTTTATTTACTGCATTTTCCTGCTCGGGAGTCAGCTCTTTTTTGGGATTTTCTGACACAGAAAGAGAATCAAAAGAGGAATCGTTGCACACAACCCTGCTATATGCTGCAATGCCTCTTTCCACAAGGGCATCTACTGCAGTTTTTGAGCAGGATGCATACATAAGAAGCTCGGACAGCTCTATCATACTGTTGTCACACAAAACCTCAAGTGCTCTGGCTCTTGCCTTTGCTTTTGATGCCATTGCATCACAGAGTATACCAGCTTCTTCTCTGTCGATAATAAGTTCGACAAAGGTACGGACGGAATCTGTGATATTTTCGGTTTCTTTTGTGCTAACATCTATTATACCTTCAGATACGAGCTTATTTAAAACAGATGTTATATTTCTTTTATTTACCTCTGCTTTTATGCTTTCTTCACTCATTGCACCATAAGCTTTAAGGCAATTTATGATTTTATCTGCTGTTACAGAATGAGCGCAAAACTTTTGGGCATCTTCTTCTTTTGACAAATCAAAGGAAAAATAGCGGGTAAATTTTGCTCCGACTCCTGCCGGGATGAAACACTTTAAGGCAGATATATATGAGCAGAAGTATCTATGACGCATAAAGGCTATAAGCTCTGCTTTTGCATTATCGAAATAGGAATAGTTATCAATAAACTCAGATATATCCTTAAGGCTTGAATATTCGCTTTCACTGCAGAGTGAATACACATAGCCTTCACTCAGGCGATTGCTTCTGCCAAAGGGAACTTTAACTCTCATTCCCACTGAGATTTCCTTTTCCATGGAAGAAGGAACACTATAGTCGTAGAGGTTGTCGGTGGCGTGAGAATATTTATTTAATATTATTTTTGCTATCACACGACACACCTCTTTTTCTGACAATTAATTATTCTTCTGTTTCTTCTGCAGCCACAGAAGAAAGTTCTTCTTCAAGAATATGATTCATTATTGATTCATCTTCTGACATTTTTCTTTTTTCTGCTGTTCTGAAATTTACTTTGTTTTCATAGATTTCGTGAAGGGCAACTGTAACTGCTTTATCGGATTTACATTCGGTAAAAGTTACTTTTGACTGATTAATTTCGCGGGCTCTTTTTGCTGTTGCAACAACAAGAGTATACTTACTTGTTATGTTTTTTGCTTTCATAATGTCGTTAATTGCTGGATAAATCATTATTCACACACCTCTATAATTATTTTTTTATTATTTTTTGTTTTAAGCCTTTCAGCCATAATTATTGAATTGAATTTTTCTGTTGCTTTTGTGATGTCATCATTAACGATAACATAGTCATAAAGCGGAGCTAGCTTTAATTCTTCTTTTGCAGCTTCAAAGCGTTTTTCGATAACTCCCATACTCTCTGTGCCTCTGCCTATGAGGCGTCTTTTTAATTCATCAAGAGATGGAGGAAGAACAAAAACCATTACCGCATCGGGATAATTTGCCTTAACCTTTCTGGCACCGACGGTTTCTATTTCAAGGATAACATCAACGCCATTTTCAAGATTGTCCATAGCAAATTTTTTCGGGGTGCCATATTGGTTTTCGCAATAACCTGCAAATTCAAGATAGCCGCCTTCTGCTTTTTTTCTGTCAAACTCTTCGTTGGTTATGTAGTGATAGCTTACATCAGGGATTTCTCCGGGACGGGGACTGCGGGTTGTGTCGGAAACTGAATACACAACTTTTTCACTACCAAAGCATTTTTTGAATTCACTAAGAAGAGTGCCTTTGCCGGTGCCTGAAGGACCGGACAGCACAATAAGAGAGCCTTTATCAGTCATCTATTCTATCCTCCTCAGGAGTGAGCAATTGATTCTTTCCAAGCCTTGAAACAATTACTTCGGTTACAATGCCGGATAAAATTATATGCTCGCTATCACATATTATTACGGATTTTGTTTTTCTGCCATAGGTGGCATCTATTAAAAGTCCTTTTTCTCTGGCTTCTGTTATTATTCTTTTAACAGGAGCTGATTCGGGGCTTATAACAGCAATTATCCTGTCGGAAGAGACAATGTTGCCAAAGCCGATGTTTGTGAGCTTCATTCTATCACCTCAAATTATTCTATGTTTTGCACCTGTTCACGAAGTTTTTCTATTTCAGATTTTAAATCAACAACGGATTTACTGATTATATAGTCGTTGCATTTTGAACCCATGGTATTGGATTCACGATTTAATTCCTGAATGATAAAATCAAGCTTTCTGCCAACAGGAACATCACTTGAAAGAAGATGAGCATATTCCTTAAGATGGCTTTCAAAACGGATTATTTCTTCGGTGATATTTACCTTATCGGCAAATATGCCAACTTCTGTTAAGAGACGGGTTTCGTCAACCTCAACACCTGAAAGGATTTCTTCTATTCTTTCTTTCATTCGCTGTTTGTATTCGTCAACAGTTGCAGGAGATCTCTCTTTTATAACCGAGAGAATTTCTTTGATATTTGAAATTGAAGAATCAAAGAATTCTTTTAATCTTTCACCTTCGCGCTGTCTATTGGCACCAAGGTCGACAAGTGCTTCTTCGATAACCTTCCGGGCATCATTTATAATCTGCTCCTTATCTTTTTCCTCTTTTTCGATAGTAAACATATCGGGAAAATGAAAATATGATGAGATTGAAGCATTATTGGGAATACCCGTTACCTGCGAAAGCTTTTCTACAGCATCCTTAAAGCCAAGGGCAACTCCTTCGTTGAGTGTTACTTTTATTTCATCAACACCAACGGGTTCAATCTGGATAAACATATCAACCTTACCACGACTTAAAAACTTTGCAATACATTCTCTGGCTGTTTCCTCGATAAAGGAATATTGCTTATAGAATCTCACATTTGTGTCGAGATAGCGGTTGTTTACGGATTTGACTTCAACTGTTATTTTGTACTTTTCATATAATGCTTCGGCGCTGCCGTAGCCTGTCATACTTTTTATCATTTTTATATCTCCTGCACAAAAATATTTTTTCATTTTATTATAACAAAAAATTCGCAAAAACACAAGGGCTTTTGCGAATTTAATGCTATATAAAACGAAGGATTTATTTTTACAAATCATTATTGACGATGTTTTGTCATTAATGGGTATATAATCTGCAACACAGTTTATATTTTCAAGATGGCTTTTTTCAAATTTTTTTATAGTTCGTGTCAAGACCGGAACAAAACCTATTCCAAGATATTTGTGGTTATAAAATCAACACCAAAGGAAACAAGCTTTTCGGCAATGTTTTTATCATTACATGTCCAGCAGTTTACCTTAATGTCATTTGAATGAAGAAGCTTTATATTTTCTTTATTAAGGCGTTTATAGGATATGTCAAGATTGAGATTATTTTTTATTAGTTTTTCTATCAGTTCTTTGGTTACTTCCTCTGATGTGACATATTGGACATCATTTTTTGGAAGAAGATTTCGCAAATCAACACAATTTTCAAAAACAGCTGAAATAAAAATAACATTTTTGATATAATCAAGCTCTTTTATTTCGTCTATCATTCTTTCTATATCATTTATTTCAAAACGGTTTTTTAATTCAATAACACATACTTTTTCATATTTTTTGCATATCATAATGTATTCTTTGAGAAGTGGAATTCTTATGTCGCATCTTTCGGTGGTTCCATCTAAATCGGGAAGGATAATTTTTTTAACTGCAGAATAATCATTTTCTTCCACATTGATGTTATATTCATCTAGTGAAACCCTTTTAGTTGTGGTATCATGAATTACAACAAACTTTCCGTCTTTGGTTAGGTGAATATCGGTTTCTATGCCGAAATAACTTCTGTTTCCTGCTGCAACAAAAGCAGGACAAGTATTTTCTCTTTCAAGACCACTAAGACCTCTATGAGCTATTATTTTTACCTTATCGGAATTAATTCTTATAGTGTCCATTAACACACTTCCCTAGCCATTGGAGTACTATCCGAACGCGCCTCAAAGTCTTGAAAAAAGGCTTTTTCTTCG
>JAZRGM010000049.1:0-52146 GCA_045644205.1 Clostridia bacterium | reverse complement strand
TGTTTAGGCGGATTTTTTTACATCCGTCTATTTGTTGTGCTGATATTTAAAAACATAACGAAAAAGAGCCTGAAACCAATATGATTTCAAACTCTTTACTCGTTCCACCTCGGGCAATATCATCTTAACTTAATGACATTGGCCCCGGGGGCGGATTTTTAATTTATCATTTATTATCCGGATTCGGCATACCAAACTTGGCAAGTCCGGCATTTTTATATCGGAAATCATCTGTAACATCTTTAATTGCCCATGACGGAGTTTTGAATCTGAGGGCTTCTTCTGTTGAAGAAAACTCTATTTCCAGATAGGCAAGAGGCTTTAAAAAGCCTTCAAAAATATCTATTTCATAGTTTAACCCGTTATGCTTTATTGTGTAGCGGGTTTTTTCTATTATCTGACCTTCTTTTTTTGATAAAAGAAAATCAAACTGCTCTTTTGTGATATCTGTTTCAAATTCTTCTCTTGCAAGGTAGCTTCCCTTTGCTTTTGCCTTAACGCAAAGAATAAAACGCTCCCCGTTTTCGCTTCTCACCCTTATCGTCGGTGAAAAGCACACATATGCCTGAGACAATTTGTCTTTTCTTGCTTTTGAAAGGTCAAAGGGGATATTTTGCGGATCAATAACCCATTTTCTTTCGATTTCGTTGTTTAATGGCATAAGAAAACCTTCCTTTTTCAAACGGATATATTTATCACAGCTCTATCCACTCTCCGTGCTTTGGTGTCACAAAGATACCATCGGGAACACGGGATAAGAATTCTTCTTTGAGTTTCTCAATAACTGCCGGATCATCAACACCGCGGAAGTCGTGGTGATGAGGAATCAAAATCTTGCATCCTATAGCTGCTGCAAACTCTGCTTTTTTTGCAATCATTTCCGGCTGAATCGAGCGCTGGATGATTGCAATGTCGGGCTTTATTTCCTTGCAGATATTAATCTGTTCGATTGTGGGATCATTTCCCCAAATCAGAACTTTTGTGCCATTTGGAAGGGTTAAGAGGAAATTTCTGTATTCCATACATCCCACAGCCTGCAAAGATGCTATGCCGGCGTCCTTAAGACAGAGTTCGTTGTTTTCAACACGAGCACATAGATCATTAAGGCCTTGTTTAAGATCTGTATGTCTGCCATAGAGTGCACGGATTTTCACATCGCCAAAATCCAGCTCCGTATCGGGATACATAGGGTAAATGCGTGATGGAGTGTAGTTTAACCATTTTGCCATCGGCATAGCAGTCTGGTCGCCACAAAGAATAAGAGGCTTGAATTTTTCTGTGAGCCTGGGAATATCAGTAACATGATCCCAATGGGCGTGACCAAGGCATATAATGTCGCAGTTTTCCACATTCTCCCATGTAACATCAGTACCCACACACTCTGTGATATAAGGGTCTGTAACCACAGTTAAATCATTACATTTGATTTCAAAGCTTGTAACAGCAAGCCATTTAATTGAAACACCATATTTCTTTCCCATAAGTAAACTCTCCTTTTAAAAATAATTATATTTCAACGCCTAAAAACTTTTTGGCCAAAATACCAACAACAAATGAAATAACTGCAACTCCTATGCTAATTGCCGCCATTTCAAAGAAGCGGGATTTGAATTTTTCTCCCTGAGCAACGGAGGTATAGTAGGTAAATCCTGCAATAATTAAAATAACAATTCCCAGCATGCAGGCAAGGGCGGTCAGATAGTGGCCGAAAATAAGATAAGGTGCAATAAGAAGCACAACTGTTATAAGATAGGCGATGCCTGTGTATGAGCAGGATTTAAGCGCGTCAGACCTTCCTTCAGAGCGGGCAGCAAGAAATTCACTCGATGCCATAGAAAATGTGGCAGAAATGCCGATGATAAGTCCTGAAAGGGCAACTAGGCTTGATTTCTGAAGGGCAAAGGTAAAGCCTGCAAGAGAGCCTGTCAGCTCAACTAAGGCATCATTCATTCCTAAAACCATGCTTCCCACATACTGTAGTCTTTCTTCATCAAGCATACTAAGAAGAGCTTCCTCGTGTTTTTCTTCGTCTTCTCTTATCTTAGTGCTTTCGGGAATTTCTTTTTCAAGATATTCATATTCATTCTGAGCATTTTCTTCGCCGTTTTCATAGCCATTGGAGTATTATCTGAACGCGCCTCCAAGCCTTGAAAAAAGGCTTTTTCTTCGTTGTCGCTTTCGCCATACCTCGTATTACCAAAAGCTTCCGCCTTGAAAAATCTCTATTTTCAAGGCTTGGAGGTTCACAGAATTTTAGAAATAACAAATTTTATGATAGAATGAGGAAAAAGCGCAGGGAATATTGAGCATATTTCCGAGCATTTTGACGAAATTATATCGAAAATTTGTATTTCCAAAACGAGTTCGGATAGTACTCCAATGGCTAAGCTTAACAGCAAAAGTAAAGCCTAAGATTTTAGCTATCCATTTGAATTTGAAAACTTTCATCTTCTGAGGCTTCATTTCGATGCCTGTGTAGCTTTTCCAGATTTCATAATGGCTTCTTTCTTCTGCTGCAAGCTGCAAAAGAGTTTTCTTGTTGTCTTCACCTTTTGCAAATTTTGCAATTTCCTCATAGATATAGCTTTCAGTAAGCTCGTTTTGCTGCATTTTTTTAATTATATGTAATGCATTTTGAGAAATGTTTTTTTCGTTTGTATTTTCCAATTGGAACACCTCTTTCAAATAATAAAAATATTTTACCATTTTATAGATAATTTGTCAAAAAAATTAGCTTTTATAAAATGAAAACCGGCAAGCTTTAAAGAGAACTTGTCGGTTATTTATCAATATTATTTTTCTTTGCTGTGTTAATAGATGCAATAAGGATTTTCTTTATCTCAATACACTTGTCCAGAATACTTTTGTCATCATAGTAATTGCTTTCTATAAGAAGTTCCAGCCAATATTCGCTTTCGGAACATTCCTTTAATGCAATTTGCAGTTTGGAAATAAAATCATTTTTTCCATGTCCATAAAAAGCTTCTCTTATATTAGCTCCAATACTTGTGCCGCTTCGGATAAGCTGATTAGTAAGTACACTTTCTCTTTTTTCGCTTTTTATTCTGTTGCAAAGCTTAATTATATCAAGAGCGAATAGTTTTGATTTGGTGATTAGAGGACTGTCCATAGTTGTACCTCCTTTTTTATATATAAATACAAACTCGCATAAGCGAGTTTGAACCAAACCTATTCCTTATTCATTATTACTTATTACCTGAAATCGACATAATGAAAAGCAGGGAAAGGTGAAAAAGGAAGAAGGAATAAGTAAAATCGACAAGATTCAAAAAGAACCTTGTCGATTTCATGGGGAGGGGCGGATTCGAACCACCGAAGCGAGACGCAGCAGATTTACAGTCTGTCCCCTTTGGCCACTCGGGAACCTCCCCGTATGGAGCTGGTGATGGGACTCGAACCCGCAACCTGCTGATTACAAATCAGCTGCTCTGCCAATTGAGCTACACCAGCAAATATTAAATTAAAAATGGGAACTATAGGGCTCGAACCTATGACCCTCTGCTTGTAAGGCAGATGCTCTCCCAGCTGAGCTAAGCTCCCATAGGAAACGCGTCGTCATTCGCGACCTGTATATATTATCATAAAAATATAAGTTTGTCAACACTTTTTTGAAAAATTTTTTCTAATAATTTTTCTTTGTGTTTATTTACTTATCAATTTTTTTGTGATATACTGACTTTATTATTAGAGCATAGGTTATATCCGTGTGCCCACAGTGTTAAGGAGTGTTTTATAATGAGTAGTTTAAAAGTAGGTTTTTCAAGAATGGACATTACCCCTCCACTTGGTATTCCGATAGCAGGATACTATGAAAAAAGATATGCAAAGGGAATTCTTGACCGTCTTGAAGTTCAGGCAGTTGCAATTGAAAAAGATGATAAAAGGGCAATTATTATAAATCTTGATCTTCTTCATATTCCCAATGATTTCTGCGCTGAGCAGAGAAAAATTATTTCTGAGTTTTGCAATGTTCCTTATGATGCTGTTTTTGTTACCAGCACCCATACCCACACAGGTCCCAAGCTTGCACCTGCTGCAGATGAACCCGAAGAAGCGCTTGCTCTTGTGGAGAGCTATAAAACAAATCTCGGACTTATTATGCGCGACTGTGCAAAATATGCTTTCGATGATTTAAAAGATGCTAAATTCTTTGTTGCCGAAGGCAAAGCTGAAAACATTTCCTTTGTAAGAAGATACCGTATGAAGGATGGCGGCGTTCAGACAAACCCCGGTGTTGATAATCCCAATATCGACCATGTGCTTGATGAAGCAAGCGATGTATTAAAGCTTATTCAGATTAAAAGATGCGGCGCAGACGATATTTACATAGTGAACTTTGGTGTTCACCCCGATGTTATCGGTGGCGAGCTTATTAGTGCCGATTTTCCGCGATTTGTTCGCGAAACCTTGGAAGGCGCTCTTCCGGATATTAAATGTGTGTTTATAAATGCTGCACAGGGCGATGTTAACCACATCAACACAGCCCCCACCAAGGCAGACAGGGTTGGTCTTTGTTACGATAGCTTTGATGGTGTTCCCCGTGGCTATGAGCATGCAATACACATGGGCAGAGTTATTGCAGGAAGTGTTCTTTCTATCTGCACAAAAACTGTGGAAGTTGACATCGATAAAATAAGCTTCGGCACAAAGGATGTTAAAATTCCAACCAATATGGAAAACGATAAGCTTCAGTGGGCACAGGAAATAATAGATATGGTTAATGCCGGCAGACAGGACGAGCTTCCCTACAAAAAAATGGAATTAACCACAGCAAAAGCCCGCGCAGGCAGAATTTTAAGACTCAAAGACGGTCCGGAATTCTATGAAATGAAATTTACCTGCATAAGATTTGGTGATATTGCCTTTGTTGGTCTCCCCGGTGGACCCTTCACAGGTCTTGGCAGACAGATTATAGCTGCATCTCCCTTTGGCACAACAGTTGTTTGTTGCCTGACAAACGGTGGCGGCTACTATTATCCCACAACTGCAGCCTATGATGAGGGCGGCTATGAAGCAGGAAGCTCACCGCTTAAAAAAGGCGTGGCAGAGATTATAACAAGCTCATTTGTAGAGATATTAAATTCAATAAAATAGGAGATAATTCAGATATGAAAAAATTTATAGCTCTGACAGTGACATTTATTATGCTCACATCTGTTTGTGCAAGTGCGGCAGGTCTTGAATTCAGAATGGGCTCCGACACTATGTATGAACGAAATGAAAAAATCGAAACCCACACTCTGGAAACTGCTCCCTACACCAAAAATGGCAGAACAATGGTTCCTGTGAGAATTATTTCTGAGCGTTTTGGTGCTGAGGTTGGCTGGGATGGCGAAAAGCAGGAAGTAAGCATAAAAAAAGACGGTAAGGAAATAATTCTCACCATCGGAAGCGATGTTGCCCGAGTAGATGGTGAAGAAATCACTCTCGATGCCGCACCCGAAGAAATCGGCGGCAGAACGATGGTTCCCGTCAGATTTATTTCTGAAAATCTTGGAATGAAGGTTAAATATATCGCCCCCACAGAGCATGTGTATATAACAAATGAAGAGCCTGTTATGACAGTTAACGGAGAAGATATTTTTGCCGACACCTTCATTTCTCTTCTTCCAAATTTAGGCGTTAATATAAACGACCCTTCTCTTGAAATGGTGCTTCCTCAGGCAACAGAGCTTGTGGCATCTGTTTTTGCAACAGCAAGCTACTACCGCAATAAAGGTGAAGGTATTATTGCAGATGAAAGCGAAACCCTTAAAGCCTATGCCGAAGAGTATAATGGTATGGAGGAAAAAGCATATCTCATTTCTCCCCTTATAGAAGCTTTTGATGCAGATGGCTTCATTACAAATTATTTCTCATCAGCAATAAGCGATGAAGATTTTGAAGCTGCAAAGAAATGGTATGCCGAAAACTATATGAGTGCAAAGCATATTCTCATTGGCTTTGAAGGCAGAACAAAAGACCAGGCAAAAAAGCTTGCTGATGAGGTTTATAAAAAGGTTAAAAAAGGCAGCGATTTTGACAAGCTCATTGAAGAATACGGTGAAGACCCCGGAATGACAGCCTATCCCGAAGGCTACATTTTCACCTCAGGCGAAATGGTGGCAGAATTTGAAAAAGCAACTCTTGCTCTTGAAGAAGGAAAAATAAGTGAGATTGTGGAAACAAGCTATGGCTACCACATTATAAAAAGACTTCCCCTTCCTGATGCCAATGAAGAAACTCTGGCAAAAATGGCAGAAGAAATTGCCTACAACAGAATAATGGAGGAAGCAATAAATGGTTCTGAAATTACAATGCACAAAACAAGCACAGAAATCTTTGAAATGATTAAATAATTAATAAAAATACATACAAAGGAGAAATTTTTATGAAACTTATCTATGGAATAAGTGACAAACCCAAATTTGGACAGCTTGTTATTTTCGCAATTCAGCAGCTTCTTGCAATTATGGCTGCAACCTTAGTTGTTCCCGTTATAGTGGGCAACTCTATGAGCTCTGCGGCAGCTCTTTTTGGCGCAGGTGTTGGCACCTTGACCTATGTTCTTTTCACAAGGAAAAGAAGCCCGGTATTTTTAGGCTCATCATTTGCATTTATCGGCTCTATGTTTGCGGCATTTGCAGGCGGTGTGTCGATGGCTTTGGGATATGTTGGCCTTATCCTTGGTGCAATTTTTGCAGGTCTTGTTTATGTTGTTATTGCAATCATTGTTAAAATTGCAGGTGTTGAATGGATAAATAAGCTCATGCCTGCAGTTGTTATCGGACCAACTGTTGCAATTATTGGTCTTTCTCTTGCAGGAAATGCTGTTGGCGACCTTCAGACAGGAACAGAAATGGCAAATCCTCTTATCTGTGTGCTTTGTGGTCTTGTGGCTCTTTTTGTTACAATTCTCTGCTCCACCTATGGCAAGAAAATGGCAAGACTCATTCCCTTTATCATCGGTATCCTTGCAGGTTATGCGGTATCACTTATATTCACTCTCATAGGTAATGCTTTCCAGATAGATGCACTCAAGGTTTTAAGCTTCGATGCATTCAAGGCTCTTGTGGCAGACGGAGTTAATCTCTCAACCTTTGTTGCACTTCCTGATTTTACCTTTGTAACCGCATTTAAAGGTATCGGCGAAATAACTCCTTCCTATGTTGGTGCTATAGCAGTTGCATATGTTCCTGTTGCATTTGTTGTTTTTGCAGAGCATATTGCCGACCATAAAAACATTTCCTCTATTATAGAAAAAGACCTTCTCACAGACCCCGGTCTTTCAAGAACTCTTTTAGGCGATGGCATAGGCTCAATGGTAGGTGCTTTCTTTGGCGGTTGCCCCAACACAACCTATGGCGAATCTGTTGCCTGCGTTGCCATCACAAGAAACGCTTCTGTTGCCACAATAATAGCTGCAGCAATTGGTGCTATTTTAGTATCCTTCATTTCTCCCTTCATCGCTTTTGTTAATTCAATTCCAAAATGCGTAATGGGCGGAATCTGCATGGCTCTTTATGGCTTTATCGCAGTAAGCGGCTTAAAAATGATTAAAAATGTTGACCTTGAAGATAATAAGAATCTCTTTGTTGTAAGTGTTATCCTTATTGCCGGTATTGGCGGTTTAAGCCTTGCCTTTGGCAAAGTAACCCTTACTCCCGTTGCTGTTGCTTTAATTCTTGGAATCATAACAAACATAATGCTTTCCAAAAAGAGAGACTGATTTAATTATCCGCCCTGTTAATTGGCTTATTCTCTTATATCTATTAACTGTTCTGTGGGGTGATTATATGAAACTCAAAGCATCGCTATATGATGAAAATGCTCTTAAAAGGGCTATTGTCAGAATAGCTCATGAAATCGTTGAGAATAATCAGAGCGTAAACCGTCTCTGCCTTGTGGGAATAAAAACAAGAGGAATTCCTTTTGCAAAAAGGCTTTCTGAAGCAATTGAAAAAATCGAAGGTAAAAAAATTCCTGTTGGTATTCTTGATATAACTATGCATAGAGACGACCTTCATATAAAGCCCGACACCCAAAGTGATAGCCAAATAGATTTCGACATAACCGGGATGGATGTTGTCCTCACCGATGATGTTATCTACACAGGCAGAACTATCAGAGCGGCAATGGATGCTCTTATATCCTATGGCAGACCTGCAAAAATTCAGCTCGCTGTTCTTTGTGACAGAGGTCATAGGGAGCTTCCCATAAGCCCCAATTATGTTGGGAAAAATATTCCCACATCAAAAAGCGAGAAGGTGTCTGTCAGTCTTAAAGAAACTGATGGAAAAGATGCTATCGAGCTATATGAATAAATCAAAAAATAGCACCGTCTTTATGCTTGACAAAGGCGGTGCTTTTTGATATAATACATATCGTATTTTAAATAAGGCCCATTGGTCAAGCGGTCAAGACGGCGCCCTCTCAAGGCGCAATCCCGAGTTCGATTCTCGGATGGGTCATCAGAAAAAAGACATTTTTCGGCAACGAAAAATGCCTTTTTTTCAACGATATAAATTCCTGACAGAATTTGCTATATACCTTAGGTACGATATATCCTGACGGATGCGATATGTTGCCTTGCGGCAACGATAAAAAGGAATTTATATCATATCGCAACTGTAGGGACAGGCGTCCTCGACTGTCCGTAAGTTATATCGAATTTGCGAAGCGAATATATCGCACGAGCGTGAGCGAGTATATCGCCAATAAACCTAAAATATCCTTATGGTTCGGCTTTTTCAGTTATATTTGCCTTTCACCGAGTGATATTGTGCTTGCACAATTTAAATGCAAATATAATATAACTGCAAACGGAGTTTGCAATATCACTTTTGATTTATCAAAAATATCACTCCATCAAAGATGGAATATCACTTAAATTGTGTATTTATATTATTTTGCTTTGCCAAAGGGCGTGTCTCAATCTAGTGAAAAATCACTTATTGAGACACGCCCTTTGTTTTAGTCTGTATGCTGCTTTTTGTGGTTATTTCTATACTGCTTGGGAGAAATGTTTTTATGCTTTTTAAAGAAATAGGAAAAATAGTGGGCATCATCAAAATTAAGAAGCTCTGCAATTTGTGATATTGGAAAGCTTGTGTTTATAAGAAGATTTTCTGCAGCAAGAATTTTTCTTGAAATTATATATTGATAGGGTGTAACGCCATATTCTCTGTTGAATTCACTTATAGCATATTGCTTTGTTGAATAGGCAAGCTTTGAGTAGTCATCAAGATTTTTCTTAAAATTTATATCTGCATCAATAAGATCCTTGAGGGTGTTGGCAATATTTGCTTTGCCGCTATGGAGGGCATATTTCCCTGATAAAAACTGCACTATTTTTATAAAGAGTATATTACATTCATCTCTTATTTCTTCGTGAGGCCTCTGGCTTGTGGCAATATCAAGCATTTGTTTGAAATAATCGTGAAGAGGACAGTTTTCAAACACATTTATATTTCCTATTTTATAATAATTCAGAATCTGAGGCACAAAATCTCCCCGGACATTAACCCACATCTTAACCCAGGGCCATTCCTTGTCGGAATAATAGAACTGGTCATGACCTGCGTTTAATATATATACATCGCCCTTTTTGGCAACATAATTTTTTCCGTCAAGATTTATATAGCCTTTTCCGTCAATAATATATTCAATGCAGGTCACAGCACTTTTGGGTCTGTTGATAAAATATGATTCATCACAATAGCTGTATCCTGCAACCTCAATATCAAACGGATGATATGAGCTATTAAAATAAACTCTGTCTTCTCTCATTTTTATCACTCACTTTTGTGAACTTCTAACTTAATTCTAGTATTACTCTGTGCAAAAGTCAAGTGTAATTCTTCCGAATTAAAGCGTGGATTTTTCTTGGAAATGCCTTCAAACACAGTAAAACAGGCGTTTTTGGTAATTTTAACAAAAATTGTAATTTCTTAATTTTTCCAACTTTTTGGATAATTATTTATATTTTTTTGAAATTATCTCTATGATATAATAACTATGGTAATGTAGATTAGTGCGCCCATGCTCAAATCTCAATTATAGTAGAAGGGGATGAAAAACATGCTTAAAAAAATACCAACTCTTATAGTAGGCGTGTGTATGCTTTTTAATACCATTGGGACTGCAGGAGTGCATGCAATAAATCATCCTGTTTCTGCAGGGGATTTGGCTAATACAACAGTTTACCTTGACAGCTATGGTAATATAGGGCTTAATTCAAAGTTTGCCGATTGGAGCTATTCGGAGTGGGCAAAGCCGGAAGATGTTGAGTTTAACTGTTTGCATTTCAACCAGACAGGCTATGATACTCCATTTGTAGATGTATTTTTCAATTCTCAGGTTTTAATTGATAAATATGTGTATCAGGCAGATATATACCCCGTATCAACCCAGACAAGCAGCTTTATTTTGGGTGAAATCACAGACAATAATAAAAAATACAGCTACCTTGCAACCCTTGATAAAGATGGATACATAAGTGTAAATGGTAATCAGATTAAAAAAATACCATATGATGAGTGGTCCACAGTTGCTGTTGCTGTTGACACAACCAACGGCACCGGTGATATATACATAGACAATAAGCTGGAAGAAGAAGGAGTTCCTCTTCATAATGGCGGAGTTTATAATCCGGTGTATGTGAGAATAGGATTTGGCAAGGCGAGTGTCAAGGGGCATAATGAAGCCTATGTAAATGCAGTTAAGCTCTATAGCGGAGATAAAATAAAGATATTTGATGATTCGTCAAAACATAAAGCACTTTTAAATGGTGACTACTACTATACCGGAGAAAGCGATGACCTGGCAAAGGAAATCCTTTCGGATGATGCTATGTTTATGACAGATACAGACAGCTATTTTTTAAAAGGAAAAAAGAAAATCTATGCCGAAGATAAAAAACCATATTTCACCAACGACAATGTGCTGATGCTTCCGGCAGAATATGTGGCAGATGCTTTGGATGCTGATATTAGCTTCGGTGATAATAAAATATCAGCAAACGGATGCGAATTTGAAATAGGAAGCAATCTTTCGGGCGAAATAAAGCTTGACAGCGCTCCTGCTTTAAAAGGCGGAATATGCTATATACCTGCTGTTTCATTTGTGGAAAAGGTTCTTGGAAAATATGCTTATTATGATGACAGAGGCTTTATCATAATCTCCAATGAAGAAAGAAACTATGCTAATTCCGACGAATCTGCAGTAAATGAAGAATTTTCAGATATTGTTTATAGATTTTTGCAGTTTGAAAGACCAAGCGGCGACAAGCTGTTTGAAGATATAGCCAAGAATTCCGGGGGCATCTATCCAAGAATGTTTATTAAACCCGATGAAATAAAAGTCCTTAAGGAAACTGCCCGGAAAGACGATTGGTTCAGGGGAGAAAAGAGAAGAGTTATTAATTCCTGCGAGCTTCATGTAAACAGTCCGGTTGAACCTTTTGAATTTGACTATAGCGAAGGACAAAGACTTTTCACACCATTTCTTGTTATAAGACAAAGACTATTTGACTTAGCTGCCGGCTACTACCTCACCGATAATGAAAAATATCTTGAACGGATGTGGCTTGAGTGTGAAAATGTTTTAAGCTGGCCCCATTGGAATTTTCCTGAAAACGGGGGAAGCTTTTTAGACTCCGGCAACATCGGTTCTGCAATGGCCCTTGCCTGGGATACTCTTTATAACTGGATGGACAACGAGAAAAAAGAGTTTTTCATAAACCAAATAGACGAAAAGTATTTTACCTATCTTGCAGCTGCCTTTGAAGGGAAGAAAAGAATCTCTCCCGATGATGCGCGATTAAAGCATACCAACTGGGGTGCTGTGACAATGTCGAGTGCATTTCTTTCTTCAATGGGCTTTCTTGACAGCAGCATAAATAACGAAGAATTTATTGAAAAATGCAAATTCATAGCATCAAGCTCGCTAAGGATGCTTGAATATCCAATAGGCTCAATGTATCCCGACGGAGCAATAATAGAAGGTCTGGGATATTGGACATATTATATAGAAGGAATAAGCTGGTCGGCAAATGCCATGATGAATATGTGCAAAGACGACTACGGATTTCTGTCGTCAAAAGGCTACAGAGACGCTATTGATTATGGACTTAATATCCAGACATCAAATGGTTCATATAATTATGCCACAACAACCACAGAGTCTGTTATAAGCGTTCCCGAAATGTTTTTAATAGCAAAGCTCTATGAGGATAAAGAGGCAATGAATTCGATAAAAGAATTCTATAGTCTCACAAATCAGCATCTTGGTTCAAGAGGATTTTTATTCTACAGACAGTATTCCGGAAATGAAAACACTTCGCTTCTCCTTGACAATCTCTTTGAAGGACTTCAGATAGCCACAATGCGTTCATCCTATGATGACAAAAACGGAGCATATGTTGGAATACTTGGCGGCACCAACTCAACAAGCTCTCATTTTGATAAAGGCTCTTTCATATTTGACCTTGGAGGAGTAAGGTGGATAAGCGACCTTGGCGGAGAAACAAAGGATGTTTATGGCGGATATTACCACGCCCAGGGCTGGAATCTCTACAGAAAAAGAACAGAAGGGCATAACAGTCTGGTTATAAATCCATATAATAACGAAAAGCTTGCAGAATTTATTGAAGCAAATATAAATACAATGGGTTCTCATCTTATAACCTCTGATGCCTCCTACACAGGTCAGGCAATCGGAGCCAGAGCAGAGTTTACAGAGTTTCTATCAAAAGACCGCGGAGCTGTGGCTGTGATTGATTTAACTGATATATACGGAAAGTCCGTCACGGACTATAAAAGAGGTTTTATGCTTGGCGACGAAAGACGCTCGCTTATTGTGAGAGATGAATTAAACCTTTCAGAAAATAACAGCTCCATCTATTGGAATCTTCATGTGAACAGCGGCGAGATAAGCCTTGACGGAAATATAGCCTACATAGAAAAACAAGGCAAAAAACTCAAGATAGAAATCTTAACAAATATTGATAATTTTACCCTTTCCAAAGAAGCCGCACAGCCTCTTGATGAAAACATGATAAGAGGGGTTGGTGTGGAAGGTGCTGTGAAGGAATATTCAAGAGATAAATATTCAAAGCTTGTTCTTTCGGGAAATGCAAGCGGAAAGATATATATTTCCGCCAAGCTTTCTCTGGCAGATGATGAAGAAATAGGCAGACTTGAAAATGAAGAAATATCAGCCTGGTCTCTGCCCGAAGGAGAAATATCCAAAAGGGTTCCTGTGCCGGGGGTAGATTTTAAGTTTACATCTTCAAATATCTACACTCTTTCTCCAAAAGGAGAAATTGCAGTTTCTGCCCTTGTGCCATACAAACCGGATAGCTTAATTGTTTCTCTTGACGGAAAAGAAGTATATCGTAAGGAAAACGGTTTTGATAAAAATGGCAACGAAACATTCTATATAAGCGCCGCAAACTTAAATGCAGTTAATGCAAAGCTCACTATGAAATATGAATACAGCGGCAAATCGGTAGCTGTGGAAGAAGATATTTTAGTTTATAAGCCCGATGAAATAACGGAGCTTATAAACACCACATTTGAAACACTCAATCCGTCTGATAATGCACAAAGTGTTAATGAAAAAATTAAAAACGACATTCATCTTCACTATGTACCCGGCTATGAGGTAAGCGGAGCCACCGACGGCGGCATGGAAATAAGCTTTAAAAGCTTAGGAGAGGCAAATGCCGGTTATCTTAACAAAATCATAAGCGGAAGCAAGGCTTCTGATGCTCTTCATGCAAGATGGACAATGACCACCCAAAACTACATCCAAATGTATTTTTCCTGCGAGGATATGCTTGGTGTAAACACAACCCCTGCGGCAATAAGGGGCTTGCCTGTTGAATATGGCACCAATACATACGAAGTCTTTTTAGACGGTGAAAGCTATGTGTATTTTATATATGACGAAAACGGAAACCGTATCTATAGGCAAAGCGGACAGCTCACATCAGCTGCAGGCGGCTGGGAAGAATTCAGGATAAAGCTTTATTCTGATATTTCATCTGCACGGGTTGTTATAAAAGATTTAAAGCTTAATCTATATAGCTGTGAAAAAACATTTGCAGCTCTTTCCGGCAGCGACAAAGGACTAAGCTTTGATATAAGCCCAAGCGAAGAATATGTTATCTATAAGGTTACATATGACGATGATTGGGAATATGTGAAAGAAATTTCAGAAATAACCGATAACAGCATAGATACAGACATCAGCGAAAATTGCAAGCTGTTTGTCTGGGACGGACTCACCCTGAGACCTTATTGCAAGCCTGCAATATCGGCTAAAAGGTGAAATCAATCAGGAAACAGAAAGGAAAAGAGAAAATGAAAAAAATATCAATGTTTTTTGCAGTTTTAGTCACTCTCATGGTGTATACTTCATCAGCTGTGCTTGCGCTTAGTGTAACTCCTGTTTATAACGCTGCAACAGGTGACCTTGCCTTAAGCGGAACAGCTCAGGGTATTGTCAGCATAAGAATAACCTCCGATGGTATGTCAGATGGTAGTCTTTCAAAAGATAACCTTCCTGTTGTTTATCATCAGTTTGTGGCAGACGGGGGATATAATGTAACCCTTAGAATGCCTGCAGATAGCAGAATAGGAAAATATTCATTATATATAACAGATGAAAGCGGCTCAGAGAGAAAAAGCATCATATGCTATGATAAGACAGCAGCCGATGCACTTGTTGATTCGGTGTCATCTCTTAGTGACGAAGAATTTGTTGAAGTTATGACAAGGGAAGAAAACATCAAAAAGCTTGGTATTGATGTGACTGATTCCGATTATTCCGAAAATACTGTAAGAATTATGTCAAAGCTCTATAATGGCTACACAGATTCAAACGATTTCACCGAAAAATATAATTATTGTAAGGCGTTAAATTCTATTCTCGGAAAAGACAGAGCCGGTGTGGAAGAAAACCTTGTTAAATATGAATCTATCCTAGGAATAGATTATGACACCGCCTATGCAAGCGATGCCCGTCACACAGATAGTGTTAAGCAGAGCTTATGCAGTATATTGTCAACTATGGACTATGCTTCAAATATTTCATATGCTCAGAGCGTAACGGGCAAAACAGGCTTTGAAGCATATCTTATGGCAGCTTCAGCACTTGCAAATGCTAAAATTCAGGAAAATTGGAAGGGCCTTGAAAAAGTCTATACAACAGACTATAGATTTTTAAAATCAGAAATCGTAGATAAGAATTCTGATTATTCCAAATGTGAGCCAAGCAAGGTTTTTGGTGAACTCAATAAATTAAGCTTTTCAAAGCTTTCAGACCTTGGTTCAAACTTTGATTTAGCTGTTACAGCATCAAAACCCTCTGAGCTTCCTTCAGGGAAACCACCAAAATTACCGGGTTCAAGCACATCGGTCACAGTTGGTGGCTCAGCACTTGGCGGCGGCTCAGGCTATGAAACTCTTCCCGAGGAAAATGCAGCCCAAAATAAGCTTTCATATTCTATTCCTCAGCTTAAGGAAGGCACAGCAGGATTTTCAGATATTGGCGATGCCGACTGGTTTAAAAAACCGGTATCCGCTCTGGCAAGCTCAGGAATCATAAACGGTTATAACGACGGAAGCTTCAAACCCCTTAGCCACATAACAAGAGCAGAATTCACAAAGCTTGTTGCTTCAGCATTTTCCATAAAGAGCACAAATTCATCACCTTTTGATGATGTTGCCGGAGATGCATGGTATGCAGAAGCTGTCAACAACGCAAGCGGTGCAGGAATTATCACAGGCTATGAAGGAAAATTCAATCCTGAAAATTGCATCACCCGTCAGGATGCAGCTGTGATTATGGGAAGAATTGCAAAGCTTTTAGATATTGAATATGTTGGCTATAAGGCATTTGACGATATGGCAAATGTGTCGCTTTATGCAGTTACCACAGTTGGTTCATTCTATTCAAGCGGTATATTAAGCGGCAATGGCCAGGGAAGCTTCAATCCTCTTGATAACATCACAAGAGCCGAAGCATCACAGCTTATATATAATCTTATTTCAGATATGATTGCAAGATCTTAAGGAGGTGTTTGGGATGAGTAGAAAATTAAAATTTATTTTATGTAGTATAACAGCTCTGCTTCTTGTTTTAGCTTTTACCACAGGCTTTGCAGCTGAAGCAGATATAGAAAAAGAAAAACAATTCCTATCTTTCCTTGGCATAAATGAAGATATTTCATCTCCCGACGATGCCCAGATTACAAGAGGCGAATTTGCATATTTGATAGCCCGTATGGCAAATCTCAACACAAATGTGTCCTCAGATGGTGGCTTTGACGACGCAGCGGGCCACAAATTCCAGAACGCAATTAACACCCTTAAAAAATATGGCATCACATCCGGCACATCACAAAACACCTTCACCCCCGATGGAAAGGTGTCGGTTGGTGCTGCAGCAAAGCTTATTATTGCTGCTATGGACTATGACGAAATTGCTCAGGCAATGGGCGGTTATCCCTATGGATATTTAAAAATAGCAAACAGCGTAGATTTATTTGACGGTGTGTCAACAGAAGACGATATTCTAACAGTTGGAGAAAGCTATATTATTATCTATAATGCGCTTCATGCCGACAAAGGCATTGTTGAGGGAATCTCCGGCGACGATGTTATATATGGAACACAGAGCGGAAGAAATCTTTTAACAGATAATTTCGGTCTTAAAGAAAAAAGAGGTATAGTAACAAGCGTCGGTCTTATCGGAATAAACCAGAACAAAGCCGATAAAGGCAGAATCGGCATTGATTATGAACTTTTTGACACAGATATTTTAATGGACGATTACTTTGGTCTTAAGGTATCAGCCTGGTATAAAGAAAAAGAAAACAAGGTATACGCAATATCCGTATTGGAGAATGCAAATGTTAAAGAGTTTGATGCAAGCGATATTTCCCAGTATGAAAATTATGTTATAAGCTGCTATGAAGAAGGCAACAAAATATTAAAATATAAGCTTGACAGGGGCTTCACCTATATGGTCAATGGTCGTGTTTCGGTGTTTAACAGAGACAGTCTCAATTTTACCGACGGAACTGTAAGACTTATTGATACAAATGGCGACGGCTATTATGATTTTGTTGTTGCAAAAAAGATAAAGTATTTTGTTATTTCAACCATTGACAGCACTAAAAATATTATCTATGATTCAAAATCAGATATTAAAAAGATAGACCTCAGTGATGATGACAATGTGCAATACAGCATAGAAATAGACGGAAATAAGTCTTCCTTTGAGCAGCTTTCAGAGGGTATGGTGCTTTCTGTGGTTCTGAGCGATGATAAAGCTATCTGCAGTATCTATGCTTCAACAAAAGTTTTGGAAACCGCAGTTGAGGAAATATCTCAGGAAGGCTTTATCTTAAAGGGAAATGAATATAAAACAAACGCCTATTTTGATGCAAACTATTCCTATCTCAGAGTGGGCGGAGAATATGTTTTCCTTATTGCCCACGACGGAACTCTTACAGCTCTCAGCGCAGCAGGTCAGGATGGATATAAATATGGAATCTTTTTAGATTTCAGCGAGGGCAGAGGAAGCTTTGAAGCTCCTGCAATAAAGATAATGTGTGACACAGGTGTTGCGGAAGGATTCAGCTTAAATAAGAAAATCCGTCTTAATGGAACCATGGTGGACAACACCGACTCAGCCATAAAAAGTCTTCTTATGAGCGGAAGCGATATTAAATATCAGCTTATAAGATATGCTTTAAAAGATGGAATGATTTCAAAGCTCGATACCGAAACCCAAACCCTTTCCAGCTGGGATTTTGAAACTGCAAAGAGCGAAGACGATTCACTCACAAAATATATGAATAACACCCAGGTGTTCTATAGAAGCGGTCAGTATTCCTACGGAACCCCCGGTGTGGCATTCAGCGGAGCCCTTATCTTCAGAGTTCCCACCAACTACGACACAATAGGTCAGAAATTTGCTGATGAAAGCTTTTCTATAGTGTCACTTGGAGAGATAAAAGACGAATCCGAACCCTATATAGATGTTTATGACTTTGACGACACAATGACACCAAAGGTTATTCTTTATCGTGAAAATGCCACCTCAACAAGTGTTAAATATCCCGGCTATCGCGACAGAACCTATGTTGTAACAAGCATCTCAAAAGCTCTTGATCCCGATGGCGATGAATCAATTCTCATAAGAGCCTTTGCAGATTCCAACTATGAAGAGCTTTTTGTTAAAACCGATATGTATTCACAATTTGCACAAAAGCCCACAGCCGGCGACTGCATAAGAATAACTCAGGATCTTGAAGGCTATGTTATAGGCTTAAGAGTTGATGTGGAATATGAGCTTATAAATAACAACCACGAATTTACACCATATTACGACGGAGACGGAGTAAATGATGAAATTACCACCGGTGTAAACAATATGGCTCATGCTCATATTACCTATTACACAGGCGAGGTTTATATTTCTAAAAATGATGCCATGACCATAAAGGTTATAGATAATCCACCAAAAGGCTATTGGAAGGAGACACCCGGAAGAATTCTGCGTCTTGGTGCATCCAAGCCTGTTTATGTGGAATACAATGCCACAACCGGAAAGGCAAGAAAAATAACTTCAGCCGATATAATTGGCTATAAGGAAGCCGGAGAAGGCAACGGTTCAATCGTTGTATGCCGCACAGAGTATGGCTGTGTTCAGACAGCTATAGTATATACTAAGTAAAGGAGGGGTTTAAATGTTTAAAAGATTAATTTGCGTGTTATCTGCATTTCTGTTGTTTTCACAGTGCATTTGTGTAAATGCTGCAGAAATTTCCCAGGCTCCCGACATCGTCATAAATGAAACCTTTGATAACTACCCCACAAACTATGTTTTGGATAAAGACATAATGACTGTAGCGGGAATCGGAGCAAGAGTTACCGAAACAGGTAAAAATAATAAAGCACTCCATTGCAAACTTGAAAACTCATCCTTTAAGGTGAGCATCCCCATGGCAGATACCGCCGATAAAATGATTTATTCCTTTGATATGATGACAGATGGCGGATTTATCACAGGCGATATTCTTGCAAGCGGCTCTGTGAAGCTTATGAGCCTTAAAAATGATGGTAAAATAAGACTTTTCAACAACTATTATGTTGGTGGCTACAAGCACGGTGCATGGCATAATTATGCAGTGGGCGTGGATTATGCTTCCATGAGACTATCTCTTTGGGTAGACGGAAAGCTTGTTGAAAAAAATATGATTTTAAATTCAAGCTATAAAGCCCCTGCTCAGTTTGTATTTAATTTTGCATCTTTCGAAAAAGATGTTCCAACAGATATCTACATAGACAGCATAAGAGCTTATAAAGCTATAGCACCTTCAAAGGATGAAAGCATCTTTTATAAAGGCTACAACATCCAGGTTGAAGAAATAGCACAAGAAGAAACCGTAGATGAAGGTAAAAGTCTTACCTATATAGACAGCTACGGAAAAATAGGAATTGATGCTAAGCTTGCTCAGTGGACATATTCCGAATGGGCAAAGCCTGGCGAAAACCATGTTGAGTGTCTGCATTTTAACCAGACCGATTATAATGGTCCCTTTGCCGATGTTTTCATAAGGTCTCGCCAGGTTACAGAAAGACAATATGTATATCAGGCAGATGTACTCCCCATATCTATTCAGACAGGAACGGTAAACTTTGCTCAGCCGACAGCAAATGATAAAAGCTACAGCTTTTTGCTGCAGATAAATAATTCCGGTTATCTTGTGTCAAATGGTGTTTCCATAGCTAAAATCCCAATGGGAGAATGGTCAAATATAGCCATTGCTGTAAATCTTGATTCCGGACTTGGTACAGTTTATCTTAACAGAGAAAAAATAAAAGAAAACATTCAGCTCCATAATGGCGGCACAAATGTTCCTGTTTATATAAGGGTAGGCTTTAATACCGTTGGAACAAAAGGCCACAATGAAATGTATGTAAATAACATCAAGTTCTACAGCGGAACTAAACTCAGAGAATTTGATGATGAAGCAAAAAAAGAAGCTATTAATAGCGGAGCATATTATTACACAGGCGAAGATGAATTTGATGCTAAGTTGGTTCTTAAAAACGATACTGTGTTTATGACTGCAAATGATAAATACTATCTTGGCGGAGAAAAGCTTTCCTATAAAGATGGTGAAAGAGCATATGTTGGTGAGGATGGAAAAACATATCTTCCCGCAGAGCTTGTTGCAAAAGCACTTGGCATATCCGAAGGCGATATAAAAGATAAAACAAATGGCTTTGTTTCTTCTGATTATATTTCCGAAAGCCTTGGCAAATATGTCTACACAGACAAAAGAGGCTATGTGCTTATATCAGAAGAACAGAAAGAATATTCCGATGCTGTAAATGTTGTTACAAATCTGGAGGATTCAGATGTCGTTTGGAGATATATGCTCTTCGACAGACCCTCAGGGGATAAGCTTTTAGAAGATATAGAAAAGAATTCAAAGGGTATGCATCCAAGACTTCTTATAAGAGAAGATGAAATACCCGCTTTCCGTCAGATGATAGAGGGGGATGCAAGGCTTAAAGAGGAGCTTTTAGCTCTTGTAAATGTGTGTGAAAATCATATTAAGAGTGAGGTTGTTCCCTATAAATTCAATCAGAGCGAAGGCCCCCGACTCTTTACTCCTTTCCTCAAAATCCGTCAGAGAATTTTTGACCTGGCTGTGGGCTATTGGGCAACCGGCGAGGAAAGATACCTTGAAAGAATGTGGGTTGAGTGTCAGAATGTTTTAACCTGGGATCACTACAACTTCCCCGAAAATGGCGGTAGCTTTTTAGATTCCGGAAACATCGGTAATGGTCTGGCTGTTGCATATGACGCACTCTACAATTATCTCACACCAGATGAAAGACAGTGGTTCCGCGACCAGTTTGAAGAAAAGTATTTAAACTATATGGCAAATACCTTTGAATCCAGAAACAGGGTGCCTGTTGGCTATGGCATACTCAAAACCTGTAACTGGGGTGCTGTTACAATGTCAAGCGCATTTATGGCTGGTATTGCATTTATAGATGATGACCACGAAGACAAGGAATTTATAGAAAAATGTAAGTTTATAGCTGAAAGCGGACTTAAAATGCTTGAATATCCCATCGGTATTATGTATCCCGATGGTGCTGTAGATGAAGGTCTTGGCTACTGGACATATTATCTTGAAGGCGTTGGCTGGAGTGTTGACACTCTTGTTAATATGTGTGGCACAGACTATGGCTTCCTTTCACACCCCGGATACCACAATGCTATAGGCTACGGACTCAATATTCAGTCTTCCAATGGCGGTTATAACTACAATGTAACCACAACTGAAAGCGTTGTTGCATCTCCTGAGCTTTTCACCATAGCAAAGCTTTATGATGATGCTGCAGGAATGGAAGCAATAAGAAGCTTTTATGAATACACAAATCAAAGTCTTGGTTCAAGAGGTCTTCTTGCCTACAGAAACCTCAAATCCGAGGGTGAAAAGACTCAAATGCCTCTTGATAAGGTGTTCCCCGGATTACAGATTGCCACAATGCGTTCTTCCTATGAAGATAAGAATGCGGCTTATGTGGGAATTCTTGGTGGTTCAAATAAATCAGATACCCATTTTGACAAAGGCTCCTTTATATTTGATGTTGGCGGAGTTCGCTGGCTTCGTGACCAGGGTGACGAAAAGAAGGATGTAACCGGTGGTTATTATCACAGCGCCGGATGGAATCTCTATGTTAAGAGAACAGAAGCACATAATAACCTTGTTATCAATCCTTATCCGAATGACATCGTTGCCGACTTTATTGCCGAAAACCCGACAGGCAGAATCAAAAATACCAACGACACAGGCTATGTTGGTCAGGCAATAGGCTCCAGAGCGGAATTCACCAAGCAGGAAAGCAAAGAAAAAGGCGCTATAACTGTTATCGACCTAACATCAACCTATGGAGACGATGTTACAAAATATGAGCGTGGTTTCTATCTTGGCGACGACAGAAGAAGTCTTTTGGTTCAGGATGAAATCAAATTTACCGAGGGTGAAAAGAATATCTATTGGTTCTTAAACACAGCCTCCAAGAGTGAAACAACAGTTGCAGACAACAAAACTGCCTACATAACCAAGCAGGGCAAAACTCTTAAGGTAGAAATCCTTACAGACCTTGCAGATTACAAATTTGAGCTTGTGGATGCAGAGCCTATTGACAGAGCTATGATAAGAACAGGCGCCATAAAGGAATATAGCAGAGCCAATTATAAAAAGCTTGCAATAACAGGCAAAACTCAGGGCAGCCTTAATATTACCCTCAAATGCACACTCTGCGATGGCTTAAGCTACGAACCCATAAGCTTTAAGCCCATAAGCGAATGGACTATTCCCGATGGTGAAATATCAGATAAACCTGAGCTTAATATGATTTATTTAAATGGCGAACCTATAAAGGGATTCGACACAGCCATAGGCGAATATACTATTGAAACAAAAGCAGGTGAAGCTATGCCCGTTGTAACAGCAGTAGGCGATAGCGGCACTACAGTTTCAATTGCAAATCCTGAAAATAACAAAGTTACAATAACAGCCACTAAGGGCGGCATAAAGAGAAATGTAAGCGTTAAATTTGTTGTAATTGAAAAGACAGAAGATGAAGCTATTGTTATAGAACCGGAAGTAGGTCTTCCTTCAAATGTTTCGCTTCTTAGTGCTACAGCTGTAACTGCAACTGATGTTCCCGAAGAGGACAATGTTCCCATAAACACTCAGGACGGGGATTTTGTTTCAAGATGGACATCCCAGACAGATGGCGCAGCACTTACTATCGACCTTGGTGAAGTTAAAGAAATAGACGGTATAGCTATTGCTTTCTACTACGGTGCATCAAGAAACTATAAATATGACATTCAGTATTCTGCCGACGGTAAAACCTACACAGAACTCAAAGCAGGCTTAAAATCTTCAGGCGACACCGACCAGTATGAATGGATAGCAGCAAAAATCAAAACTCGTTATATTAAATTCATAGGTCACGGTCACGAAACAGGCAGCTGGAATAATATGTCTGAATTCAGAGCCGGAATACTTAAAAAGTAGGATAATATATAAAGGATGATACAATTATGAAAATAGTTTCAATTATTTTAAGCTTGACCCTGGTTTTCGGGATGCTTACGATAAATACTCAGGCCTATACAAGGCCTGAGAACATCGTTTCAGAATTCAATGATTTTGAATCAGGTTTTGGCGACTGGACAAATGGTAGTATCTCAGGTGTGGTTAATGATAATGGTAATTTGACAACCAATGCCACAACCCTGACAATAAATAGTGATGGAACCGGCACGCACGGAAAATATCTTGTGGCAGTAAGTACTGCGAATAATGAACGCGAATGTCCAACATTTCTTTTTGATGAAGTTAATGCGAAAAAAACTACCGGTAGTGCGTCATCTTCAGCAAAAGTTAAAAATGGTACTCTGTATGGGTTTGAATTTGATTTTCGAATTCCCTCAAGCAACAATAGTTCAACTGCTATTGAAATAAAACCTTGGGATACTGCAAGAAACCGAAACAGAGGCACCATATTTAAAATTACTCCCAATACCGGTAAGGTTGAAAATAATAATAATAATCATATTGGCACATTAGAAAAAAACACCTGGTATAAAATAAGAATAGAATCAGTTGCCGGAACCAATAAGCACAGAATAATTATAATGGACGACCTCGGTAAAGAAATAGCAAACGGTCGTTATAATACCGCAATAGCATCACAGAATTTAGTTACCTTTATTACCTTTAGTAAAGGCGGTACAAATTGTGAAATGCATTTTGACAATACAAAGCTTTATACTTTCAGTGAAACTGATTTAAATGCTGACAGAGTTTTATTTACCGATAAAACTCTGCATACCCTTAATTTAGGAACACCGTTTTTTGAAGTAGAGGCAAATAATAGTTTTACAGGCTTTGATGCTACAGAAGCTCCATCCAAGGTATTTGTTGCAGAAACAAAATTAAGAATAGGCGATACCACTAAAGAAAATGACATAAAGATTTCTTTAAAAGAAGATACTTCATCAAGACTTGTAACCACTATTTCACCTAAGAACAAAAAGATTATATTAGGTGATATTTTGTCAGGTACTACAGTTGACGGATTATCTATGGAGTCCGGTGTATGGTATGATATAAGAATTATCTACAATTCTGAAACCGATTATCAAAGGGCTGAAATAACTAATAATTCTACAGGCGAAACACAGGTCTTTAGTGGTTTATCTGGATATCTTCCAACCGATATATCAGCTTTTGATGCCATGTTATTTGAAACAACCTGCACAGAGGATGTTGTAACAGAATTTGACGGACTTAATATCCATACAGCGTCGAAACAATATGCATCTGATTTTTACTTTATGGATTCCTATGAAATTGAAACCGATGCAAGTGGAATTATAGTTAAAACCTCTGCTCCCCTTTCAGATTTTTCAGCTGACAAGCTTATTTTCAAAAATAATGAAGGAGAAATAATTCCTGCGCAGATTTTATATGATGGTGCAAACGAAATAACAATTGTTCCATCTTCTCCTCTTAAAGAAAATGAAAGACTTCAGCTTATCATATCAAAAGACATACTTGTTGGCGGTGAGAAGCCTAAGTTTGATTCAGTTCTTAATTTCAAGGTGCTTATTGATGAAATAAATATGGATTATGTTTTAACAGCCGATAGTGCCGGAGTGGTTAAGGCATCAGATTTAAAAGGAAAATCAAATCTTAATTGTAATATTTCATCATCTCTGCGTCCCGGTGTGACAAGCTTTGATGGCACCTTTGTAATGACAATAATGGATAAGAATAACGAAATCAAGGGGATTTGTGCAGATGAAATAAGTCTTACAGATTCCTCGCCAAATGCAGTAGCAAGCCTTTCTATGCCTATTCCCGACGGAGGGGAAAATCTGGTGGTTTATATAATGTTTATAGATAATTTCCAGAATTCAAAGGCAATAGCTAAGTATATTAAAATACATTAATATTTCAAACCTTTTGCTTAATATTTCAAATTTACACATTTGTGTATTGGTGATATTCTTAAATAAGATAGGTTTACCTCAATTAAGCATTTAATATCTAAACAAAGAGAGATGAAAGATGGAAAATTTATATACAAACCCGGACAATTTCCGTCCTGCCGCAATCCCGCTTATTACAGTTGACCCTTATTTCTCAATATGGTCATTTGAAGATAAGCTCTACAGCGACTACACAAGACACTGGTCGGGCAGGGCAAACCCCATATTTGCCGGGGTAATAATTGACAATTGCTTCTATAATGTTATGGGGCATCCCTTTTCAAAACCCCTTGTAAAATCAAGAACCCTCAGGCATTTAGAGCAAAAATCAGTAAATATCACACCCTTAAAAACTAAATATATTTTTGAAAATGACGCCATTGAGCTTGAGCTGACATTTTTAAGTCCTCTTGTTTTAAATCGTCTGGATATTATGGCGCGTCCTGTGTCATATATAGAATATAAAATCAGAAGAAAAACAGATGAAGCAGGGGATATTAAGTTTGTTCTTGGTGTATCAGCTCAGTGTTGTGTTGATGTTCCAGGCCAGAAGGTACGCTTTGGAAAGACCTCATGCTCTGCATATATGGGAAATGACAAACAAAATATTCTTTCCAAAACAGGTGACGATGTTTGCATAGACTGGGGATATCTTCATATTTCAGAGCCGGAAGCAAAGCTTGTTAATATGATAGATGTCAGCCATAAATATGAACTTAGCTATAAAGAGCTTGATTTTTCAAAGATATATAATGCCTATGGCGACAATGCAGTTCTGCTTGTTGAAAAAGAAGATGAAAAGGGATTTGTGGCTCTTGGCTATGATGAAATAAACCCCATAGAATATCTTGGTGACAGATTAAATGAATACTACACAGAGCATTTTTCATCTTTTGGCGAAATGTTTGTTTCATCTGTAAAAGAATTTGAAGCCATCAAAAAAATAGCTTCCGATTATGAACAAGAGCTGCTTGACGATTTTGCAGCCTATGGTAAAAAATATGCTGACATATGCTCCCTTGCATTCCGTCAGGCTGTTGCAGCCCATAAGCTTGTTAAAGATAAAGAAGGCAATCTTCTTTTCCTTTCAAAAGAATGTCATTCCAATGGATGCATAGGCACTATGGATATAACATATCCTTCAATGCCGCTGTTTTTAAAATATAATCCATCTCTGGTTCTTGGTATGCTTCGCCCAATAGTTAAATATGCTTCGGGCGATGGCTGGAAATATGACTTTGCCCCCCACGACTTAGGTCAGTATCCGAAGGCAAACGGTCAGGTCTATACCGACCTTGGCGAAGAATTCCATATGCCTGTTGAGGAATGTGGCAACGCTCTCATTACTCTTGCAGCCATTAAAAGAGCAGGATGCGGCAAAGAATTTGCCCAGGAAAACAAAGCTATCTTTAAGCTCTGGGCAGATTACCTTGTAAAGCATGGTTATATGCCCGAAAATCAGCTTTGCACCGATGATTTCTCAGGCCATATCAATAATAATTGCAACCTTTCATTAAAAGCCATTCTCGGCATAGCATCCTTTAGCTATATATATGGCGATGAGCCATATATGGAAATAGCTAAAAAAATGGCAAAAGACTGGGTTGTAGATTCGTCAAACGGTGTTGCATCTATGCTTTCCTTTGATATTAAGGATAGCTGGAGTCTTAAATACAATATCATCTGGGATAAAATTTTTGGCTTTGGACTTTTCCCGGAGGAAGTGTATGAAAAGGAAATAAGGCTTTATTCAAATAATATGAACCGCTATGGTGTTCCTCTTGGCAACAGCTATGCATATTCAAAGCTTGACTGGATGTTCTGGACAACTGTTATGACAGATAACAAAGAATATTTTGATAAAATAGTCGATAGCGCATATCTGAGAATATGTGAAACCCCCGACAGAGCCCCTATGGGAGACTGGTATGACACGATAGATTCATTGGAACACTGCTTCAGAAACCGAAGCGTTGTCGGCGGAATATATATTAATTTAATTTAGCATCATTTAAAAATTTATATAAATGGAGGAATATTAAATGAAAAAAATAGTGTCAATTATTTTATGTTTGACCTTCATCTTAGGGCTTTTCACAGTAAATACTTTTGCCTACACAAGGCCGGAGAATCATCTTTTTGCCCTGCAAGACTTCGAAACAGGTGTTTCTAAATTTCAAGTTTTTGACAGTTCGCTTTACGCGATTTCTCAGAGTACTTCTCAGGATGCTACCAGAGGCAATTATGCAGAATTGTCTTTTAAAGGGAATTCATGGCAGGGTGTAAGCACGCTTGGTTTTTCTGATAAAGTAAAGAAAACAGGAGATTTTGTAACGATCGAATTTGATTTTAGAATTCCATCCGATTCAGGCGAAGCTAACGAAGAATATACCGGTAATTTGGACTTTTATTTGGGGGATTTAAAAACTTCGGGAGCAAGCCGTCAGATGTTTTTAAGAGTTCAACTTTCCAAGATGAACTTTGTCTCTGGTTATTATGGTGCAGGATATCATGGAAGCAACCAAATTTCAAAAGATGTTTGGTATCATGTTACTGCTGATATAGCTCCACATCTTAATAAACTGCGTGTACTTGTTGATTCTGACCAAAAAAGAATTTGCTCACTTTATTCAAGTGGTACTGATGTATATAAGGGGTTGGGAGCAAATTCTGAGCGATTTGCTATTGCTTTTGGAGCTTCGTCATCAGATAGTGTAGGCAGAGTACATTTGGATAATGTTGAGGTATATCGTCATAGCGATATGGATGGCTTTGGAGCAGGAGAAAGTTTTTTAAACGAAGAAATGAACTATGATGAAACAACAAGAGTTAACCCTTGGGGTGTTTGGGCACCAAATTCAAATCAGTTTGTTTTTGTTTGCGCAAATGGAAGTGAAACAAGAAATATTTCATGCATAAGCGATGAAAGCGATACTAATAAATTCATGAGAATGAATTCGGGTGAAGGTGGAGGAAGAACATATTTCAGACGCAGTGTACATGCAACAAAAATGTTTGATATGATGAATATGGGCGACAAAATTGTTGCGACAAAATCTTCAACCGCTATACTCTATCAGGCTAAACTGAGAATTGACGATGTAACAAAAACAAACACTACATCTCTCGATGTTATACCAAAAACTGCAGATGGTTCAGCAAATGCAAGTGGAAGATATATATTCTCAATTAATCCCAAGGATGGTATTGTTACAGTCGGTAATGGTAGCGAAATAAAAACATATGATGGCTTAAAGCTTTCAAGCAAACAGTGGTACACATTAAATCTGTTCCATAATGTTGCTTCCGGATATATGAGAGCTGAGATTGTAGATAATTCAGGTAACAAACAGGTTTTTGAAGGTAACGAAATAGATGCAAATGTTGACTATGGATATATAGCTCTTGTAGGCTTTAACAATTCCAGTGAACAGCATACTGTAATTGACTTTGATGACCTCAGAGTTTATTCAGCAGCAGTTTCTGATGCCGATACCTTCTATACCTTATCTGACTTTGCAGCAAACAAAGAGAATGGTACAGTAACAGCTACAGTTAATGTTTCATCAGATATGACTAATGTAACATCAGGCGCAGCAAAGCTTATAATTGCAAGCTATAAAGACCATGAACTTGCAAAGTTAAAAGTTGCAGATGTTATTCCAACAACAGGAACCAAAACATTTACCTTAGAAGGAATAGAAGATGGCGAAGAGGTTAAGGTTATGCTGTGGGATGCAGCCACAAACACCATAGTACCTTTATATGCACCTATTACTAAATAATATAATATTAAATAACGAAAACAAATCTATTTTAAAATTTTATAGCGGCTCATTTGTAGCCGCTATAATTGTATGGACATTTATGTTCATTTGTAAACACCAAGTTTAGCAGATATGCTATGACGAAGAAAAGATAGTGTAAATTATTGTTTACCGAACTCGATGTTCGGTAAACAATAAATGGAAGAAGTAATAGTGAAGGGGGAATAGGTATGGAAGATTTTCGCCCAAAGGTGAAAATCAACCTAACTTATTCACTATTCCTTATTACCTATTACTTAAATTATTGTTTATCGCGTCAAGCGATAAACAATAATTTAACAGATATAATTTTACTACAAGGAGTGATACATATGTTTAATTTACAAAAAGCCATAATACCAACCCCTGTAAAGCTTCAGGACAATAATGGGAAAATAAAAATAGCATCGCTGTCAAAGGCAGAATTTCATTTTGACTTTGCAGGCAGCGGCGATATTTTTGATGAAGCTATGTTTCACATTATTAATAAATTTTCAAATACATATTCCATAGTAAGCCCTGATGGCAGCTATAAAATAAGTCTTACTGTGGATAAAGATAATGAAAATTTCAAAGGCATAGAAAAAAAAGAAGCTTATTTTATAAGCATCACAGAAAGTGAAGCTAATCTTTGCGGAATAGATGAAGCCGGTGCATATTATGCGGCAATATCCTTTATGTCTCTTGTGCATAAGGAAAAAAACGACATCTATCTTCCCCTTTGCCGGATTCTTGACTATCCAAAATTTGAAAAAAGAGGTCACTTTATGGAGTGCCGCTATGGCAGCGATTTTATGACCTATAGTGACTGGACAGACGCAGTTGATTATCTTGCTGAAACAAAAATCAACACTCTTGTTCTGGGACTATATGGTTGCTGGGGGCGTCAGTACGATAATGAACTCACAGAATATCTTTATGTTCCCATAAAGAAATATCCCCAGATGAAAACCCCCCGTCATATAAAATACTATTCAGCAAAGAACAAGAGCTTTGTCTATAAAGAAAATGTGCTCCCAAGAATGTTTGAAGATGATTATCTTTGTGAGCTTATAGCATACGCCAAAAAGAAAAACATAAAAATCATTCCTCTTTTCAACAGTCTTGGTCACAACACCCTTCTTCCAAGACTCTTCCCTGAAATATCTGCAATTAATGAAAAGGGAGAATTTGAAAAATTTGGCTTCTGCACACAAAACGAAAAAACCTTTGAGGTGATGTTTAATATATATGATGAAATGATAGACAAATATCTCACCCCAAATGGCATAGATTCCTTCTATATAGGTCTTGATGAGGTGCTTCCATATATAGGAATTGACGGAAGTGATTTCAGAATCGACAAAGACCCTGTGTGCAAATGTGAAAAATGTAAATCCCGTGACTACGGAGAGCTTATGATAGATTATATCATAAGAATAACAAAGCATATGGTAGGTAGGGGCATTAAAAATGTGTATGTTTATCACGATATGCTCTTCAACCACAACGCCCTCACAGAAAAAACCGTGAAGAAATTAAAAGATGAAGGCGTTTATGATAATATCGTTATCGACTGGTGGAGCTACAATCCCAAGGGCAAGAATTTCAGAAAACGCGAAGATGAGGTAAATGGTCTTTTCAGAAGTGTCGGTAAGCCCATAACAGGTTATTTCCATTGGAGCATGCCCACTCAGATGAATGAAAACATATATGCCATAACCGAAATATCTGAAAGAAATAATTTTGAAGGCATCATAGCATATGGTGCATTTGAATATTGCTATGATTTCAACTATCGCGTTCTTGCCGAATGTGCATGGAGAGGAACTGAGGCACAATCTGCCGATAAGCTTCTTGAATGTTATGCCTTAGAGAATTTTGAAGAAGATGCAAATTCAGCCTGCAATGCCTTAAAATATATTCAGGATATTTCAATTGGCAGATATTCAGGGCAGAATTTCTGTGCCAACTTTTTAGAATACTACACCTCAAGCTACCTGCAGAGAAATATTGAATATCCCCAGGACTATCCTGCAAATGCAATGAGAAAAATCAGTGAAGATGAAGAAAAATATCTTGCATACCTAAATGAAACCCTTTTAAAAGCAGAAAAAGCATATAATTTCTTTTCACAAAATGGCGGAAGCAAAAAGGCTTCAATATGGGCGCTTATAGCTCTTTCCTATAAGGTGCTTTGCGACGAATATCTCAAACTCTACACAATGGATAAAGCCTATAAAGACGGTCTTATAGACGGAAAAACATATTCAGATGAATTAAGCTGTCTTATCCGTCAGAGAGACGAGCTTATAGCCCTTTTGGAAACTGTCAGAATTGAGGCAAATGTTTATACTGCCGCAAGAGATATGACGGTGTTCCGTCAGCTTATGATGGATTTAAAAGAATATATAGACGGTGAAATTAAAAAGGGCAAAAAGCCCGAACCGGATATTTTTAAATTCGGTGAATATTTAAGCGATTATTCAAAATTTTTAAGATAAAGAATTAAAAGGAGAAATGAAAAATGAAAAAATTCACAAAACTTTTAGCGCTTATTATTTCTGCAGTTCTCGCTCTTGGCGTATTTGCCGGATGCGGTGGAGAAAAACAAGTACACACAGGTGACAAATTTACATACTGGGCAACCCTTCATGCAAGTGTGTCACAAACACAGACCTCCTATAACGACCTTTTAATGTATCAGGAAATAAACAAAGCAACAGGAACAGAGGTTGAATTTATTCACCCCACTCAGGGAACAGCCGGCAACGAAGCATTTCAGATTCTTTTAGCTTCCGGTGATTTCCCCGATATGATTGAATACAACTGGGCAAGCGGATATCCCGGCGGCCCCGAACAGGCTATAGCAGATGGAGTTATTATCAAACTCAACGACTATCTTGAAGACTACGCACCAAATTACTATAACTACATGGAAGGCGAAGGCGGCAAGGCAGTTGATTTTGCCTACAAAAGCAACTCTGTTTCTTCCGAAGGCAATTACTATGGCTTCAAAGCTCTTTTAATCAGCCAGTATCGCGGATTCGGCGGACTTTTTGTAAGAAAAGATATGCTTGATAAGTGGGGACTTGATATTCCTCAGACAATAGACGACTGGACAAATGTTTTCAAAGTTGCAAAGGAAAACGGTGTTAAATATCCTCTCACAGGAACTCCAAGATTATTCAAAATGATGGACTGTAATGTTTTCAACACAGCATGGGAAGTTGGCAAATCCTTCTATTTAAAAGATGGCAAGGTTGCATTCGGTCCTTTCCAGAAGGAATATAAAGACTATCTTGCAAAAATGGCGGAGTGGGGAAAAGCCGGTTATATTGACATCGACTTTATCACAAATGGCAACACAGAGCTTGAAGCTGCTATGACAAATGGCAATTCTGTTGCTTCCTTTGGTTATGTTGGCGGAACTCTTGGTAAATTAATGCCTGCAATGGCTGAAAGAAACCCTGATTATAATCTTGCAGCCTGCCCTTATCCTGTAATGAATAAAGGTGATGAACCCATATTCCAGGAGGTTGCCGCAGAAGCAATTGACCCATGTGTTGCAATCAGCACACAATGCGGCATAGATAATGAAGACAGATATAAAGAAGCAATCAAATGGTGTGATTATCTTTATTCAAAAGAAGGTATGCTTCTTAAGTCCTTTGGTATTGAAGGCAATACCTACACCATTGAAAAAGGCGAAGACGGAAATGAACACTATGTTTATACCGATGTTATAACCGACCACGAAAAAATCGGCGCTCATTCAATTGACGCATCTCTTCACCACTTTATGCGTCCCGGTAATGGCCCCGGCTTTGTAAACCACGCTGATTATCTTAAAGGCTACTATCCCTATGATTGTCAGAAGGATGCGATTGAGGTATGGAACAAATATGTTGATGTTGCTAAAAAACACTCAATGCCCTTCCAGATGTCTTATTCCGACGAAGAAGCCAGTAAAAAAGCAGAAATTGAAGCAAAAACCGTGGATAATCTTCAGGCTTCAATCTACAATATAATCCTTGGCAAAGCATCTATTGATAGCTTCGACGATGCAATCAAAACAGCAAAAAAAGCCGGCTTTGGTGAACTTATTAAAATTCAGCAGGCAGCTTATGACAGATATGTGGAGTTTACTAAATAATTAAAATTTTTGACTTTGGTAAACAATACAATAAAGAACTAATAGTTATGGGAGATTTTCGCCTTCTGGCGAAAATCAACCTGACTTATTCACTATTCACTATTACTTATTACTTAAATTATTCCGGAGGTACATATGACCAGAGGTAACATACAGATTAAAAATCCCGAAAGATTTAAAGGGGATTATAATATATCCGAAGAAAAAATAAACAGCGCAATTGAAAAAGCATGCAAAAAGCTTTTATCAAATCTTGATATGTATAAACAAGGTTTTCCTAAGAATATGGTGTATGGAAACGGATTGAAATATGAATTTGACGAAAACAAAAACTGGGAATGTGGACTCTACACAGGCACCTTCCTTCTTGCCTATGAGCTTAGCGGAAATGAAGAATTCCTTAATCTTGTAAAAGAGCATATCCCCACCTACGAAGAAAGGTTTGATAAAAAAATCGGCTTTAATGACCATGACTATGGCTTTGCGTTTTCTCCGTCTGTTATATCCTACCATAAATTAACAGGTGATAAAGCATCAAGAGAGCTGGCCTTGAGAGCGGCAGAATATTTCTATGAGGTAGGCTATTCAAAAAAAGGCGGCTTTATTCCAAGACTCCTTTTCTGCAATGACGATTTCGGATGCAGAACAATGATGGATACTATGTTTAATATTCCCTTCTATTTCTGGGCATGGGAAGAAACAGGAAATAAAGATTATTTTAATGCAGGCCATTCGCAGGCAAAGATAACAAGAGATTATCTCATAAGAGAAGATGGTTCTTCCTATCATCACTACCGCTTTGATCCTGAAACTCATAAACCTGTTGCCGGTATTACCTTCCAGGGCAACCGCGACGAATCCACCTGGACAAGAGGCCACGCCTGGGGAGTGTATGGTTTTCCCATTGCCTACGACTACACCAAAGACGAAAGTCTTATGGAGGTACACAAGGATGTGGTGGCATTTATGCTCAATAATCTTCCAAAGGATAATGTTCTTTACTGGGATTATGACTTCACCGACGGAAGCGGCGAACCAAGAGACACATCTGCAAATATTATATCTGCCTGCGGTCTTCTGGAGGCAATAAAGTTTATGGATGATGATGCTCCCGAAAAGGAAATCTATAAAAATGCCGCTATGATAATGATAGAAGCGGTAATAGACGGATACACCGGCGATATAGGTGAAGATTATGATGGTCTTCTCTGGGGTGCCACAGGAGCACGAAAATTTGATCTTTGTATAGATGGTTGTGCTCCCTATGCAGACTATTTCTATTTGGAAGCACTTTTAAGACTGAAAAAACCCGGTTGGAAAAGATATTGGTAAGGTGAAATTATGTATATAGGTGTGGACATAGGCGGCACAAAATGTGCTGTGGTAAAGTCGGACGACAATGGAAAAATAACAGAAAAAGTAAGCTTTGAAACCAAAAGCTGCAATGAAACCATTGAAGAGTTTAAAAGAATAATAAAAAGTATGGGCGATGCAAAAGCCATCGGCATAAGCTGTGGCGGCCCTCTTGATTCAAAAAGGGGAGTGATTTTATCTCCGCCAAATCTTTTGGGTTGGGATGAAGTCCGCATTGTTGAAATATTTGAAAAAACCTTTGGCATCAGGACCTTTCTTGAAAATGATGCCAATGCCTGCGCACTTGCAGAATGGACATTCGGTGCCGGAAAAGGCTGTGATAATATGGTTTTTCTAACCTTTGGCACAGGCCTTGGAGCAGGGCTTATTTTAAATGGAAAAATCTATCGCGGTGCATCTGATATGGCAGGAGAACTTGGCCACATAAGATTATCTGAAGTGGGCCCTGTGGGCTATGGAAAATCCGGCTCGTTTGAAGGCTTCTGCAGTGGCGGAGGTATAGCACAGCTTGGAAAAATGAGTGCAATGGAAAAATTTCAGATGGGTAAAAAACCGTCATACTGCAGCAATATAAACGAGATAGACAGCATCACCGCCAAAAAAATTGCAAAATTTGCCAATGAAGGCTGTGAGGATGCAATTGAAATTTTTAATATGTCTGCCCGAAAGCTTGGAATGGGGCTTTCCTTTGTGATAGACATATTAAACCCCGAAAAAATTGTAATAGGCAGCATATTTGAAAGATGCGAAGGCTTATTCAGAAAAGAAATGGAAGAAATTCTCCAAAGAGAATGTCTTTCTCAATCCCTTTGCTGCTGCACAGTAACCAAAGCTATGCTTGGCGATGAAATAGGGGATTATGCGGCAATTTCAGTTGCGATTAACGGATTGGAGAACGAAAAATGTTAAACGATTTAATAAAAAGATACCCTGCATTAAGTGAAATCAGCGATGATATTAAAAAAGCGGCTGATTTGATGCTTGAATGTTATAAAAACAATGGAAAAATTCTGGTCTGTGGAAATGGAGGAAGCGCCGCAGACTGTGAGCATATTGTGGGCGAGCTGATGAAGGGCTTTATGATGGAAAGAAAGCTCAGTGATGAAAGGATTCCCCGGGATTTAAGAGAAAATCTTCAGGGAGCTTTGCCGGCTATTTCTCTTCCAAGTCAGAGCGCAATAATCTCTGCTTTTGCAAATGATGTTGAGCCGGATTTTGTTTATGCTCAGCTTACCTACGGTTACGCAAAGGAAAACGACCTTTTAATAGGCATTTCAACCTCAGGAAATTCCAAAAATGTTGTAAACGCAGTAAAGGTGGCGAAGGCTATGGGTGTTAAAACCTTAGCACTCACGGGCAAGAATGAAAGCCTTCTTTCCGGTCTTTGCGATGTAACAATAAAAGCTCCCGAAACTGAAACCTTCAAAATTCAGGAATACCATCTGCCCATATATCACTATCTTTGTGCAGAAATTGAAAAACAACTCTTTTAAAATATTGAGGTAGCCACAATGGATATAAGAGAAAAAATAAAATTAGATAAAAAAGGTCTTGAAGAAAACGGACCTATAACCATAGTAGCCCTTGGCGACAGCGTTACCCATGGTGCTCTTGACGGGTTTATAGATTATGAAATGGTTTATTGGAATGTTTTAAGAAAGAAAATCAATGCCATAAGAGACTATGTTCCTGTTAATGTGATTAATGCGGCTATCGGAGGAACCACCTCTAAGCACGCCCTTGACAGATTTGAAAGAGATGTTGTAAATCATAATCCCGACCTTGTTATTGTGTGCTTTGGATTAAACGAGGTAAATTTTCCTCTTGAAGACTTTTTGTCATCTCTTAAAATCATATTTTCAAGGCTTAAGGATGTGTGTGAAGTTATCTATCTAACTCCAAATATGCTAAATAGCTATGTTGCCCAGGATACTCCTCCAAGACATCTTGAATATGCAAAGGTAACTGCAAAATATCAGAGCGAAGGTAAAATGGACTACTACATAGAGGAAGCAAAGAAGGTAGCCTTTGAAATGGGTGTTGGTGTGTGTGACTGTTATGCAAAATGGAAGCAGATGGAAAAAGATGGTATCGACACCACAAAGCTTTTAATAAACAGGGTAAATCATCCCGACAGAGAAATGCATAAACTCTTTGCAGATTCTCTTTTCGATATGATTTTTGGCGAGGATTTTGATGCCGGCACCTCCTCATCAACAATGATAAAAAATAATTAAAGCACCATAAGGAATGATAAAAATGGCAATAACAGTAAGTGCAGATAATGTTATAAAAAACCAGCAGAATATATGGAACCACATTCTCTTTCATCCAACCGATGCAATAGAAGATGACTGGGGACAAAGAATCCTGAATGAAATATCATCAGATAAAGCGGCAGGCGTTGTCAGAATTTATTCAATGATGGAAGATATAGTATCTATGGATGAAAAGGGAAATCTTAGTTATGATTTCAGCTTAAATGACATCCGCCTGGATTACCTTCTTGAAAAAGGCTTTACCCCGATGATAGCCTATGCCGGAATTCCCGGATGCATTGCAAAAAACACAGAAGAAAAATCCAGCGTTTCCTATGGAAAAACAAGATATAAGGGCAAAATGTGGATTACATCACCCCCTGAGGACTATGGTCTATGGGAAGATATATGCTATGAATACACAAACCATATAGTAGAAAGATATGGCGAAGATACTGTTGCCAATTGGTATCTGCATTGCTTTAATGAGCCCGATATTGACCCATTTTTTATGAAGAATTTCTCTGTGGAGGAAAAGTGCAGAGAATATTGCAGGCTTTATTCCGGCTTTGAAAAAGGAATTTTAAGAAAAAGCAGTAAACTAAGAATTGGCGGCCCTGCAATTGCAGGAGATTTCACCTTTCTTGAAGGCTTTTTAAAATTTATTTCCGAGACGAAAAAGAAAATAGACTATATTTGCTTTCATAACTATGGCATAACTGTTGAAGGCTTATTGGATAACACAGAAGATTTTACCATTGAAAATCACTTTAAAAAATATGATAGAGTAAGAGAAACAGTTAAAAAATATATCCCTCAGGGCATCGAAATCATTCAGGACGAGTGGGGCGCATGCACAGGGGGCTTTGTGCAGACAGACAGATGCCCGAAGCTTATTTTCAGAGAAACCGAAAAATTTTCGGCATATTATGGAAAAATGATAACAGATTTTGTGAAGAAATATGATGATGCCGGAAAAATTGTTATCTGCCTTTCCGGTCAGCACGAAATGAAATCTGAGTTTGAAGGATTCAGAAATTTCTTCTCACTCAATTTTATAAAAAAACCCATTTACAATGCTTATATCCTTGCAGGAAAGCTTTGTAACCTTCTTTTAAAAGATACCACAGATAATAATAATTTAAGCATTTTATCCACAAAAAATGAGGATGGAAAAATAGCAATTCTGCTTTCGTATTCGTCTGAAAATTTTTCCGGAGATTTAGAATATTTGAATGAAACCTTGGAAATTCAGGGCGTTAGGGGAAATAAAACCATAAGGCTCTGGAAAATTGATAACAAAAATACCAATCCTTATGGAGAGTATCTGAAAAAAGGCTGGGGCGAAAAGCTTACAGCTGAGCAGATTGATTATCTTCAGAAGGTGTCAGATTTAAAACATCAGAGCTATGAGACAAAAGCTGATGGCACAGTTTTAATAGATGTAAGCCTTACAGCCAATGGTCTTATGCTTATTGAAATACAATAGTATCGGAAGGACTTGCAAATATGAGAAATACAATCCCAATAAAAGAGGCTGAGTTTGCCAAAGAAGGTAGCGAATTTGAAACAGCTTCTCTCCCTCACACATGGAACGCCATTGACGGTCAGGACGGAGACGGATATTATTTCAGGGGGGAAGGAATATATAAAATAAAGCTCCCCGGCCACAATCCGGCTAAAAAACAATATATCGAGTTTAAAGGTGCAAACCATAGTGCAAAGGTATATTTGAATGACAAGCTTATTGGCAATCATGAAGGCGGATTTTCCACCTTCCGCTTTGAGCTTACAGATTATATGAAGGAAAAAGATAACGAGCTTAAGGTGTGTGTTAATAACGAATCAAACCACATATACCCTCAGCGTGCCGATTTTACCTTCTGTGGCGGACTATACAGAGATGTTTCGTTTATAGAGGTCGAAAAAGCTCACTTTGACCTTGAAAAGCACGGTTCATCCGGAATTTTTATTACTCCCAACCCAAGCGGAAACACAAGATTTGATATTTTCACTACAGGTGCAGATGGCTTAAAAATCAGCGTTGAAATATTGGATGCAAAGGGAACTGTGGTGGCAAAATCAACTACTGATGCTCTTCCCCACACAACCCTGTATGCAAAGCCCGAATCTCCGGTTTTGTGGGATGGAATAAACAATCCTTATTGCTATAAAGCAGTTGTAAGGCTTATGTCCGATGATGAAACACTTGACAAAATAACAGAAACCTATGGTTATCGCAGCTTCCGTGTTTGCCCCGAAACAGGTTTTTATCTTAATGGGAAAAGTATGCCCCTTCATGGCGTTGGAATGCATCAGGACAGAAACGACAAAGGATGGGCAATATCTGATGCCGACAGAGAGGAAGATGCCGCTTTAATTAAAGATTTAGGCGCCAACACAGTCCGCCTTGCCCATTATCAGCACGATCAGCATTTTTATGATTTGTGTGATAAATATGGCTTTATTGTCTGGGCTGAGATTCCCTTTATCAGCGAGTTTATGAGCGGAGAAAAATCATATAACAACACAATCTCCCAGATGACGGAGCTTATCTGCCAGAATTATAACCACCCCTCTGTCTGTTTCTACGGAATAGCCAATGAGATTACCATAGGTGGTTTTACAGAAGAATTATATAAAAATCTTTGTGACTTAAATAAGCTTTGTAAAACCCTTGACCCCTCAAGGCTCACAACAATAGCTCACATAAAATCCGTTCCTTATGATTCGCCACATCTGTATATCACAGATGTCCAGAGCTACAACTATTATTTCGGCTGGTATGAGGGTAAAATCCACGAGGTTGAAGAAGAAATCGACAATCTTCACAGAATCCACCCCGACAGATGCATAGGAATTTCCGAATATGGTGCCGACTGCCTCACAAAATGGCATAGCTTAAATCCTATAAACCACGACTACACCGAGGAATATCAGGCTCATTATCACCACGAAATGCTCAAAATCTTTGCAAAAAGACCTTATCTCTGGGCAACTCATCAATGGATTATGTTTGATTTTGCGGCAGATGCAAGAGATGAAGGCGGCTCAAAGGGCAAAAATAATAAAGGTCTTGTCACCCGCGACAGAAAAATTAAAAAGGATTCGTATTATGTGTATCAGGCATATTGGTCAAAAGAGCCTGTGGTTCATATAGCCGGAAGAAGATTTGCCAACCGTGCTCCCGATGAAGGTAAAATCACAATCTACACAAATCAGGATGAAATAAGCCTTAGTGTAAATGGCAGGGTAATAGATAAGAAAAAAGCAGTTGACAACTGTGTCTGTTTTGAAAATGTTGAGCTTGCAATGGGAGAAAATATAATAAAAGCCTGCGGCTCTGATACCTCCGACACAATAACTCTTTTCGGAGTTGAAAAGCATGACACTAATTATGACCTTCCCGATATTCAGGAAGCACTCACTCAGGGAAACTGGTTTGACTATGATATTCCCGATGAAGAAGGCAAAATAAAAGACGGATTCTATTCTTTAAATGACAGCATCGGTGTTGTTTTATCAAATGACAGCTGTATGGATATAACGAGAAAATGGATTTTATCAAATGACAGAATCTCTCTTGACAACAGACTCCTTCTGGCATCACGCCTCACAAACTGGAAAGCCATGTGGGCAGACAGAACCCTTCCCCAGATGCTTCAAAACCAAATGACAGAAAAGGATTTTAAAATTTTGGAATCACAGCTACAGAAAATCAGAAAATAACTCTTTGAAAGGACGATAAAAATGAGAGCAGCTTTTTATGAATGTGATGTCACTCCACCAATAGGCGGCTACCTTTGGGGATATTATTCAAGGCGTATAGCAGAGGATGTGTCCTCCCGTCTTTATGCAAAAGCGGTGGTTATAGAGGATAATGGAAGTGTGGCGGCTATAGTAAGTGTTGATTCCTGCAGTCTTCCCGAAGAAATGCATGATATTGTTACAGAAAGAATCTATAGCTACACAGGCATCAAGCCGGAGAATGTGTGCATATGTGCAACCCACACCCACAAGGGCGTGCCTATTTTTGACTCAAACGAAATTAATTGCTTTAAAGACGAATCCTACACAGATGTGTTTTATCGTCTCACAGCAGATGCTGTAATCCTTGCCTACAAACGCCTTGGTGAGGATAGTGTGGATGTTACATACGGTTCAGGCTTTGTTGACGGAGTGTCCTTCAACCGTAATGCCGAAACAAAAGACGGAACCTATATCACACACCCCAGATGGCGCAACGATGTGGTTCGTGTTCTTGAAGAGGTTGACAAATCTCTCAATATCATAACCTTTAGTAAAAATGGCAAAAAAATAGGCTCAATAGTCAATTATTCCCTTCATCTCGATACCACCGGCAGGGGAATGTGGTATAGCTCAGATTATGCCGGAGTAATATCAGATATTTTAAAAGAAAAATATGGTAATGACTTTGTAAGCCTTTTTGTAACCGGAGCCTGCGGTGATGTGAATCATATGATTCACGATGAATCAATAGAAGTAAATAACCATGAAACCATAGGAAAAATCATTGGCGAAGAAGCAGTAAGGGTAATAGAGAATTCTGTTTCCACAAAAGGCACACTCTGTAGCTTAAAAGAGGAAATATCCATAGAAAAAAGACAACCGGACGAAAATGAATTTAAAAAGCTCTCCGATGAAAAAAGCGGACGCGGTGCCGATAGTCTTGTTGTTCTTGCATATCTTCACCATGCCTATGCAGACAGAGAAACCCATGCCAATTTAAAGCTCCAGACAATAAAAATAGGGGATATATGCATTTGCGCTCTCCCCGGTGAAATATACACAAGAACCGGGCTTAACATAAAGGAAAAATCCCCCTTTGAAAAAACAATAATAGTTGAAAATACCAATTGCTACTGTGGTTATATTCCAACTGAAAATGTTTTTACACCAAACAGCAGACTCTATGAAACTGCTCTTTGCAATCATAGCTGTCTTGTTCCTGAAGCAGCAGGAATAATAGAAGATAAAGCATTGGAAATGATTAAAAAACTATAATTATCAAGGATGTTTAAAAATGGATTACAAAAAACTATTGCAAAATATTTTAGATACAGAAGAAAAAAATGCCATAGAGATAGGCGTAGACTTTCCTTATAATGAAACAAACGGAGTTTTTGATAAGGTCTCTCCAAGTGCGTGGACAAATGGATATTATCCAGGTCTTATGTGGTTGTCGTATCTTGCAAGCGGCAAAGAAATATTTAAAGAGACTGCCATAAAGCTCGAAGAAAAGCTTGACGAAGTAATTAATTCATTCACAATGCCCGGGCATGATGTGGGCTTTGTATGGCTTTTATCTTCCGGTATTCACAATATAGAAGAAGCAAATCCTAAGAGCAGAATACGCCTTTTAAATATGGCTACCTACCTTGCCGGAAGATTCAATATAAAGGGAAATTATATCCGCGCCTGGGAATGTGAAGATGGAAACACAGAGGTTCCGACCCGTGCTATCATCGACTGTATGATGAATATCCCTCTTTTGTTTGTGGCATCAGCTATAACCGGCGACCCGAGGTTTTCCCATATTGCCATAGCTCACGCCGATACCACCATGAAGCATTTTATAGATTCAGATGGTGCTGTAAGACACATTTGCAGATTCAATCCCCAAACAGGTGAATTTATGGATAGCATAGGCGGTCAGGGTTATTCCCCTGTAAGCTCCTGGTCAAGAGGGGCATCCTGGGCAATATATGGCTTTGCAATGGCATATAGATACACTCATAACAAAGAATACCTTGAAACTGCAAAAAAGGTTGCAAAATTCTTTGTATCCCAGATTCAGGACGACTATATCCCTGCCTGGGATTTCAGAGCACCCAACAAAGAAACAAAAGACAGCTCCGCAGGAGCAATAGCTGCAAGCGGTATGCTTGAGATTTATTTCCACACAAAGGATGACTACTATAAAGAACAGGCAGAAAAAATAATTATCTCTTTGTCGGAAAATTGTATGTCACCCAAAGACAGTCAGTCAATTCTTCAAAGGGCAACAGCTTTCTTTGGTGCCAATGAAAATGTTGAGGTGGGGCTTATCTATGCCGATTATTATTTCACAGAGGCTGTATATAAGCTTGCAAGCGAAGATTTAAGCCTGCCCTGGGAAAAGAAATAAAAAATTAAAATCATGGAAGTGTAAGTATGCAGATTAAAAGAATACAAATAAACGACAGTGCATGGATAGATGCCTATATTGCTGATAAAACACTTAAATACACAAGAAAAGCCCTTCTTGTTATCCCCGGGGGAGCATATGAAAGAATATGCTCCGACAGAGAAGGTGAGCCAATAGCTCTTGGCTTTATGCCCTATGGTTATAATGCCTTTGTTCTTCACTATTCGGTAGATGGAAAAAAAGCGTTTCCTGCTCAGCTTATAGAGGCATCGTTTGCCATAAAATATATCCGCGACAATGCCCAGGAACTTGGCATTGATAAAGATGAGATTTATGCGGCAGGCTTTTCAGCAGGCGGTCATCTTGCGGCATGTCTTGGAACTATGTGGAATAAAGAAGAAATCTATAATCAGATAGATATGCCTTTTGGCTATAATAAGCCAAAGGGTGTTATGCTTATTTATCCTGTAATTTCAGGGGTGAGCGAATATGCTCATATGCCAAGCTTTGAAAACCTTATTACCACATCAAATCCGGATAAAGAAAAGCTGAAAGAATGTAGCGTAGAGCTGAGCGTCAGCGAATCTTCCTGCCCGGCATTTATTCTCCACACCCTCACCGATGAGCTGGTGCCTGTGCAGAATTCTCTGATTTTGGCTGATGCATATTCAAAGCTTAATATTCCTTATGAATTGCATATATATCCAAACGGAGTACACGGATTCGCCCTTGGAAATAAAATCACCTGGCAGGGCGAAGAGGAGAGGGTAATAAGAGATAATTTCGACTGGATAAAATTGGCTGCAGACTGGGCAGATAACCTATAAGAACCAAAAGGAAGGAAAGCTTTAAATGAAAACATATTTAGGAGTAAACCTTGCAGAAAAAAGACAAAAGCTTTTGAAAAGCGAAGCGGCAAAGAAAAGCATAGATGAAATAATAGATTATGCAGATAATGCCTTATCAAGACAATATCCGCCGCTTACCTATAGTGATTATATGATATATAAAGAAACAGGCAGCAGAATAGAATTTGAGCAAAAGTATTTTATTCGCAGAAAAGACTGCGCGTTTCTTATTATGGCGCTCTACATAACAAATGACGAAAAGTATTTAAAACCACTATATAATCTTATTTTTGCCATTTGTGACGAGTTTTCCTGGTGTGTTCCGGCTCACGCCACTCTCCAGGATAATCCTTCGGCAGAATATGTAATGAAAAAGATAGATTTATTTCAGGCGGAAACCGCAAGGCTTCTTTGTGATGCCTTCAGCATATTTGAAGATATGCTCCCATATCTTGTGTGTGACAGAATAAAATATGAAGTAAGAAGACGCGTTATAGAGCCAATGATGAAAACAGAGCAGTGGTGGTTTGGCTTAAAGAGCAACTGGGCTGCGGTTTGTGCTGGTTCAACCGCTGTTGCCACCATGACCTTTGGAACCAGGGAAGAAAAAGACTATATAATTCCTATTCTTGATAAATGCATAGATAACTACATAAGCGGTTTCACAGATGATGGATGCTGCACAGAAGGTTATTCATATTGGAACTATGGGTTTGGCTATTTTATGATATATGCCCAGCTTATGAATGAGTATTCCGGCGGTAAAATAGAATATTTTAAAGATAAAAAGGTTAAAAGAATAGCCCTGTTCCCCCAGAAAGTACGCCTCGGAGAAAGCCGGGTGGTGTGTTTTTCAGATTGTCAGAAAGACTTTTTTGTTTTTCCCGGTGTTGCCGGAAGATTAAAAGAGATATATGGTGATGAATTTGCGTGTCCTGATTCTTCTATTTTTTCAATCGGTGGAACTGTGCCTTCAATCAAAGAGCTATTGTGGTTTGACACAGAGTATAAGAGCGATAATGTAAAACTGACATCATATTTTTCGGATTCACAATGGTTTATAAAGCAAGGCAAAAACTACAGCTTTGCGGCAAAAGGCGGTCATAATAATGAAGAACACAACCACAATGATGTGGGAAGTTTTATGGTGGTTTGCTCTGATGACAGTATCCCTCTCACAGATCTTGGGAATGCCCGTTATTGTCAACAGTTCTTTGACCCATCAACAAGATATCTTAATATAAACTGTGGTTCTCATGGTCATAGCGTGCCAATTATCAATGGTAAAGCTCAGAATTTTGGAGAAGAATTCAGAGCAACAAATGTTATCTGCGATGATAATAGCTTCACTATGGATATTGAAAATGCTTATGATAAGGGAATAATAAATAAAATCACAAGAAAATTTGAGCTTATGGAAAAAAGCATTGTCTTAACAGACAGTTTTATTCCATCAGATAAAACCCAGAGCATCACAGAGCGTTTTGTCAGCGAAACAAAGCCTTCAATAACCGAAGGTTGTGTCAGCCTCAATAGTGCTTGCATTATTTATGATAACGATAGATATGAGGTGAAGGTATCAACCGATTCGTATTTACCCCACAACAGAAGCCTTAGTGAAAAAGATACAATAGATGTTTATCTTATTGATTTTACACCAAAGGAAAAGTTTGAAACAGAGTTTAAATTTGAAATTAAAACCGAATGGAGAGTTTGATTTGAAAATAACATATCTTGGAACAGCGGCAGCAGAAGGCTTCCCAGGGGTGTTTTGCAATTGTGAGTATTGCCGGGAGGCAAAACGCCTTGGCGGCAAAAACATACGCACCCGCTCCCAGATCATTATAAACGATGATTTGCTGATTGACCTTCCTGCCGACACCTACAGTCATTTTTTAAATAATAAAATAGAAGGTGACAAAATTAAGTATCTTCTTGTGACTCATTCTCATTCCGATCATTTCTATGAAAGAGAGTTTGAAATGCGTCAAAAGCCATTTGCTCACAATATGAGAGCAGAGCGATTAAAAATGTATTGTGGAAAAGGTGTAGCAGATGTTATGGAAAAAATAGAAAACATAAATGACTACACAGTGGATTTTTTTCTTCTTAATCCCTTTGATACAGTTTCATTAGGAGAATATAAAATAACATCTCTTCCAGCAAGGCATTTTGAGGGTGATGGTGCTTTGTTTTATATAATAGAAGGTGAGAAAACCATTCTCTATGCTCATGACACTGGGTATTTTTTTGAGGAGGTTTTTGATTTTATAAAAGAAAAAGGCTTTATTTTTGACCTTATAAGCCTTGACTGCACAAATATCGACATTCCTATTTCCGACACAGGCTCCCATATGGGAATTGATAATATAAACAGAGTTGTAAAAAGACTTTTTGATATGGGTGCAATAAATGATAAAACAAAAAAAGTCATAAATCATTTTTCTCATAATGGTGCTCCCATACACCATAAGCTTGAAGAGCGAGTTAAAGAATATGGATATCTTGTTTCCTATGATGGATTAAGCGTAGAAATAGTTTGAATCCTTTCTAGGCTTTATACTCTATGTCAAAAATTAATCCTCGTTAAACAAAGAAATACACTTTAAACTGATGCTTTTTTGACGATGTACCAGACGGAATGTTTGGAAACAGATAAAACCGTATGGGAAATAAGTAGGTACTTTAATCATAGTGGCTTGAACCATAAGACCATGTACCTAAAAGGATTTGTCTTAAATGGCATTTTAAAGCATCAAACACAAGCATAACAAAGAACTAAGATTAAATCACAAAATAGGCTCAAACCGCGTGTTTGAGCCTATTTTAAGCAAGTGAATAGGTAATAGTGAAGAAGGAATAAGTAAAAAGTCCCTGTTCTTTCGAACAAGGACTTTTTAACAGGGGCAGTAGGACTTGAACCCACGGCATGTGGTTTTGGAGTGGATTTGAGATTGAAAATGCCATGAAAAAGTTTCGCGGTGTTTAGCCTTTTGTGCTACTTGTTCTTTTGAAGTTTGTGCCTTTTGATGCTTTTTTGATGATATTGAAAATATTTATAGAATTAAAAACAAAAGTGGCGAGGAAACTCCTCGCCATTTGATGGCATGGTGTTTTCGCCAACTCAAATTTTATATTAAGTAAGGGAGTTGCCACAGCTCCTCCCTTGGTTGCAGTCCACGCAGGATTATGCAACTCGATCACTAAAGTAATTATACATTAAACATTGAAAATAATCAAGTCATATTATATGTTTTTGTTTTCTATTTAATACTATGGTTTATGAAACGGTAATTTTTTAGTGGTATAACTTTGATAAACATCCGACATCAAAATAATTATGCGGATGTTTACTTAAAAGAAATGAAGTTTTCTAATGGTTTATTCACAAGGTATAAAAAATACGGAATTATTATATAAAATAGAATCGTCACGCCTTTAAATTGATGCTTTTTTGATGCTCTGGGGGAATATATGCAGAATCGATTAAATATTATTTGATGTTATTTCTACACAGATTTGCAATTTGTTTTTGCTCAATATACTGCAAATTCGCAAATTGTCAAAATAATTTTAAAAAATACTATATGTCAAGATTTGAGACGCTGTAAACAGAAAGATGGCGAAAGAAACCAAAATATGACACACCTTAAACAAAGAGAAGCGGAATCGAGAAATCAGAAAGAAATCTCGGTTCCGCTTTAATATTTTGCTAACAATTTATTTAAAGTGCAACGGCATCTTTTGCAACCTGCATTTCAATAGCCTGTTCTACATAGCTGTTGAGTGAAATGTTTTTTGCGGATGCACCAAGACTTGCTTTTCTGTGTAGATCTGCAGTGATTCTGACATTAAAGCTACCCTTATACTGTTGCTGAGGTTCCTTGCCTGTTTCTGCACAGAATTCAAGATATTCATCAACAGCATCATGAAAATCGTCAATGAGACTTTCTACGGTATCGCCTTCAAATGAGATAGAATCTGTTATACCAATAACTTTACCGAAGAAAACCATATCTTCTTCCGAAAAATTAACTGTACCGATATAATCTTTGTATGTTATAGTGTTTTTCATATTAAATCTCTCTCCTTCAAATCATCAATCAAATTTTGTACCTGATAGGATTTCAATATTGTTCGCGGGTGAGGCTTGTGCATACGGATGTAGTCTTTTTTGTCATTTGTAAAAGCCACTCGTGATCCTCCAGTTTTACCTCCGCTTGCAAGTCTGTAATCAAAATAACCCATAAGCTGAATAACTTCTTCAAATGTAAAATCTTTTGGCTTTTCTTTTAATCTTGCTATTAGTTTTTCTTTTTTACTCATGTTTTACCCATCACCATTGCAACTATATTTAGTTGCAATATAATTATATGTTATTTTTTTAATTTTGTCAATACTTAATTGAAAAATGGTATCAAGACGGTATGTTCTTAACTTTCGTATGTTTCTCTTATACAGAATTCTTCGTTTATTTTTATAATTATAAAAGCAATGGTGCGAATAAATATATAGTAGTTTTGCTTGTGCTTTTCTTCTTTGCTCACAGGCTCATGGGTTCCGTGAACATACTTATTTCTTAAGTCCAATCCATTGCTGAATTCAGCTTTGTTAAAAAGATAATTCAAATAAATCTTTTATTATGTATAGCTTTTTATTATTGGGTTTTAAATATCCATCCTCATTAACATACAGGTAATTTTCGTCAATTAGTTGTTCTATAAAATGTTTGCTACGAATATATTCTTCTGGATTTACATTTTCCTTGCTTAAAAAGCTGTGCACAGATTCGTATGAAATGCTCCTTTGATTGTCAAATCTTAAAATACTCTGATTTGAAAATATACCGTTGTAAACATTATGGAGTCTGCTATCCGTTGTATATATATATATATATATCATTAATGAATGAAGGAATATCTTTGTACAATGTAGGAGCAGATGATATAGAAAGTAGCTTATGGTCTATCTTTCCTTTATTAACCAGCATTTTAAATTGCTTTAGTGTATGTTCTATGCTGGAAGCGAGTAACTTGCATTTTTCTAGGTAAGTGGTTTGTTTTGATGGTATGTCAAACTCAAAGTCTTCTACATTAAATTCATCTCGTAGGTAATTTTCAAAAAACCATTTATAAACAGTTAATAAATCTACATCATTTTTTTGCAATACTGTTTCGTATTGCATGGTTAAAGCAAGAAAAAAATCATCATATAGTCTAAACACAAATTCAGTTGGATATTCTTTCTTACCTTTTAAACTAATTAGTTTAGATATTATTCCACTATCATATTTATCACTAACAAATGCGCACCTAAAATTTGAATCAACAAATCCAAACAAATAAATAAAGTTATTTAATATAGTTGGAAAATCAAGATTTTCTGTAAACCAAGAGAGATTGTATTTCGCAGATAGACAATTATTAACACATTCTACTTTGAAATCTTTTATATCATTATCAAATATTATTTCAAATGGAAACTTCACTCCCTCGTTTTTGTCGAAGAATTCTTTAACTATATTTTCATATCGTTTTCTAGCAGAATATATCATTTCATCAGAAAGCTTTAACTCAGGTGAAGATTGAGAATTTGAAATGAGTTTAATAACATTTGGGTTTGGTGATTCGCTTGATATATAATCGTTTATTAGCTGACTTTTATCAGCATCGCTTAGTGATTCTGGGAAGAATAGAGGTTTCCAGGAATCGGGATGTATCTCTAAGTAATTATAAACGAGTAATTTTGCATTTTTATGAGAACTCCTTATTATGTCTGATATTTCATAATTGTAAAAATCTACAAGACTTTTATGAATTAATATATCATATAGTGAGGACTTTTTGTTGTCTATAATTGCTCTAAATACCTTTGGTGAAATTCTTCTATATATTTTAAAATTAGCAAATAACTCCCAAAAATCATTATCATATTGAAACTCTAAATCATTAAGATGGGATTCAATATTATTATCATTTAAACCGGATAAATACGAACCAATATGCTTAGGTATATAAGTTTTTGAGATTGTTTCATATTTTTTTATTTCTTCATCATTCTATGATAGTAGATGTAACCCACAATCAATATATTTTTTGATATTGTAAAGTTCAATTGTATCATTTATGTTTGTCAGATTGGTAGCACAATCAAATTGGTTCAGTATAGATTCTGCACTCTGAAGATTGGTACCGCATGACAAATCATCTGCAGAGTAAAATTTAACTATTATTCTTTTCACATAATCACCCCATGTATTTATTGTATATCAAACTTTGACCCGCACTAAACAAAGAAATAAGCTATTTTCTAATTTGGGTATAATATTCATCAAATGAAATCTTCTCAGCAATAGCTTTGTCCCTTATATCAGAAGCAAACCTTGACCATTCTTCGAATTCGGAGATGGCCATTTTCTTTTTCATATATCTTGCATAGTGAGCTTTGTATGCTCTGTTATATGTCTGCCATATAGGATCATTTTTGCATTTATTTCCGTATCTTTGTCTTGAACCTACATCTCGGCATGTCTTTTCCTGATTATCTTTTAATGGGTTATCACAATAACAAAAATAATTTGAAGAATATATAGAAACAAAAAACGAAACTGCAAGCTAATGAATTCTACCGCAAACGCCACCGCAGGTTTGAAAACAATAATTTTGCGTTAAGGTAGTTACACCACCCTAAAAAGTTAGCCTCTCGTATCCGCCATATAAACCGCATAGTCAGCCCTTAAAATCGATTTAAAAGAACAAACGAAGGTACAAGAAAACACTTGACGGGGCGCCCCGAGGAACTAAGCATACGAAAATGATAGAAACAGGATAAAGCTTGGTGCGTTATCCGCTCCAAGCCATCTTACATCGCCGTGCAAAGCCCGGCGGAGAGATTACAAAAGTGCATCTGCTGGTGATGGTTTGGTGCTGAAATGCGGATTTTCCGCACGGTTGAGCTTTGAATTTGGTGCATATACAGGTATTTAACGATATTTGGAGAATGGATAGTGATAAAATGAGTAAAGTTGTATTTAAATCGCCGTATGTTTCCAGTGGCAAAGCTGTCGGTGGAAATTATATAAACTATATGGCACAGCGCGAGAGAGTTGACAAGAGCATCAACACGAAAAAGGTTGAAATCAATCTGAATTATATTGCAACCAGACCTCGTGTTGAAAAGATTGGAGAGCATGGTCTCTTCGGTAGTAAGGACGATGTTAATCTAAACAAAGCAAGGAGTGAAATACTAAATCATCACGGAACGGTGTGGCTGCCTATCGTATCTTTGAGACGAGAAGATGCAGACAGACTTGGATACAACAACGCAGATGTATGGAGAAATTTGATTCGGTCAAAGCAGTTTGAAATTGCAGAAGCCTATAATATTCCGGCAAAGGATTTGGTTTGGTACGGAGCCTATCACGATGAAGGTCACCACCCTCATATACATATGATTGTGTATAACAAGAACCCTGGCAGCGAATATCTCTCCAAAAAAAGTTGTAACGACCTGCGAGTAATGTTTACAAAAACTATTTTCAAAGACGAACTCAAACAACTCTATGATGAAAAACAAACGCTCCGAGATAAAATTATTGATGAAGTCAAGGAGAAAGTTAGTGAGTTTAAAGTTGATATTGGCGGAGCGAGTGATGAATTTGCAGAAGCCTTCAATGAGTTGAAATTCTCTCTTGATGGGTACTCCGGCAAGAGGAATTATAAATTCATTTCCCATGAGCAAAAGGAAAAGGTCGATGCGGTTGTAAAAGTTGTTTGCAAGGATGATAACCTGCAAGAGTTGTATCGTCAATGGTGTCAGCTGCAGCTTGCAAATCTAAGATACTATCGCAAGCATCCTGAGAAAAGTTTAGATGCCCTTGAGAAGAACAAAAACTTTGAAAAGCGTCTGCAAAATGCAGTGCTGAAATCTGCATTAAAAGATAACAGACAAGGAAATGCTTACACAAATAAAATTGATGCATCCCCTGTCTTTGGTGACATTGTATTCAGTCTCTGTAAAATGTTTGAGCAGTCAATACAGAAAGACATTGAGGAAGGCTTCACGAAATCAATTATCGACTCCAAGGAAAGAGCAAAAGAATACAGACGTGATCATGGCATGGGAATGCATATGTAAATCTATAAAAGGAAGGTGAATTTTATTATGAAAAGAGAAAAGATGACATTCAATGTGCCGCCTGCGGTACGAACTGAAATCAAAAATTATGTTAAGCTGCTCGGATTCAAAAGCGAGAGTGATCTCTGCAATAAGGCTATCAATGAGTACCTTACCAACCTGCATTATGAAGCAAACAGTGACAACATAAATAAGATTTTGGTTCAGGCTGTGGACTGTACTATAGAGCAACATGTGGACAGAGTGTCGGACATGCTTTTCAAACTTGCCATCAGCATTGAGAAACAAAATCTCATTGCCAGCGGCGAGTATGATGAATACTATGAGG
>JAZRGM010000048.1:0-33091 GCA_045644205.1 Clostridia bacterium | reverse complement strand
TGTTTAGGCGGATTTTTTTACATCCGTCTATTTGTTGTGCTGATATTTAAAAACATAACGAAAAAGAGCCTGAAACCAATATGATTTCAAACTCTTTACTCGTTCCACCTCGGGCAATATCATCTTAACTTAATGACATTGCCCGAATGGGTGGTTTACTTTTTATGGAGGCGAGGAGAATTGAACTCCTGTCCGAAAATCTATTCACATAAGGCTCTCCGAGCGCAGTTTGTGATCAGGGATTCCCCCGACTATGAGTACACAAACAAACTCATAGTTTCGGTAGCTTCATTATACCTGGCATGCTCAAAGCTTTGCATGCTCATGTGCACCGCTAAATGACGCTCTTATCCGGAGTGCGGTAGCTCCGGTAAGAACGGCTGCCTTTAATTAGGCAGCGTATGCTAAGTTTTTGTTAGCGTTTATATTTAAAGTCGGACTTTTTAAAGCGAAATCCAACGCTGCTCGCTCCTTGTGCTTCAAAATCCCCGTCGAACCCTGTACGCCCCCGGAATTTAAAGTAAAAGGTAATAGTGAATAAGGAATATGTGAAGAGCAAAACTAAAAGCAGTTTTGCTCTCACAGGAAATACATTATAATTAAAATTTTTAATTTTGTCAACAGGAAAAATGTTGTAGCCAATGGTTATTTTACTCTGTATATTGCCTCACAACGATAAATCGGCTGCCCTTTATCGGAAAACAGCTTTTCATATTCTGTCATAACATTACCCTCAAAGGAAGAATTGTGCAAATCCAGGGTAATATTTTTTAATTTCATGTCATAATCAGAAAAAGAATTAAGAGAAAATTCAAAAAGACCTCTGTTATCTGTTTTAAAATGGATTTCTCCGTTTTCCTTTAATAGCTTTTCCCATATTGCAAGGTGATATTCATGAGTAAGGCGGCGTTTACGATAACCGTTTTTCGGCCATGGGTCGCAGAAATTAATATAAATTCTGTCGCATTTTGTTTTGGTTTCAAATTCTCTTAAAACCCCCGCATCCCCTGCCACAAATCTCACATTTGTCAGGTTGTTGTTTTTAATCTTTTCTGCTGCCAGAACAAGGACATTAAGATTTTTTTCAATAGCAATAAAATTAATGTCGGGGTTTCTTCTTGCTGTTTCCAGAATAAAAGCCCCCTTGCCGCAGCCTATTTCCATATGAAGCGGCTTATCGTCATCAAAAACAGCCTTTATGTCGTTTTGATATTTTGTTATATCATCAATAATAATATCAGAGCAGTTATGGAGTCGTTCTGTCTGATGTTTCTTTTTTCTCATTCTCATTGTGAGTTTCTCCTTTTAGCGCATCTGCAAGGTATTTTATCATAGAATAATGGTAAATTCAAGCTTTGAAAAGATATATGTAATCATTTCAGGTCAAAAAGCTCCGAAAAACTATAAACATAGTGGTCGGCAATAGCTTTTATTTCGTGAGCATATTCAGCCGACGACTCATCAAACACACCGCAAACCTTCATGCCTGCTGACTTTGCTGTTTTGTCTGCATTATAATTGTCGTCAAGGAAAAGAATGTTATCTATTGGTTTTCCGAGCTTTTTTGCCGCTTCAACATAAATTCCGGGGTCGGCTTTGGTGGTTTCAAAATCATCACACGACCACACATTATCAAATAAATCATATATCCCAAGTCTTTTAAGACAAGGGTCAAGCACGGTATGTGGGCTTGCTGTCAGAACATTAAGGCTTGCTCCCTGTTCGCTGAGCTTTTTAAGAGCCGGAATCACACCGGGCTTTGCCGGGATATTATATGCATATTCAGTAAAGGCATATTCGTTCATCTTTGCTATAAGCTCTTCCTTACTTAATTTAATGCCCATTTTTATAAAATACTCTGCTGTGCCGGCGTAGCCTAAAGGGGTTATGATTTTAACGATGTCGTCTCCGTATTTAATATTATTTTCATCTAAGATTTTCAGCATAAGTGCCACATATGCCGGCATCGAATCAACAAGAGTGCCATCAAAGTCAAAAAGATATGTATTGTATTTCATATTTTCAAATCCTCTTTTCTGCTGGGTGTCAGTTTTTAGTTATAACCGCTGTTATAGGCGGATTGTTGGGGCGATTGTAAAAATCATGGAGAGTGACTGTGTATTTCTTATGGTCAAGCTTTTTAAGAAAATCTGTTACCATAAGCTTTTCCTCTGTGCCTGAGTTTTTTCCATAATATATCATAATAGCAATAAATCCGTCATCGCAAATAAGCCGGAGGGATTTTTTTATAGCTTCTATGGTGGTTTCGCCCTTTGTTTGCAAGCTGTGGTCACCGCCGGGCAGATAACCAAGATTGAATATAATCCCTTTTACCTTTTGGCTTATGTATTTATCCATAAATTCGTGGCTGTCTTTAATTATTTCAGCATTTAAAAAACCATTTTCAAAGATAAGCTTCTTTGTCTCTTCAATGGCTTTATCCTGAATGTCAAAGGCGTAAACCCTTCCATTTTCGCCAACCTTTCTGCAAAGCTTTAAGGTGTCATTTCCGTTGCCTGCGGTGGCGTCTATGGCTATATCGCCTTCTGACAGATAATTTTCAATTAAAAAGTTTGTTATATCCTGTGGCTGAAGCATTTTTATCTCTCCTCTTTAAATATAATACTACAAATTGGCTGATAAATCAATGCGTATATGTTGTAACAGATAGAATTTTGTGATATAATAAATCAAAAATATTTAAAGCTATGATGAGTGTTAAAAAATATTGACGATTTTTCGATAATGGTTTATTATTAAATGTAATCAAAGTAAAAACAGCAGATAATGTCGGAGGTAGAATTATGGTATCAAAGAAAATGTATGAGCTGGGCAGTCGCCGCAGTGAAATAAGAGAGCTTTTTGAATATGGATTAAAAAGAAAGGCAGAGATAGGCGCTGATAATGTTTATGATTTCAGCCTTGGTAACCCCAGTGTTCCTGCTCCGGAATGTGTTAAGGAAGCCCTTAGCGACCTTGTTTTAAACACAGACCCCGTCGCCCTTCATGGCTACACCTCAGCCCAGGGTGCGCCCGATGTAAGAAAAGCTTGCGCCGACTATGTTAATAAAAATTTTGGCACAAAATATACTGCAGATAATTTCTATATGACAGTTGGTGCTGCAGCATCGCTGACCATTTCCCTCTCTGCAATATCCGAAGAAAATGGCGAGGTTATAATTCTTGCGCCCTTCTTCCCTGAATACATAGTGTTTATAAATCAGGCAGGAATGAAGCCGGTAACGGTTAAATGCCGCGAAGAAGATTTTCAGATAGATTTTGAAGCCTTAAAATCTGCCATAAATGAAAACACAAAGGCAATAATCATAAATTCGCCAAACAACCCTTCCGGTGTTGTTTTTTCAGAAGAAACAATAAAAAATCTTGCCCTTGTGTTGGATGAAGCGCAGAAAAAATATGGAAAAGATATATATATCATTGCCGATGAACCCTATCGCGAGCTTGTCTATACAGATGGCGTCACCGTGCCTTTTATTCCAAACTACTATAACAACACCATAGTTTGCTATTCCTTCAGTAAATCTCTTTCCCTTCCCGGTGAAAGAATAGGCTATGTTCTTGTTCCCGACACAGCAAACGACTGGAAAGATGTTTATTTTGCAGTTTGCGGCGCAGGAAGGTCCCTTGGTTTTGTTTGCGCTCCAAGCCTTTTCCAGAAAATTGTTCCCAAATGTATTGGCAAAACAGCCGACATTTCTATCTATAAGAAAAACCGCGACATCCTCTGCGATGCCCTTTCCAAATATGGCTATAAGGTGGCTCAGCCCGACGGTGCCTTCTATCTTTTTGTTAAAGCTTTAGAAGAAGATTCTCATGCTTTTTGCGAAAAAGCAAAAAAATATGAGCTTCTTTTAGTTCCCGGCGACAGCTTCGGATATCCGGGTTATGTGAGAATTTCATATTGTGTGTCAACTCAGATGATAGAAAAATCTCTTCCTTCATTTGAGGCACTCAGTAAAGAATATAAATAATCAGGGGTGGATAAAATGAAAAAACTTTGCAAAATAAAAGAAGGAAAAAAGCTTTGCGGTGTGTGTATGGGGCTTGCAAAATATTTTGATATTGATGTAACTTTGGTGCGCCTTGCATGGGTGGCATTCACAGTTTTTGGCGGATCCGGAATACTTGCATATATCGTGGCGGCAATAGTTATGCCGGAAGATAACATATAAGAGGGATAAAAAATGATACATTCAATTTTAATAATTGGTCAGTCAAATATGGCAGGCAGAGGCTTCCCGAGTGAAGTTGAACCAATAAAAAATGACAAGATAAAGGTTTTAAGAAATGGCAGATGGTGGCCGATGTATGTGCCTGTTAATCCCGACAGGGTGACTGCAGGGATAAACCTTGTAGAAAGCTTTGCCGACCTTTATGCCAACGAAAGAAATGTTACCACGGGAATCATCCCCTGTGCCGATGGCGGCACATGCCTTAATCAGTGGGCTGTGGGCGGGCTTTTATTTGACCACGCTATCTATATGGCAGAGCTTGCCATGCGTTCATCTGAAATTGCAGCAGTTCTCTGGCATCAGGGTGAAAGTGACTGCAGAGAAGAATTCTATCCATATTACGAAGAAAAGCTTTCGAGAATTATAGAAGCTTTCAGAGAAAAGCTTGGTTTAAAAGATGTCCCCTTCCTTTTTGGCGGTCTTGGTGACTACTTAAAGAATTATTCAAACGGGGATATTCATAAGAACTATACCAAAATAAACGATGCGCTTAAAAGCTATGTGTCGAAAAATGAAAAAACAGCTTTTGTTTCGGCAGAAGGTCTGGGCAGTAATCCGGATAATCTTCATTTTTCTGCAGCGGCGCTCAGAGAATTTGGCGAAAGATATTATAAAGAATTCTTAAAGCTTGAAGATAAAAACAGAGTGTTTGAAGATAAATCCTATGATTTTGATGCTCTTAAAACAGGACTTGAGCATTTATAATAGTGTTTAATAAGAGGAACAAACAAATGGAAGAAATGAGACTTCAGAAATATCTTGCAATGTGTGGTGTGGCTTCAAGAAGAGCCGCAGAAGAGATAATCCTTCAGGGCAGGGTAAAAATCAATGGTGAAAAATGCACCATTCTGGGCACAAAGGTGACAGAGGGGGATGTTGTGGCTGTTGATGGTGAAACCGTAAAGCCCGAAGAGAAAAAATATTATATTATGCTAAATAAACCCACAGGCTATATGACAACTGTCAGCGACGAGGAAGGAAGACCAACTGTTATGGATCTTGTTTCTGACATTTCAAAAAGGGTTTATCCTGTTGGCAGGCTCGACTGCAACACAGAAGGTCTTCTTCTTTTGTCAAACGATGGAGACTTCACCTATAAAATAACTCATCCCAAGCATAAGCTTGATAAGACCTATGAGGTTTTTGTGAGCGGAAATGCTGAAAGAAACGCACTTAAAAAGCTTGAACAGGGAGTGTATATAGACGGAAGAAAAACCGCTCCTGCTGTGGTGGATGTGGTGGACTATGGAAAAAACAGCGCAGTTATTTCCATAACCATTCATGAGGGAAGAAACCGTCAGGTAAGAAAAATGTGTGCCTCAGTTGGCTTTAAGGTGATGGGACTTAGAAGAGTTTCCGAAGGTGGACTAAACCTTGGCAACCTTCCTCTTGGAAGATGGCGCCATTTAACGGAGGCTGAAGTTAAAAGAATACTGAAAAATTGCGAAGCATAGAAATTGCTCAATCGGTAATAATATTTAGGCAGGGGACTGTAAAAAACAATCGTCTTTTACAATCCCCTTACCTTGTGTTTTTGTTAAAAAGCCTTTATTATTTGAAAAAATAAATCGTGTTTTTGGGTAAATTCCATAAGATTTTGAAAATACTTAAAGTTTTTAAAAAAAAGCTTGACACAAAGGAAAAAAAGTATTATAATAACAAAGTCGCAATTGACGAAACTATTTGGGAGCTTAGCTCAGCTGGGAGAGCATCTGCCTTACAAGCAGAGGGTCATAGGTTCGAGCCCTATAGTTCCCATTGGTATGGCCGAGTAGTTCAGCTGGTTAGAATGCCAGCCTGTCACGCTGGAGGTCGAGGGTTCGAGCCCCTTCTCGGTCGCCATTTAGTCTGCGGATAGCCCTGAGGCTGTCCGCAGGCAAAATAAGTTAAATATGCCTCTGTAGCTCAGTAGGTAGAGCAGGGGACTGAAAATCCCCGTGTCGGTGGTTCGATTCCGCCCGGAGGCACTTTTAATTTATCTTTGCCGGTTGCACTTATGCGGGAGTGGCTCAGTGGTAGAGCGTCACCTTGCCAAGGTGAACGTCGCGAGTTCGAATCTCGTCTTCCGCTTTGAGTCAAGAGGCGTAAGGGTTTACGCCTCTTGATTTAACTAGAGTAGCAATTTTGCTGCAATTAAAAATAATTATCATTCTAAATGCATATAATGCTATAGAATGATAATTAATATATATGCACGGCGTCATAGCCAAGTGGTAAGGCACGGGTCTGCAACACCCTTATCCCCAGTTCAAGTCTGGGTGACGCCTTGAAAAAAGACTATTCTTCGGAATAGTCTTTTTTCAATGAAATTTGCCTGCGGCAAGTGAAATAGCTTCGCTATGAAATACACTTTGTGTATGAAATATTGCTCCGCAATATGAAAGGCTAATTTTATTTCATATTTTGCATCGCAAAATATTTCATAATCCGCAGGATTATTTCATATCGTGCACAAGCGAGATATTTCATATCTGTTACTATTTAATCAAATATTCCTTTGAATTTCATTATTGCACTGCGTGTAAACTGTTTTTCTGATTCTATTGATGCAGTGTGTGTAAACTATTCTTCGGAATAGTCTTTTTTCAATGAAATTTGCCTGCGGCAAGTGAAATAGCTTTGCTATGAAATACACTTCGTGTATGAAATATTGCTCCGCAATATGAAAGGCAAATTTTATTTCATATTTTGCATCATAAAATATTTCATAATCCGCAGGATTATTTCATATCAACGAGGTTGATATTTCATTTAACATTTACATTAGTTACGGATTATGGTACAATTGATACTGAGGTGTCACATATGAAGGAAAATAAACTTGTAGATTTATCTACTGATTTCGCAGTTAAAATCATTAAGCTATGTGAAACAATCAGAAAGATTCTTATTTCTTCAATTAAAACAGCAAAGAAAAACAACGAAAAATAAAAATCTTGAGATATTGTAAGTTTTTAATAAAAACAAATCCAATAAACAAAAAGGTGATATTATGAAAAACAAAAAATCCATATTTTTAATGGGAGATTCATTAGTTGAAGACTATGGCGAGGGTAAACTTCCGCTTTGTGGCTGGGGAAAATATTTTCCTGAGTTTGTAAATGATGAATATGAGGTTAAAAACTATGCTCACAGCGGCTGGACAACAAAGAGCTTTTTGACACCTGATCACCAAAATCTCTATCCCGGTAAATCTTGCTGGGAGGCTATGTATGAAGAGATTGGCGAGGGTGACCTTGTTATAATCTGTCTTGGTGTTAATGATGCCAGTCTTGTAAACGAATTAAGAACAAGTGAGGAAGAATATCGCAACAATCTCACATTTTTTACAGAAGAAATCAGAAAAAAGAAAGCTGATGTGGTTCTTGGAACTCTTTCCATAAGAGGCGGCGATGATGGCTCTGAAAATGGCTGGGACTATAAGCTTCCGCCTGATGGAATCACGATGGACGATAATGTTCCCATGGATGAAAGATGGATGAGAAGAGCAAAGGTTTTAAAGGATATTGCAAATGATATATCAGCTCAGGTTCTTGAATTTGGGGAAGAATTAAAAAAGATTTATGAAAATATGTATCAGAAATATATGAAAGATAATCCCGGCTCAGCTGTGGCCGATGGCAGAAACTATGTGAGATACTATTTCCATCTTTATAAAAAGCCGATTAACACCCCAGTCAGCGAAGGCGGTCTTGGCTTTAATATGCCCGACAGGGAAGACGACAGCACTCATCTTAACCCCAGAGGTGCCTATATCTATGCAAAAACCATTGCAGAGCTTTTGAAAAAAACAAAATATGGAGAAATAATAAAAAGCAATTGATTTAAAAAACACACATTCAAAACAAGCCTGAATGTGTGTTTTTTCTTTTTAAGTAACCAATGATTAATTTGCAATTTGTAGAGGACGCCAGCCCCTACAATTATGTATTAAATAAGTGTTTAGCTAAAGGGATTGTTCAAATAAAGCTATAATATCCCCTGCTTCTTTTATTTTAAGCACCTTTTCTATGGCATCTTTTTTGAAATTGCAGCCATTAAGAGCTGATTCAATCTTTTCTGAAAGCTCAAAATCCATAGAATCTGTGTAGACAGAGGCGTTTTTAATTATCCCCTTTTCAACCTGAAGGCGGATATCTATGCTTCCCCATTCAAATCTTTGAGAAAATTCAAGGTCAAAGGGGGGCTGTGAGCCTAAAAGATATTCCCAACTGCTGTATTCTTCTGAAAGTCTTTTGATTTCGCTTAAGGGAAGGTTTTTAATCCTTTCAGCCTTTATGCCATAGAATTCTTCGAAAGCTTTTATAAGGTTTTCCCTCATAGCTTCGCAGCTTATATCGGGGTTTATTTCCTTGAGGTTTATAACTCTTGAGCGAACGGATTTAACTCCCTTTGCTTTGAGCTTTGCTGCAGATGGGGTAAGGTAGCGGGAAAGCTTTTCTTCGCTGGCATCAATCAAAATCGTGCCATGGTGATAGGATTTACCCTTTGAATTATAAAAGGCATTGCCTGAAAATTTTCTTCCCTTTGCCAGAATGTCATTTCTTCCTGAAACTAAAGTTTCTATCCCTGCCATTTTGCAGGCAAGGGCTATTATTTTAAGGTTGTTTTCTGTGTTTTGATTTTCACTTGATGAAATAAAGGTGAAATTAAGATTTCCCAAGTCATGGAAAACAGCGCCCCCGCCGGATAGTCTGCGGGCAAGGCTGATGTTGTCTTTTTTTAATAGCTCCACAGGACACTCAACATAGGCATTCTGATTCTTGCCGATAACAACTGTGTTTTTATTTTGCCAGAGGTAGAGAATCATCTCATCTTCTTTGGCGCCATCTAAAAGAAGCTTCTCTTTTGCTAAGTTTTCATAGGGATTATAATCTTCGCTTGTATAAATCAAAAGTTTTTTAATCATTTTTATTCACCGGATATTTCTCAATATAAATATATTGTATGATATTTTTTTCTTGTAGTCAATAAATTTTTCTTGAAATTGTGATATAAATATGTTATAATTTGTTATAAGTATAACACAAAACCACAGGAGGCGTATTCTATGAATCGTATTCGTCAGGAACGAATAAGAGCCTATGTTGAAAGTAAAAGCGTTGCCACAATAAAAGAACTAAGAAATCTTCTGCCAAATGTGTCGCTGATGACTATCCATCGCGACCTGGACAGTCTTGAGCAGCAGGGCGTTCTGGCGAAATACCGGGGCGGAGTAAAATCCATAAAGCATTTTGAAGATGTGGAGTTTAATGTCCGTCTTAAGGAAAACAACCCCGGAAAGCTTCTTATGGCAAAAAAAGCCATGGGACTTTTGCAGCCCCATAGCTCAATTTTTCTTGATGCCGGAACATCAAATCTTTTCCTTGCCAGAAATCTTCCTGATATTAATTTAAACATTGTCACCACAAGCCCCGGAATAGCAATGGAGCTGGCAAGGCTTCATAATCCCGTTATAACTCTTTGCGGTGGAAGTCTTAGCCGCAATAACCTTGCTGTGTCGGGTCACAGAACTGTGGAGATGCTATCGGATATCAACATCGACCTTGCCTTTATCGGAGTTTCGGGCTGCTCACTTGATGCAGGCTTCACCTGCGGCACAGAGGGCGACAGCGTGATTAAAAAGATGGTTATAAAAAAAGCGAGAACCAGCGTTTTAATGTGTGGCACAGAAAAGCTCAAATGTCTTATGCCCTATACCTTTGCCCGGATGGAGGATGTGGATTATATCGTTTCTGATTCTCCCCTTCCTGAAAGCTACATAAAGCAGGCCCAGGAAAATGGGGTAAAGATATTATAAATAAATAATTAATAATTATCGTTGAAATCCGCCTTGTGGGGCGGATTTTTCGCTTTCTATTCTCTTTTTGTTATAAATAAAAGCTGTGCTTTATATTTATAACAAACTTTATTGATTTTCGCCCATATGAATGAGAGTTATTATCTGTTTTTGGTTTAAAATGTAATTGACGAAAGTGTTATATTGTGTTATAATTAACAAAAATGATATTAAGGAGGTTTTCGCTTTGGCAAATGCTGTAATTATGCCCAAAGCCGGTATCACAGTTGAAAGCTGTATTATCGGAACTTGGGAAAAGAAAGTTGGCGACGCGGTTAAGGTCGGAGATATTCTCTTTACATATGAAACCGATAAAGCCAGCTTCGAATGTGAATCCACTGAAGAAGGTACACTTCTTGAAATTTTCTTTAACGATGGTGACGAGGTTCCCTGTCTTGTTAATGTTTGTGCTGTTGGTAATCCCGGTGAGGATTGCTCAGCTCTTCGTCCTGCAGGCGAAGCTGCACCCGAGGCAGCACCTGAAGCTCCTGCAGCCCAGGCAGCTCCTGCTCCACAGGCGGCTCCTGCAGCTCCGGTAGCTCAGAGCACTGCAGTTGAAGGTGAAAAATCTGCTATTTCTCCAAGAGCTAAAAAGCTTGCAGAAAGAGCCGGCGTTGATGCATCACTTGCAACACCAACAGGCCCCAATGGCAGAATTATTGAACGCGATGTAAGAACCTTAATGGATAATCCTGCTGTAGCCGCTGAAAGCACTTCAGCTCCCGCAGCCGCTCCTGCAGCTCCTGAAGCAGAATATGAAGATGTTAAATTCTCAGGTATCCGTCGTGCAATCAGCAAATCTATGCACACATCTCTGTCTACCATGGCTCAGCTTACCCACAACACATCCTTCGATGCAACAGCTATTCTTAACTACAGAAAGCTTCTTAAAAACTGCGAAGGTGATTTAGCAGGCGTAACTCTTGGTGATATTGTGCTTTATGCTGTATCACGCACACTCAAAAACCACCCCGACTTAAATGCTCATATGCTTGACGATAATAATATTCGTCTCTTTAAGCATGTTAACCTCGGTGTTGCAGTTGACACCCCAAGAGGCTTAATGGTTCCCACCATTTTCCATGCTGATGAAATGAGCCTTGTTGAAATTTCAAAAGCTGTTAAAGAATTGGCTGCCCAGTGCCGCGAGGGAAATATCAGCCCCGATAAATTGGCAGGCGGAACATTCACAGTTTCCAATCTCGGTAATATGGGTGTTGAATCCTTCACTCCCGTTATTAACCCACCCCAGACAGGTATTTTAGGTGTTTGCGGAACCACAGAAAGAGTTAAAAAGCTCCCCGATGGCACCATCACAACCTATCCTGCAATGGGCCTTAGCCTCACCTATGACCACAGAGCAGTTGACGGTACTCCTGCCGCTCGCTTCCAGAAGGAATTAGGCAAAAATCTTGAAAACTTTACAGCGCTCTTAGCCAAATAAATCTGGCAGTGAAAAGGCAATAGTGAATAGTGAAAAGAAAAGGTGCAAAACGCTTTGGCGTTTTGTAATATAAAAGCTTTTCCGGAAAGGATTATCAAATGGAAATTTTTGATGTTTTAGTATTGGGCGGCGGCCCCGGCGGATATCTTTGCGCTGAAAGAGCTGCTCAGAACGGTTTAAAAGCCGCAGTATTTGAAAAGAAGGCTCTTGGCGGAACCTGTCTTAATGAAGGCTGTATCCCCACAAAAACCCTTCTTAATTCTTCAAAAATGTATCGTCATGCCAAGGAAAGTGCGGCATTTGGTGTTACAGCAGAAAATGTTAGCTATGACCACGCAAAGGTTATAGAAAGAAAAGACAAGGTTGTTAAAACTCTTGTTTCAGGCGTTGGTGCCACAATGAAAGCCAATAAGGTTACAGTTGTGAGCGCAAATGCTGTTGTAAAGGGAAAAAGCACAAACGGATTTGCTGTTGAGGCAGACGGAGTTACCTATGAAGGCAAACGCCTTGTTATTGCATCCGGCTCAGAAACAGTTGTTCCCCCTGTTCCCGGATTAAAAGAAGGCTTGGAGAGTGGCTTTGTTGTTACAAACCGTGAAGTTCTCGACGAAAAAACTCTTCCAAAGGATTTAGTTGTTATCGGCGGCGGCGTTATCGGTTTGGAAATGGCATACTATTTTGCCAGCGTTGGCACAAATGTAACAGTTATTGAAATGATGCCCAAAATCGCAGGAGCCACAGACCCTGAAATCTGCAAGGTTATTCAGGATGGCTTTGAAAAGAAGGGTATGATTTTCAAGCTTTCTTGCAAGGTGCTTGAAGTTAAAAAAGACAGCGTAATATATGAAGAAAATGGCGAAAAGAAAGAACTCAAATGTGATAAGGTTCTTTTATCTGCCGGAAGAAAACCCGCAACAGCAAATATCGGCATTGAAACCCTTGGTGTTGAAATGGACAGAGCTGCTGTTAAAACCGACCGTCATCTTTGCACCAATGTTTCCGGTGTTTATGCTATAGGCGACTGCAACGGTAAGCTTATGCTTGCCCACACAGCCTACCGCGAAGCAGAGGTTGCTGTGAATCACATGGTTGGCAAGAAAGACGAAATGCGCTATGATGTTATCCCCTCTGTTATCTACACAGACCCCGAGGTTGCAAGCGTTGGTCTTTCAAAAGAAGAAGCAGAAAAAAAAGGCATGAAGGTTAAAGAAGTAAAGCTTCCTATGAGCTATGCAGGAAGATACCTTGCAGAAACAGAAGGCGGCAAGGGCTTTATCAAAATCGTTGTTGACACCGATAAAAACCGTCTCGTTGGCTGCCATATGGTTGGCTCCTATGCTTCTGAAATCATTATGACTGCAACTATGATGGTTGATACTGAGCTAACCCCAAGTAGACTCCAGAAGCTCGTGTTTCCTCATCCCACAGTTGCCGAAATCATTCGTGAAGCAATATTTCATATATAATTAAAATTTTAAGGAGGAAAACAAAATGCCAAAAAGTTTGTTTGTTGATCCTGCCGAAACCAGAGCAAAAGGCAAGATCAAATTTAAAGACATTCCTGTAAATGTTTACAACAAAACAATCGCAGACGAACGCAAACGCTTCTCAGATGACGATTTGGTTCGTATCTATCGCGACATCACAGTTCTTCGTGAATTTGAATCAATGCTCAATCAGATAAAGACACAAGGTCTTTACAATGGCATTGAAACAACCTACCCCGGCCCTGCCCATCTTTCAATAGGTCAGGAAGCAGCTGCTGTTGGTCAGGCTTATCTTCTCGATCAGAATGACTTCTCCTTCGGTTCCCACAGAAGCCACTCTGAAATCTTAGCAAAAGCACTCTCCTGTATCCACAAATTAAGCGAACAGGAACTTATGACAATAATGGAAGGCTTCTTAGGTGGTTCAGCTCTCCGCGCTACAGAAAAATTAGGTCCTGTAAGCGATGTTAAAGAGCTTGCAATCCGCTTTATCCTCTATGGAACACTTTCCGAAATCTTTGCCCGCGACACAGGCTTCCACAAAGGCCTTGGCGGTTCAATGCACGCATTCTTCCTTCCTTTTGGTATTTACCCCAACAATGCTATTGTTGGTGGCTCTGCTGCTATCGCAACAGGTGCTGCACTTTTCAAAAAGGTAAATGACAAACAGGGTATCGTTGTTTGTAACTCAGGTGACGGTTCTATGGCTCGTGGTCCTGTTTGGGAAGCTATGAACTTTGCCGCTATGGATCAGTTTAATACCCTTTGGGAAAGCCACAAAGGCGGCATGCCCATTCTTTATAATGTATTCAACAACTCCTACGGTATGGGCGACCAGACCAGAGGTGAAACAATGGGTTATGATATGCTTGCCAGAATTGGTTCCGGTATCAGCCCGACTCAGTTCCATGCTGAAAGAATCGATGGCTTCAATCCTCTTGCAGTTATCGACGCTATGGAAAGAAAACTCAAAATCCTCAGAGCAGGCGAAGGTCCTGTTATGCTCGATACAGTTACATATCGTTATTCAGGTCACTCCACATCCGACCAGAATGCCTACAGAACCAAAGAGGAAATCGACGCTTGGAAAGAGGTTGATCCTATCATCACATACCGCGCAGGTCTTATCGAAGCCGGTGTTGCTGGTGATAGCCGCTTAGATGAAATCTTAGCTGAAACAACCGAAAGAATGACAATGATTTGCAAAGCTGCATCTGACCCACAGATCAGCCCCTATATCGACTTCAAAGCTGACCCTGCAGTTGTTGAACGCCTTATGTTCTCCAATGAAAAAATCGACAAACTCGATGATCGTGAGCCTGAAGTTAATATGCCACTTGCAGAGGTTCCTGCATATAAGAAATTAAAAGAAAAAGAAAGAGCTCCTATCGTAAATGGCAAGCCTGTTTCAAAAATGAAGCTCTTTAACCTCCGTGATGCTCTCTCTGAGGTTATCTACGACAGATTCTATGAAGATCCAACCCTTATTGCTTATGGTGAAGATGTTCGCGACTGGGGCGGCGCGTTTGCTGTATACCGTGGTATGATGGATGCTTTCCCATATTGTCGTCTCTTTAACTCTCCTATCGCTGAAGCTGCTATCGTTGGTACAGCTGTTGGTTATGCAGTATCCGGTGGTCGTGCTCTTATTGAGCTTATGTATGCCGACTTTATTGGTTGTGCAGGAGATGAAATCTTCAATCAGATGTCAAAATGGCAGGCTATGAGTGCCGGTATTCTTAAGATGCCCGTTGTACTCAGAGTATCTGTTGGTTCAAAATATGGTGCTCAGCACTCTCAGGACTGGACAGCACTCTGTGCTCATATCCCCGGTCTTAAAGTATGTTTCCCTGCAACACCATGGGAAGCTAAAGGTCTTATGGAAACAGCCCTCAAAGGAACAGACCCCGTTGTATTCTTTGAAAGCCAGAGAATTTATGATGTTGGCGAACAGTTCCACGAAGGCGGCGTTCCCAGCGAAAGATATGAAATCGAATTTGGTGATGTTAATAAGGTTCGCGACGGTAAGGATGTTACAATTCTTACAATCGGTGCAGCTCTCTACCGTGCTATGGATGCAGCTAAAATCTTAAGCGAAAAATATGGCATGGAAGCTGATGTTATTAACCTTCACTCCCTCGTTCCCCTTGATTATACAAAGATTGCAGAATCCGTTAGAAAAACAGGCAGAGTTGTTCTTGTTTCCGACGCTTGCGCAAGAGGTTCATTTATGAACGATGTTGCCAAAAACATCACAGAGCTTTGCTTCGATGATCTCGATGCTCCTCCGGTTGTTGTTGGCGCTCGTAACTGGATCACACCTCCATTTGAATTTGACGAATTCTTCTTCCCACAGGCTGGCTGGATTGTTGATGCTATCCACGAAAAACTCGTTCCACTTCCGGGACATGTTGTTGAAAATGGTTGCACAGAAGCTGAAAGCTACAGAAGAGCTAAAGAAGGGGTATAATGAAAATAAAACGAACTGCAAATGCAGGAGTTCTCATTGAAACAGATGGAATAAAGCTCCTTATAGACGGAGTTTCAAAGGAAATCTTAAATTATGAAGCAACTCCCCATAGCATAAAAGAAGATTTATGCAGGCAGTTCCCCGATGTTGTGATGTTTACTCATTATCATGACGACCATTACGACAAAGACTTTTCAGATTACTACACAAAAAACACACTCCGGTCCATTTATGGGCCGGAGTTTGCCCTTTGTGGGAAAATGGGGAACACAAAAATAAAAGGAATTCCAACAAGGCACATCGGCAAAGCAGATGTTTTGCATATGAGCTATATAATAGACGGGGAAAAAAGCCTGTGGTTTATGGGGGATGCCTCTCCTCTGGAAATAAAAAAGCTCATTTCGGAGAAAAAGCCCGATATAGTTATTGTGCCCTATGCATATGTAACAACAAAAGCTTCCTGGGAGCTGACAAAATCTCTTGGCGCAAAAAAAATCATCCTTCTTCATATGCCAAAGAAAAATGAAGATGTTTATAATCTGTGGAAGGCTATGGAGGAAACAACGCAAAATCCCGAAGAATTAATAATTCTTAGTATGGGAGAAGAGCTGGAATTTTGATAAGTAGGGAATGCATTTATGCATTTTGAAAAAATGGAAATATGGCAATCCTTCAAAAAAGACATTTTTCTTATCCGAAAAATGTCCTTTTTCATCGATATAAATCTCTTGTGAGATTTTCGATGTGTCAAAATAAACTTGATATGTGCTGACGCACTCGATATGTTGCCTTGCGGCAACGAGATTTATATCACATCGAGTTTTGAGCGGAGCGATAAATATATCGATTTTACGAAAGTAAAAATATCGAGCAAATGCAGTTTGCATATCGACGAAAATTACGAATATCTTTATAGTTCGGTTCTTCCATATAATACGCAACCGGGAAGACTATGATAAAATATAGGAATATATAGACACAAGTCCCTTAAAATGGGAATTGGATTGTTTTTATGGTTCAAAAAAAGAACAGTGAATTTTCACTGTTCTTTTTTGATTGTTTGATTTGTGATTCGTTATTTAATAGTTTTTTATTTATAGCTTACGCTTGTGAGTGCAGGAGTGATTTCATCTGCTTCCCAAACAAAGAGCTTGGCTGTGTTGCCGGATGCAAAAGTAAGTGCTGAGGTGGTTATATCACCATTGTTTCTACCTTCAACTTCAAGTGTCTGCACATCATTAATAGCAATAAGCTCACCTTCGCTATACACTGCAATAAACACTTTATATGTTTTCTTGCTATCTGTGTTGTTAAAGAGCTTAACTGTGCTGGTGATACTATCTCCATTTTTTTCTATATATGGCAAATCAAATGCAAATTCACCATCTTCAACAACTCTTATATCGTAATATGAATATGTACGTTCAGTTCTGGTACCGTTTGTATCTGCCACAACGATAGTCATATCATTTGTAGCTACCAAAGTTTTATCATTAATAAGATTACCACCTGAATATACTCTTACGGAAGCGTCTTCGTCAAATTCAAGTGAGTCAATTATTTCTTGTAAAGTTGTACCGGCAGTCATAACTGTAATTGTTTCGCCAACTTCGGCAATACCATATACATCTGATACCACGTTTGGTTTTGTGTTGTAGAGAATAATATCATCCAGATCATCATTTGTAAATCTAAGATTGTCGATATAAGCAGCAACGCCATCAAATGTTTTTGTTTCATCGTTATAAGGGCACAAACCATGAAGCTGACAGTATCTTATTCCAAACGGATTTGGATATTTGCTTGAGAGATCTTCATCATGTTTTAAAATCCCATCCACATATATTTCGATTTTTTTATCATATATTATTCCATTATCGGCATCAGACCCTACTATGCCGGGAGCTTTAATTGCAACATGGTGCCATCTGTCACCATTCCATGGAACAATGTTGTTGCTGCCAAGATATATTCCATCGTTAAAGAACTTGAATTCAGAACTTCCGGTGCCGGAATTACTTACGGTTCTATCAGATTTTGTATAATCTTCCCAAAGACTAATTTTTGTCAAAAGTCCGTGACAACCTGAGGGGATACAAATGTTAAATTCTATAATATCTGTCTTTGTTTCATCTTTGGATGGGCTTGGCATAGAGAAATATTGTTTACCATTAGCATCAATAAATTCATAGCAATCGTCAAGTTTTCCGGCAATATTATTTTTTATATTAATTATAGCTATATGGTCATTTCCGGAAGTGGTTTTTTCGGGGAAGGATGTGTTTTCATCGGCATCAAAGTATGTGCCTGTTCCATTTCCGTAATTAATTGTGTTTTTTATAACTGTATAATAAGAATATGTGTTTTCTAACTGATTAACTGCTCTTTTTGAAGCTACAACAACCTGCGAGTTGATTGCTTTATCACTATCCTCTAGTTCTTTTGAATAGTCCATGTTATAAAATCTAATTTCATCCCCGCTGTGTAATGAATCCTTGACAGCTAATGTAACTGTTTCTACTGTTGCATCAGCTGAGACTAATATGCTGTTATCATCAATTACCACTTCAGTATTTTCTGAGGTAAGAATAGTTTTAGTTGTATTTGGGGTTTTGTAACCAGATGCATCAGAAACACTATATGCATTTAAATTGTCATAATATATTGTTTTGTCTTTAGCAGCATTTCCAAGTCTGAAAGTAGTCATATCATGTAAAACCGGATATGATACCGTATCGCTGTCAATTAGTTCACCATCGATAAATAGCTTATGTGTATATGTGTTTCCAGAACCTGTTGATACAGACGGGTCTTGCTCAGTATCAAACACAATTTCAGCAGTATGCCATCGATTTATTCCTAAGTCAATTTCTACACCGGTATTATTATATCCTAATTTAGCATATGTGGGAGTTATAGATAGACCTGAGTTATTTTGATTGGCTAATGAAGTTGCACTTGCATTTTTGTATCCAGAACCTCTAATGTATGCGCTTATTTCATCAGTCTCATTTGTAAAACAAAAAGAAAACTCTACTGCAGCATCACTGTTGGCGGAAGGATTGTGAATGTCAAACAATTGTATATCCCCACCACCGGTTAATCCAACCGTCGTTGCCCCACTACTTGGAACCCAAACATTATCAATCTTAACCATGCCAGTTGAAACGAGCTTATACACCTTATCGGATGCTTTCTTGCCAAAAACGCCATCCAAATTATAGGAGAGTTGACCATATGTATATTTGTTACTACTCACAGGATACCCTCTATAAAAATCAATTTTTTGTTCACCGGTATATTCCACCGTGTCCTCCGCCAACACTCCCATTGGCAACACCATAGATAACGCAAACACTAAAGTAAGCATTATCGCGATGAATTTTTTTGTTAATTTCATCATTTTATATTCCTCCTAAAAATTTTTAGACAATTACTGAGTGTAATTAATAATAACATTTTTAGGGGTAATAATATTGATTGCAGGCAAAACAATGGTGTAACCTATATTTCAGGGGATAAATTACCTGAAATACCACAAAATTACTACTCAAAAGGAGAATCAGAATGTCAGAAAAAAGAAAAGACAGCAAAAACCGAATCCTGCAAACCGGAGAAAGCCAGAGAAAAGATGGAAGATATGTATATAAATATGTAGACAATTTTAAAAACACAAAATTTGTGTACTCATGGAAGCTTGTTTCCACAGATAAAACACCTAAGGGTAAACGCGATGATTTATCATTAAGAGAAAAGGAAATGCAGATTAAAAAAGATATATATGATGGAATAGATTTTCTTGGCAGAAATATGACTGTGGCAGAGCTTTATATAAATCATATAAGGCAAAACGCAAATGTTAAGCCCAACACGAAAAATGCAAGGGAGTATTTCTTAGATAAGCTAAAAAAAGACGCCCTTGGTCTGTGCCTTATAAACAGAGTAAAACCGTCGGATGCAAAAGAATGGGTACTCAGGCAACACAAAAATGGATTTTCTTATAAAAGCATTAAAAATCACAAAAGGTCGCTGAGTGCTGCGTTCCATATGGCTGTGCAAAACGATTATATAAGGAAAAATCCGTTTGTTTTCGACATAAATGATGTTATAAGTGATGATAGCAAAAATAAAGTGTTTTTATCAAAAAAAGAACAAGAAACACTTATGAGGTTTATTAAAAACGATATGGTATATAGCAAGAATTATGATGAAATTGTTATATTTTTAGGAACAGGACTGAGAGCATCTGAACTATGTGGCTTAACATTAAATGATATTGACATGAAAAAAAGAGTGATTCAGGTTAATCATCAGCTTTTAAAAAATTCAAAGCTTGGATATTACATCTCCCCGCCAAAAACCAAAAGCAGCTATCGTAAAATATATATGACAGCTGCTGTGCATAAGGCATTTTCAAATATTATTAAAAACTTGGACCTCGAAAATAGTTTTGAGGTTTCCGGCTACAGAGACTTCCTTTTTGTAAATCAAAACAATACTCCCAAAACAGTTGCTTCATTTGATTCTCTCTTTAGAAGGATGATGAAAAAATTCAACAAGACAAACGAAAACAAAATATCATGCATGGTAACACCTCACACATTAAGACACACATTTTGCACAAACATGGCAATTGCCGGAATGAATCCTAAAGCCTTGCAGTATATTATGGGACACTCTTCTGTATCCATGACACTAAATTATTATACACATACAGACTTTGATACTGCCAAAAAAGAGATGGAAAGAATTATGGGGTAGTCTCTAAAAATAATTGTACTACAAAGCTTACTACCTTTGAAATTAAAAATATTATCTTAAATTAATGAAAAAAGCTAAGAACCCAGGAATGAAGCGGTGTAGCCAGGTTTATAACAAAAGTATCCAAAATTATAAATTTTGTGCAATTGTACCTTAAAATGTCAATTTTGTTTATTTAAAATGCACAAAAAACCGTCTTTTTTTTGGTAATTTGCTCTGTTTACTTTTACCCCTAAAACTATTACCCAAAATAAAAACCGCTCCAAAAAACAACTTGGGAGCGGTTTTTATTTTTTTAAACTAATTTTATTTATGTATAGCTTGTAGTAAAAATGTTGTATTTATATTTATCATATTTAAAAACATAACAAAATATGGCCTTTTGATACACCAATCAATTATTACCCCTAAAAATGTTATTATTAATTACATTCAATAATTGTCTAAAAATTTTTAGGAGGAATATAAAATGATGAAATTAACAAAAAAATTCATCGCGATAATGCTTACAGTTGTGTTTGTGTTATCTATGTTGCCAATGGGAGTGTTGGCGGAAGCAAAACAGGTTAAACTATTAATGACGAATTGGTCAACGACAAGAAGCAACGATACTTACCAGACCTTATCAAGCAGTAATAGTATACAAATAAGAAATAATGGCGGCGGTAATATTTACTATGGTCATAGTCAACTTGATCTTACAGGCTACGAAGAAATTTTAGGGAACTCATTAACAAGGATGACCGTGAGTCTTAGAGGAGGTACCGGAAGTAGTACATATTCAGTTAACGACTTTGACATAGCTGTCCTTCCTGATTCAACGGATGGATATGATGCAAAAACTATGATACATTCTGAAGCAGAAGCTTTAGGTCTACATAGTACAACCGATAGAGTGGTTCTTTACACATATACCTCAGATGCGTCTGCCACAGGTATTACTATTGGTTCTGAAATAAGCGTTAGAGATGTTTTGGATATGTTAAATACGGGTTATGATAACAGCATTGTAACTTTTGTTTATTCGTCAGTAAACAATGAACGCTCATACATTGATACTGATCATAATGACACATTTATCGCTATAAATTATGATGATAGCGAAATCAACAATCAAGAATATGTAAACAGTGCTGCTGAAAAACTTACATGGGATATTTTATCCTCAGAAGACAAAAACATGGTAACATCTAATCTTAATCTTCCCAAAAAGTTTTATGGTGCATATGTTGTATGGGAATCATCTAACCCAGATGTGATAAATCCTTCAAGCGGTGAGGTTGTTGTTCAAAGTGATGCTGCTATTTCTGTGACTTTAACAGCGAGACTTTCATATAGTGGTATTTCGGATACAACATATACTGCTAGCCAACCTTTTAATGTTGTGGTTCGTGATCCGGCTTCAATAGTAGAAGATGAACGAATTGAACTTAGCAATTATGCATATTCCAGAAGTAGCGACTCTAACAAAGAAAACGAGAAAGATTATCCATATGGATATTATACATATGATGGAATAGGAGATGTAATCAGAACTGGCAGCTCCTTTACAGCTTATGGTCAGTTTGACCTTTCAGGTTATGAAGAAATATTAGCAAATCCAAATACAACAGTGTCAACTCGTTTTGAAGCAGGAGGGGAAAATTCAGGTAAAATATATGATATTAAGGCCATTCTTGCTGCTGACAAAGCAGATGTATACAAACAGGATACTGTAACATATAACATTGCGGAGGAAATAGGTCTACACGATGATGACCGCCCTTTGTTATTTATTAAATCGGATGGAACATCATATAATCGTGGCTCAGTTGTACCATTTGAATCAAATAAAGATACTCTTATAGAAGCCCTTAATGAAGGAACAGACAATAGTGTGGTTTCTTTACATTTTGTGGGAATTACTTATGGTGAAAACTCTAACCTGAGAGTAAGTTCTGAAAAATCGGGTTTATTTATATCTTATGATAAATCAGAAATCAACAACACAGAATACCTTAAAGAAGTAAAAGATGCTCTCACCTGGGATGTTATTTCAAAAGGAAAGCAGGATAAGGTTTCTGCTGATTTGTATTTACCCACAAAATTTAAAGGTGCCAAAATTGTTTGGGAATCAAACGATGCCGCAATTTCATCTGACGGTAAGGTTGATTTTGCAAACAACAAAGGAAAAACAGTTAAGCTTACCGCAAAAATGACATATACAAATATATTAGGTCAAAGTGTAGAAGCTGAAAAAGAATTTGAGGTAACAATTTCTGATGGTGAATACTATGAAATTGGAACACCAGATTTAATAATAGAAGACAATAAATTTAAAGCTAGCTGGAGTGTTGAAAATTACACAGGCGAAGATGTTACATACTATGTGTATCTTGCAGCATACTCAGATAAAGAGCTTGTAGGTCTTACACCTGTTGAATATGTTGCTAAAAATGGTGAACCAACATTTATTAATCCTGAGGTTAAATTCCAGGAAGGCTACACAGCAAAACTGATTGTTCTCAAATCAGACCATATTACTCCTCTTTTTGCAGCAACTGAAAAATAATAACACCTATTAAATAACGATTAACAAAACAATAGCTCCCTTCTTTTGGAGGGGGCTATCTTTTTTGAAATATGCAAAAAGTGTGCTGACATCCACATTTCTCCCGCCGCCTTTTGTTATGTGAAATTCATATTTATACATTAAGTGGAGTTTTTATTTTGGAGTGGAATCGAGCGGTAAATTATTGTTTAGTGAACTGTTTTGACCAATAAATTTGTAGGGGTCGGCCTCCCGGACGACCCGCATAAGATTGCTGAAATCAAGCGGGATGTCGAGGACGCCATCCCCTACAATATAATATTAGAACCTAGCCGCTAAACAATAATTTGTCATTCTAAATAAATGGTGCAATAAGGCTGAAGCGTAAAAACCACAACTTAAAAGTGGTAATTCTCTATACATAAAAAAGAACAGCGGAAAAATCCACTGTTCTTTTTTGGTTAGAAATACGAATTTATTTGATTTTAGGAAGAGAAGCCGCTGCAACAGACTGACCAACTCTTCTTGCTTTTTCATCTGGGATGTGGAGTTTAACCTTCTTGTCAAGCTCGGGGAACTCAGTTTTAATAACTTCGTTTGCTTTTTCGAGAAGGATTGTGCCGCCTTTGCCGCTTGTTACTCTGCCCATGATAAGCACATGCTTAATATCATAGAAAAGAGAATAGTAGGCAATGGTATAACCAAAATATGTTCCGATTGTTTCATAGATTGCGGCAGCTCTTTCGTCATCTTTTTCCATAAGTCCCTGAACAACTTTAAGCTTTTCAGCGGGAGAAAGACTTTCGTCAAGCTCGATTCCTGCTTTTGGAGCAAGCTTAATAACTGCATCCTGGGAGAAATATTTAACTCCGCAGCCATAATCTCCGCTCCATTCGTCAATCATAGCACCTTTATTATAGTCAACGGGAACAAAAGCAAGCTCGTTGAGCCAGCCTGTGATGTTGCCATCCATATCAACATAGCCTGCGGCTTCACTTGTGCCCATTGCTATACCCATAACTCCGTTGTCCTCAAGGCTCATAGCACCTGCGAGAGCTGTAACATCGCCATCGTTTGCAACTTCAACAGGAACATCGCCTATTTCTTTTGCAACATTTATATACATATTCTTAACATGCTTTTCAAAATCTTCATCATTAACCTTTAAGAAAAGTGATGCCACCATGATTTTGTTGTCAACATATACACCTGCAGAAGAAACACCAATAGCATCAACTCTTGGCATATGGGAAGCGGCTGTTTTCATAGCTTCTAAAATACCTTCATAATGATACATAGGGTCGCTCTGGAGTTTCGGGAACCAAACAACTTCCTCGCTGTAAACAGTTTTACCGTCAACAACAGCAGAAACCTTTCTGTCGCTTCCGCCGGCATCAAAGCCTATGCGGCAACCGTCTAAATGTCTTCCGATTGGAGATGCGGCATCATTTTCAGCAGGAGCATCTTCAACCTTTTCAACATAGCAAACCTCAAAAGGTCTTTCATATACTCTTGCCATAAAATTGAAATCAAATTCTCTTGCTCCGCCTTTTCTATAGTCGGCGGCAATGCGGTCGTATATGGGCTTTGAGCCTGCAACATATACCTTAAATCCGCCCTTTGCCCAGAGAAGAGTTTTGATAATTCTTTCGATTATTCCGTAGTTTTCTTCGTCGTGGCCTGTGCCATCTTTAAAAACATCCATTGTGTAGGTTGCCATGAGGGAATTTGTTCTTTCCACACAAACAGTAACCTTCTGTGAATCTGCTTTTGCAACTGCTGCCTTAAAGTCGTTTATAACTTTAATCATTGGCATAAATTCGGGTTCAAGCTTTGCAATCATTAGTTTTTGCCTCCTTCGTAGCGGATAGAGCCGCCAAGTATTGTGGTGTTAATATTAAATTTATCATCTGCAATGATAATATCTGCTCTTTTTCCTTCTTCAAGTGAGCCTATTTCCTTATCCTCGCCAAGGGCTGTTGCAGGGTAGAGAGAAGCGCAGTTAACTGCTTCATAAATTTCAAGGTCGCTGTTTTCAAAAAGGTTATACACAGCGTTATTAAGATTTAAAACACTTCCTGCAATTGTGCCATCAGGCATAAGGCATTTGATGCCTTCTTTATGCACAGGCTGTCCGCCTAAGGTATAGTCGCCATCTTCCATTCCGCCTGCTCTTATACAGTCGGTTATAAGACAGAGCTTATTTCCTTTTAATTTAGAAACCAGGCCAAAAAGACCTTTATTAACATGGAAAGTATCGGCAATAAGTTCGGTTGAAACCTTATCATCTGCAAGTGCTGCACCAACAACACCGGGGCTGCGGTGGGAAAGAGCTGTCATAGCGTTGAAAAGGTGAGTTGTGTGGCGAACTCCCGCCTTTATTCCTTCTAAGGCATCTTCATAGGAAGCGTCTGTGTGTCCCATAGAAACTAAAACATCAGAATTTTCTCTGACCTTTTTTATACATTCAATAGCTCCGTCAACCTCAGGAGCAACTGTAAAGAGCTTCACAATGTCGGAATTCTTTATGATAAAATCTGCGTCGGGCTTTAAAATGTGTTCCTCTGCCTGAGCGCCTTTTTTTGCGGCGTTTATAAAGGGGCCTTCGCTGTTGACACCAAGAATTCTTGAGCCATAATATTCTTTTGAGTTTTTAACTTCTCTTATTGTGTCGAAGGCGGTTTCAATTTCTTTTTTGGAAACTGTCATAGTTGTTGGACACCATGCGGTAACACCGTTTTCAATAATGCCCATAGCCATTTTTCTTATTCCGTCTGCATCACCGTCGGATGCATCAGCGCCAAGATATCCGTGAATATGCATATCAACAAGACCGGGAGCAACATAGCTTCCCTTTGCATCAATGATTTCATAATCACTTAAACTGATTTCATCAAGGCCTGCAATCTTAACAATTTTTTCGTCAAATACAATTGCCATATTTTCGGCTACCCTATCTTTTAAGATAAGCTTACCGTTTATAATGCATTTCATAGGATTACCCCTCCTTATTACTGTATCTACTGCCATTTTAATATAAAAACAAAAAAATGGATTTGCACCATATTATATTTTTTTTTCATTATATTCTAAATTTGGCTTGATTATATTCTTTTATGGTGTTATACTGATTTCGGGTATAGATAAAATTAATGAATAATGAAGTCGCTATGCTAATGAATACTGAATAATGAATAATTGTTCATTTTGCAGATGGCAGCTAAATTATACAGTCTTTATATGCGGCGCACAGCACCGCAGCGATATAAATTCCTGACGGAACTTGCGATATATACTTCGTATGCGATATATCTTCGATGCGATATGTTGCAAGCAACACGATATGTCGCTGACGCGACGAGATTATAAAATAAAGCAGGTGATAAAATGCTTACATATAAAGGCGTGAGACTTAATGAAACTATAAATATTGAACAGCTTTTCACCGTTCACTATTTTGAATATTCAAAGGACTACAGCTTCGTTGGTGAAACCCACGATTTCTGGGAGTTTGTGTATGTTGATAAGGGTGAAATCATTGCAACAGCTGATAATGAGGATTTTCTTTTAGACCATGGAAAAATAATTTTTCATAAGCCTAATGAGTGGCACACATTAAGGGCAAACGGTTCTATTGCACCAAATATTGTTATTGCCACCTTCAGCTGCAATGACGAAGCAATGAGCTTTTTCGAAAACAAGATAATGGCAGTCGGTCAGGCACAAAAGAGCCTTATTTCAAAGATAATTGTAGAATTTTCCAATTCCTTTTCCACCCCTCTTAGCGACACTTATGCCTGCGATTTAACAAGGCATCAGGAGCAGCCCATAGGCTCAGAGCAGCTTTTGAAACTGTATCTGACGGAGCTTCTGATTTCATTTATGAGGGATAATGATGCATGCCAATATTCCCTGCCAAAGAGCAACAGCATAAATTCCACCCTGGAATATATTTTAAACTATATGAATCTGCAGATTGGTCAGCGGCTCACCCTGGATGACCTTTGTGTCTACACAGGTATGAGCAAAGCCGCTCTATCCGCCCTTTTTGCAAATCACCTCGGAAGAGGGCCCATTGAGCATTTTATTTATTTAAAAACTGAGCTTGCCAAAAAGCATTTGAGAGAAGACAACTACAACATAACCCAGATAGCCTATATGCTCGGCTATTCCACAGTTCATTATTTTTCAAGACAATTTAAAAAGGTAACAGGGATGAGTCCTTCACAATACAGCAATTCGGTTAAAGCTATTGTTAATAAAGAAAAGCATATATAGAAAGGAAAATGTTTTATGAATCATGATATTATTATTATAGGCGGAGGTATCTCCGGTGCAGTTGCGGCGATTGCAGCTGCAAGATGCGGAAGCGATGTGCTTGTTATCGACAAAAATGCCTCCCTTGGAGGAACCCTTGCCGCCTGTGAGGTTGGCCCCATGATGACCTTCCACGCAGGAGATAAGCAGGTTATAAAAGGGATAACCGGTGAAATTATTGAAAGACTTCAAAAAAGAGGAAAATCCTGCGGTCATATCTATGACACAACCGGCACCACCTACACAGTTACCCCATTTAACAGCGATGCCTTTAAAAATGAGCTTGATGAAATGCTCTATGAAGCAGGGGGCAAGGTTCTTTACCACACCATGCTTGCAAAGGTTAATATGGCAGGTGACAAAATAGACAGCATAACTGTCTGCACACCAAACGGTCTTATGGATTTAAAGGCTAAGGTGTATATCGATGCCACAGGCGATGCCGCACTTTCCATGATGGCAGGAGTTGAAACCATCACCGGAAGAAAAGAAGACGGATTAACTCAGCCTATGACTCTTGTTATGAAAATGGGTGGTGTTGATTTTGAAAAGCTTAAAAATATGACTCAGGAAGAGCCTGAGGAATTTATGGAAATCCACAGAACAGACCTTTCCTTCTGGGATAAATCCCCCAGAATGTCGTTTCATGTGTATCAGAATCGTTTCAGAAAAGCCCAGAAGGAAGGCAGAATTTCATTTGACAGAGAATGGATTCTTGTTTTCCAGACAGATAACCCCGGCGAAGCTATTATAAATTCCACAAGGGTTCAGGGCCTTAACCCCACCGACATCTATGAACATTCCGAAGCTGAGAGAATCGGAAGAAAACAGGTAAGAGAGCTTGAAGAATTTCTCAAAAACGAATGTCCCGGCTTTGAAAATTCATATCTTGTCCGAACAGGTTCACAGATAGGCGTAAGATCAAGCAGACAGATTGTTGGCTCCTATACGGTTACTTGCGAAGACCTTGCCACAGAGAAAAGATTTCCCGATGTTATTGCTCACGGTGGCTACCCTGTTGACATTCATTCCCTTAAAAAAGGCGAAGAAAATGAAATCCCCGACGGAATCAAAAAATTTGAGTGGGGAACAATGTATAGTGTGCCTTATCGTGCCCTTACAAACGACAAGGTTAAAAACCTTTTAACTGTTGGCAGATGTATTTCTGCAGAGTTTGAAGCTGTGGGTGCGTTGAGAGTTTCGCCAATGGCAGGTGCCACAGGTCACGCCGGCGGCGTTGCGGCGCATATGGCGGCTGAGGGAGACTGTGATGTGCATAATGTAGATATTAAAAAGATGCAGACAATGCTTAAAGAGCAGGATGCATACATAGAAATATAATATAAGGCGGTGAAAATCAGCTTTTTCACCGCCTTATATTATTGGTTTAGTTTTCCATATGCAATTCCATTTTCAACAGATTGGATTATAACATCTCTGAAAGTGTGTGACAAATCTTCATCGGATTTTACCCTCACGCATATATAATTTGACATATGCCCTTCAAAATAGCCATCCTTTGTTTTTCTTTCAAAAAGAACCTCCTTTATCTGTCCGATAAATTCTGAAAGGTATTCGCTGTGAAGCCTTTTTGAAATTTCTATCATTTTTCCGGCTCTTTCGTTTTTCAGCTTCTTTTCAAGCTGATTGGGAAAATCTGCCGCCTTTGTGCCGCTTCGGGCAGAATAGGGAAAGATGTGGGCCTCGCTGAATCTGATTTTTTCCATAAAATCGCAGGAAGCCATAAAATCATCTTCGCTCTCTCCGGGAAATCCGGCTATAATATCTGTTGTTATGGCAGGGTTTTTATAGGCTTTTCTTAAGTTTTCCACGCAAAGCTCATATTCTTTGGTGGTGTATTTTCTGTTCATAGCCTTTAAGGTGCGGTCGCATCCGCTTTGAAGGGAAATGTGGAAATGGTCGCATACCTTTGGCATATTTTTTATTTCGTTTATAAAGGCTTCTGTTAAAACCCTTGGTTCCACAGAGCCCAGGCGTATTCTTTTGATTTTTTCAACCTCATTTGCCGCTTTAATGGCGTCAATAAGGGTTTTATCTTTTAAATCCTTTCCGTAGGAGCCAATGTGAATTCCTGTTAAAACAATTTCCCTGTAGCCATTTTCGGCAAGGGTTTCAACCTCTTTTTTTATGCTTTCAGGATTTCTGCTTCTAACAGACCCTCTGGCAAAGGGAATAATGCAATATGAGCAAAACTCTGTGCATCCGTCTTCAATTTTAACAAAGGCACGGGTTTTATCTTCATATGAGGATATGCGCATTTCCTCGTAGTCTCTTTTTTTCATTATGTCCTCAATCTGAGGCTTTTTGTTTTTCTCAATATATTCCTCAACGATTTCAACTATTCTTGCTCTTTCCGATGTTCCCATAACAATGGAAACACCCTCTATCTGTGCAACCTTTTCGGGTGAAACCTGGCTCATACATCCTGTAACAACTATAATACTTTTGGGGTTTGCACCGTGGGCGCGGCGTATCATCTGTCGGGATTTTCTCTCTCCTTCTCCGGTGACGGTGCAGGTGTTTATAACATAAATATCGCAAATATCCTGAAACGATGCAATTTCATAGCCTCTGTTTTTAAAAAGAGAGGTCATTGCTTCTGTTTCATATTGATTAACCTTGCAGCCTAGTGTGCAAAATGCAACCTTTTTCATATGCTTTTCTCCTAATAGATTTCATAAAATATATTATACACTATTTACAAATATTTTCAAGGGGCATTAAGTGACTCTTGACACTTTGGGAATTAGGTTGTATCATAATAATACAGGGTTTTCCCTGAATATCAAGTGTCACAGGAGGCAACTAAAATGAAAACTATTAATGTATCACTTTTTTCAAACACCGATGTTAAAGATTTTGTAAATATTGTGAGTAAATATGACTTTGACATTGATTTAGTATCAGGCAGATATGTGGTTGATGCAAAATCTATCATGGGTATTTTCAGTCTTGATTTAACAAAGCCAATCTGTGTTAACTTCCACACAGAAGATGCTGATGGCATTATGGCAGAGCTTAAGCCTTATACAGTAGACTAATAGTGAAAAGAGAATAGTGAAGAGTGAAAAGAAAATGAAAAAATCCGCTCTCAGGAGCGGATTTTAATTTTAAAACATTAGGCTATACCTTTATAGTTCCTTGTAAATGAGGTGATAGTATGCTCCATAGATATAAGCCCGACGATTACGAAACAAAGCTTATTATTTTATATTCCATAAAACAACTTAATAAAAGCCCTTCTTATTCGCTTTTAAGCCAGGTAATAACCGCAGCTGCGGATATAAACTATTTTGAGATTCAGGGATATATAAATGAGCTTTCAGAGCTTGGAAGCATTGATGAATATATTGTTGATGGTGAATCTCTTTTTTCGCTTACTCCTGCCGGGGTGGAGATGTGTGACTTTTTTGAAACAAAAATCCCTGCCAGCGTGAGAGAAAAGATAGAAATGAGCGCCGAAGAAATCAACAACGATAAATCAGACAGGAATAAAATCTATGCCAACTATATCCCCATAAGTGAGCAGGAATATAAGGTGCATTGCGGAATTCTTGAGGATAATATAAAGCTTCTTGATTTTGAAATGTATGCAGGACCAAAGCAAAAGGCAAAGGAAATATGCGAATATTTCAAAGAGCATACAAAGGATTTCTATGTGGCAATTATTGAACATATAGAAAAAAACACAAAGAAAGACTAAAAATATGACAAAAGTTTTTTATCTTGATGCACTCTGCTTTTCAAATGCGTCGTTATTTAATGCGGCAATAAGCCTGCTTCCTTACCACAGAAAGGAAAAATTAAGAAGAATAAAAAATACTAAGGAAAAATATCTGTGTGTTGGGGCGTGGCTCCTTCTTGAAAAAGCTTTAAAGACTTTTCCTTCATATAACGGAGATGGGATTTTAAATAAAACCTCAAAAGGGAAGCCCTTTTTTCTTAACTATGATTCGCTTCATTTTTCCTTGTCACATTCGGGAAATATTGCTCTTTGTGCTGTGTCCGATAAAAAAATCGGAGCCGATATTCAGCTTATGGGCGATTTTGGCGACGGAATATGCAAAAAGTATTTTTCGCAAAATGAGGCAGACTATGTTTTATCTGCACCATCGTCAGATGAAAAAACAAAAAGGTTTTTCAGAATATGGACTCTTAAAGAAGCTTTTTCCAAAATGACGGGCGACGGGCTTTCGGGCTTTAAAAAATTTTCCGTTAAGCCCGGTAATGAGGTTATTGCTGAAGGAGAAAATCTTCCGGAAGCATTTTTTAAAGAATTCACAATTGATGACTACAAAATCGCCATATGCACCGAAGGCTATGAAGATGATTTTGAAATTAAAAAACTAAATCTTTCGGAAATACTTATAAATTAAACCGATAATGGCAAAAATAGGGTATGTAAAAGCTTCTGCGCAGAAGTTTTTCTTACCCTATTTTTGAAGGAATAGGAAAAATGATGCAGGACGGACAAAGAGAACGGACAAAGAGAATAGATAAGAGATAAAAGAGAATAGAAGATGAAGAAATCCGCTTGTGCGGATTTCCACATTTTCTCTTCACTCTTCACTTTTCGCTCTTCTCTTAGTTTGATGTTTCTTTGCGTTCAACATTTTTTATGAATTCCTACTTTATTTTATGGAGGTTTTAATTTATGAAGCAGCATATTGAAATTATTGATGTTTTTGCAAGGGAAATTCTTGATTCAAGGGGCGTTCCCACAGTTGAAGCTGAGGTTATCTGCGACGGTGGCTTCATCGGCAGAGCCGCAGTTCCTTCAGGAGCATCAACAGGTGAACACGAAGCCCTTGAATTAAGAGATAACGACAGCTCCCGCTATGGCGGTAAGGGAGTTTTAACTGCTGTTAAAAACATAAATGATATTATTGCTGATGAGCTTGTGGGGCTAAATGTTCTGGATCAGATTTTAATCGACAAATATCTTTGCGATTTAGATGGAAGCGAAAACAAAGGAAAGCTTGGGGCAAATGCAATCCTTGCTGTTTCTTTGGCCTGCGCCAAGGCGGCGGCAAATGCCCTGGGGATAAGCCTCTATAATTATGTGGGCGGAAGCATGGCAAACCGCCTGCCTGTTCCTATGATGAACATTTTAAACGGTGGCGCTCATGCTGACAACAATGTGGATATTCAGGAATTTATGATTATGCCCGTTGGTGCGCCAAGCTTTAAAGAGGCTTTAAGGATGTGCAGCGAGGTTTACTACAGCTTAAAGAAAATCTTAAAAGATAAAAACCTTGCCACCTCAGTTGGTGATGAAGGCGGCTTTGCACCATTTCTTGAAAGAGATGAAGATGCCCTTTCCCTTATTTGCGATGCAATTGAAAAAGCAGGCTACAACACCACAGCTGATTTTAAAATTGCCATAGACGCTGCGGCTTCTGAATGGGTGAGCGGAGAAAAATATACCCTTCCCAAAGCAGGGCTTAGCTTTTCAAAGGACGAGCTTATAAACTACTGGGCAAATCTTTGCGAAAAATACCCGATAATCTCAATAGAAGACGGAGTTGGCGAAAACGACTGGGAAGGGTGGCAGATGCTCACAAAAACCCTTGGTGGCAGGGTACAGCTTGTGGGTGATGATCTTTTTGTCACCAATCCAAAAAGGATAGAAATGGGAACAGAGCAAGGCGTGGCAAATTCTGTGCTTATTAAATTTAATCAGATAGGCAGCCTTTGGGAAACAGCCAAGGCAATTGAGCTTGCAAAAAAACATTCCTACACCACAGTTATGTCCCACCGTTCAGGAGAAACCGAGGATTCCACCATAGCCGATTTGGCTGTTGCCTTTTGCTGCGGACAGATAAAAACCGGCGCTCCCACAAGGTCGGATAGATGTGCAAAATACAATCGTCTTTTAAGAATAGAAGAAGAACTGGGCGAAGGCGCAGTTTACGGGATGTAAATATAGATATTTAACAAAACAGAAGGCGGAAAATCCTTGGGATTTT
>JAZRGM010000047.1:0-9727 GCA_045644205.1 Clostridia bacterium | reverse complement strand
TAAGCTTATGAAAATGATCAGAAAAAATCTCTTGTAAAATATTCATATATATATTTTACAATAAAATTAACAAAAAGAAAACCTACCCCTCAAGAATGAGGGGCAGGGGTGTTGATGTGCGTGTCAACGCACTTTTTTATTGAGATAAATTATTGTTTGGCGGTGAGAAGAAATGTGGCTAATGCGTTGCCTCCCTTGTGTAAAGGGAGGTGGGTTTTGCGTAGCAAAAGCCGGAGGGATTGTTATTCTATAAAACTATTTACAACCCCTCAGTCTTGGCTTCGCCAATCCAGCTCCCCTTACACAGGGGAGCCTTCTGCCCTATCCGAAACACTTCGCTAAACAATAATTTGTTCAACTGATTTAATTAAAATATATCTCTTTTCTTTCTACCTTAATATCCTTAAATTCAGCCTCAAAATATTTTGCCATAGAATTTAAAAGAAGCTCAGGCTTTAGGTTGCTTTTAGCTCCGGCATCAATTGTCATAATAAGCTTATAGCTTTTGTTATCGGCAGAGACAATTTGCATATCCCTTACAAAGTCTTTTATATTAACTTCCTTCATTCCCCTTTTTGATTTTTTCTCTGTCATAACAAGAGGCTCGGCAATAAACTTTCCGATGTCTATTTCTTTATCTGATGAAAAGCTTGCGTCATAAAGCGCGGAAGAGATTTCAAAAAAGTCGGGACTGTCGCCTCTTTCCCAGACCTCAAGTGCTTCAATTCCAACGGGGAGGGAAGCTAAAAGGCGTTTTTTAATTTCTTCGCAGTCCATTTTTTCATAGAGCTCAATGTCTAATAATTCACACACACTGCTCACCCCAACAGGACAGGGCAGGGCAATGTTTAAAAGAACATGAGGGTTAAATCCGTTTGAATATTTAACGGGGATTTTGCCTCTTTTGAAGCTGCGATTTACGCATCGCAAAAAATCAAGGTGGGAAATGTATTTAACCATTTCGCCCTTTGTGTATTTTATTCTGTAGATAAATCTATTTTCTTGGTTCAAAGCATACCCCTCCTTTAAAGCAGGCTGCCCCGCAGTTTGAGCATTTTTCCCGGCAGTTTGGTGTGGTTATTGCCATCTGTGCTTTTTTTGCTTCTGAAATAAGGAACTGCTTTGTAACTCCAACATCTATCATATCCCAGGGGAGAATTTCGTCAAAGCTTCTCTCTCTGGTATAGAATTCTTTTGTCATTCCACATTCCCTGAAGGCTTCTTCCCATTTTTCCATGGAGAACTGGTCGCTCCAGCCATCAAATTTAATTCCCTTTTCGTGAGCCTTTAAAAGAACTCTTGAAAGCCTTCTGTCACCTCTTGCAAACACACCCTCCAGAACACTTACCGGAGCTTCGTGGTAATTATACTTAACTCTCTTATCGTTCATAGCTTCTTTAAGGGCGAGCTGCTTTGTTTTTAGGGTTTCGTTATCATCCTGCTTTGCCCATTGGAAGGGAGTAAATGCCTTTGGCACAAAGGATGCAACGGAGGTTGTAATTCTGAGTCCGGGTGAGCGTTTTTCCTTTGGAACACTAAGATACTGATACACAACCTTCTTTGAAAGGTCGGCAATTGAGCGCACATCTTCAATTTCTTCAAAGGGCAGACCTATCATAAAATAGAGCTTTATGGAGCTGTAGCCCCCTTCAAATGCCATCTTTGCGCTTGTTAAAAGGTTTTCTTCGGTGATGTTTTTGTTTATAACATCTCTCATTCTCTGGCTTCCCGCCTCGGGTGCAAAGGTCAATGAGCTTTTTCTCACCTTCTGAACCTTTTCCATCAGCTCCATTGAGAAAGAGTCAAGGCGAAGCGAGGGAAGGGAAAGCGAAATGTTTTCCTTTTCGGTTATCTCTAAAAGCCCGTCGGTAAATTCTCTGAGGCAGGTGTAGTCACTTGTGGAAAGAGATGAAAGGCTTATTTCTTCATAGCCTGTGGAATCAATAAGCTTCTGAGCGCTGTCGATAAGGGTTCCTGCCTTTTTTTCTCTAACAGGACGATATATCATTCCTGCCTGACAGAAGCGGCAGCCTCTTATGCATCCGCGGAATACCTCCAGCATAATTCTGTCGTGAACAATTTCAATAAAGGGAACAACTAATTTTTCGGGGTAGTAGACCTTATCCAAATCAACTATAATACGCTTTTTAACTTTTTTGGGAACAAAGTCGTATTTGGTGTCGATTTTCTTTATGGTGCCATCTTCATTATAGCTTATATCATAAAATGACGGAACATAAACCCCTTCGATTTTTGCTATCATTTTAAGATAGTCTTCCCTTGTGCCTTTTTGCTTTTTCCATTCTTTGTAGGCGTCTATAATTTCAAGGTTAACTTCTTCTCCTTCACCTAAAATATAGAAATCCACAAAGTCGGCAAGTGCTTCGGCACTATAGGCACAAGGCCCTCCCACGCAAACAAAAGGCATACCTTCGCCCCTGTCTTTTGCAAGAAGGGGGATTTTTGCAAGGTCAAGCATATTTAAGATGTTTGTATAGCACATTTCATATTGCAAAGTAAAGCCCAAAAAGTCAAAATTCTTTATAGCATCCATACTCTCAAGACCATAGAGGGGAATATCATTCTTCCTCATCTGCTCTTCCATATCTATCCATGGTGCAAAAACTCTTTCACACCACACATCCTCTCTTTCATTTAAAAGAGAATAGAGGATTTTCATTCCCAGATGACTCATTCCTATTTCATAGAGGTCTGCAAAACAAAAAGCAAATCTCACCATATCTTCGTTTGGTGTTTTATACACACTGTTTAATTCTCCGCCTGTGTATCGGGCAGGTTTTTCCACAAAGGGAAGAACATTTTCAATTTGTTGTCTAAGCATTTTAATATTGCTCCTTTAAATCATTACTGTGGCTTGCAGCTTCCGCAGGGAAGGTAGCCCATGTCTTTTAAGTCCTTTAAGCTTCCGCTGTAACCTTCCTTGTTTTTTTCGGCTGTGGCTTTGGCACCGCTGCAGGAAGGATAATGAATTTTTCTTGATTTTGTGTTGAGAACATAATTTCTCGCTTCTTTATTTTCACTTTCCTCAGGGAAAGCAATTTCTTTAAATTCCTCATAGCTTTCGCCTGTGGCATAATCTATTATAACACCTTTTTGTGCATTATAGCAATACACATTGAAGCAGATTTTTTCTCCCTCATCTTCAACCGACATAGCTTCCATAACAACTCCGCTTGCAAGAAGATTTTCTCCCTCAAACCTTGGCGTCACTCTTAAAAGCACATGGTTTCCGCTTTCCCTAACATATTCTGCTATCATATTTTCAAAGGGGAGCATCCCTTCCACATTCATAAACCTTGTCCCCGTTATAAGGTTTTTTTCATTGGCGTTTTCGCCCGATAGCTGATAGCCTATAAGGTGGCAACGGTTATATAGATACTTCCCGTCGACAAAGTCATATTTTTCACTGTGCCAGCCTGAGGGTTTAACAGAGCCTATGTAGCCTCTTTCCTCTGTGGGCATAAGGTCGGGGCCTATGTTTGCAATGCATACGCCGCACCTGTTCAGATAGTCAAGCTCGCTATATTCTTCAAAGCTTTCTTTGGGGTAGTCCTCCAAAGAAAAATATGGCATATTGCCATTTAGTTCAATATATGCCGAGCCTGAAAATTCAGGAAGAGATGAAGAAGATAAAACATCTTCAACACTGCTTTGTACACCCGTTTGTATTTGAGAATCTATACATCCGCATGAAAAAACTGAAAAATATATGATAAAACATAAAAGAAAAATTCTAAATTTCATTTTGGTAACCTTTCTGAATTATTGAAAGCTTATAATTTTATTTCCCTTGTATTTCAGCGTTCCTTTTTCTTTGATTTTATAATTGACATAAGAAAATTCTGAAACGATAAAAGATAGTTTTTTATTATCTGTTTCAAACACAACTATGCAGCGTTGTTGTTTAACTGCTCCGGGGTATTTGGAAGCAACATCAGATTTATATTTATGAACAATTTCATCTTTAATGAAATTATTTTAACACAAAAGCAGACATATTTCAATTTTAAATATGTCTGCTTTTTTAAATTCAGGGGTTTTTATATTTTAATGATATTATTCAAAAAAATCCTCATACTCAGAAGTATAAAATTCGTAATATAAGTATCCGCTCAGGAGATCCTTCTGAAGATATTCAAGATTCCAGCCCAAACAGTTTTTATAAAAATCTACGCTTGCATACACGCTTCCGTCTATCATTCGGAAGGTGCCAAGACCATCATAGACAACCCCATTGACTGTGGCTTTTTCCTCGCCTACCTTAAACGACGCCACTATGTCTTTGCCCGCTATTCCGGTATTTGTGGTGATTGTAACTGTGCCATTATCATATGTAATAACAGAGTAATCTGAGTATGCTCCTTCAATACAACTTCTCACAGGCATATAATATCTTTCGCCATCAAATGTATCTTTTTCGGTTTCTCCCCAAACATAGGAAAAGATATATGGCATTGGCTCTTCTTCGATATAATAATCATTTGGGTTTGAATTTTCAAAAAAGTCTGCCAGCTCAAAGCTGTTTTCCTTAGTAAGAATCGGCATCAGAATCTTGGTTGTGCCGATTTTACTGATACTTCCGCTTGCTTCAACAGATATATTAATATCCCCGTCAAACTCATAATTCCATGGTGTTCCCGCGGTTTTAGAAAAAATATCTGCCAAGCCTATGGATATATCCCATTTTTCGGAAAAGCTTTTTATATCATTTCCCACAAGCTGAAATTCACAGCTTATTCCCTTGTTGCCAAGAAGCTTTATTCCTTTCAGGGAAGGAATTTTGGAAAATCCAATAGCTTCGCTGTCTGATTCCGGCAGGATATCTGCATAGAAATCTACCATATAGTTTAACACATCGTCAATAAGAGCTGTAAAAGCATCATTATCATAATGTAAAGTAGCCTTATTCCTATTTATTGTGATGTCAGCATGATTTGCGGCAATTTGGATAATATCCTTGTTGGTTTTTTCAATAATCTCACGACTGAGGATTTTGTCAAACAAACCAAACAGCTCATCTGTCACCTCCGCCGGTGCATCCTTTGTTAAATCCAACACAGCATACTTCTCGTTAAGCGGTGTGGAATAAACTGCAATAAATTCTTTTTTGTCTATATTTATTTTTATCCATATACCCATTCTTGCGTTATATGATGAGTTAAAATTTTTGTTAAAAACAATCTTCTGGTCGGTTTCCATAGTGATTGCGGCGCTCATTTTTCTGAAATCCCTAGAAAATTCAGCCTGGACATTCATAACAGAGCTAACATCAAAAAGCGACTCTATAAGAGCCTTTGCATCTATAAACTTATCAAGATGGGAAAGGTTTAGCTCCTCAAGAAAATCCGCAATTTTATCTGCATCGTGGATTTTCATTGAAAGCCGGTAGTCGGCGGTGTAATTATCATACATTTTCTCCATAAAAGAAGGTACATCTTTTGCATGTGCTGCAATTGAACCAAGAGACAGTATAACAATTAAAAGCATTGATGTAATTTTTTTCATCGTAATCACTCCTTTGTTTTTAATGAATTGAATTGCCTTTAATGCACGAAGTGCAATTCAATAAATTTTCTTTGCAAACTCATTATATCACAAAAACAAAAACCTGACAACCAAATATTGTCAGGTTTTTATCTTTATTAACATTAACCAATAATTTTCTTAACACACTCTGCAATTTTTTCGTCCTGGCAGTTAGCAAAGAATAAGTCTTTAAATTTTTCGCCTGCTAAAGCACCTTTAACAAGGTCTCTGTCAAGATTTTCTAAGATATAGCAAAGGTCTGTGTGTGTAACCTTTTTAACTTCGTTTAAGATTCTTGCATTTCTCTGTTCGGGAACTGCTCTTTCCTTTGGATATCCGCCGCCCCATTCTTCAACAAAGAGCTTTTCAAAAACATAACCGAGGTTTAATTCAGCGCCCCAGCCCCAGCCTTTTGCAAAAGGCATTGCAATACAGTTGCCGTTGTTTACCTGAGTAAACTGATAAGCATCTGTGGGATCTACAACATGACCACATAAAACACCCGGGAAAGAGTTGCACGCAAGCATAGCACCTTCACCTGTGCCGCAACCTGTGATAACAAGATCGCATGCTTTTGAATTAAGAAGAACAGCAGCTAAAATACCAATCTGCACATATGTAAGCTGGTTTTCATCTTCAGCGCTATACATACCGTAGTTGAATACTTCGTGGCCCATTGGTTCAACAACTTTTTTAAGTGTGTCAACAATAATGCCATTTTTAGCTGCCTGGCTGTTTTCATTGATTAAAGCAATTTTCATTATATTTACCTCACTTTTAAATAAAATGTCTATGAGGTGATTGTATCATAAGCCAAATTAAAAGTCAATTATTCTCTTTTTCAATATATTCTCTCACGGTGCATAGCGCACCATATTTCCTGATTCCGTCTGTTATTTCAAACTGATTTATTTCTCCTAAAAATCTTTCTCTGCAAAAGGAAGCAATAATAAGGGTATAATCTCCGCCAATCCGCTCTGCCAGGCACAAAAGCTCACTCTCGCAATCGCAGGATAAAAGCTTTAGCCTGCAGTTTGGCAAAATATCGCCCGAAAGCACCCTCCTTTTTTCAGAAAGATTGCAAAGTCTTTCGAATCGCATTCCCCAAAAGGAAAAAATCAGAATAAGAAAAAGGCTGGGGTTAAAAATCCCCGATGCAAAAAGATATATATTGCAGAGGGCAAATCCAAAGCAGAAAACAGAGGAAAAAACCCAAAAGATTTTGCTTCCTGCCATAATTCCCAGATGCCTTGTAATAAGAGCTTTCACCACAGCGCCGCCATCGAGGGGAGAAAGAGGCAGAATGTTTATAAGTCCGATAGAAAAATTAGACACAGCAAAAAAGCGGTAGCTATAGATATTTATATCAAATAAAATCCCCGCGGCATACATATATAAAAACAGACTAAAGCTGAAAACAGGCCCCGCGGCAGATATAAGAATTTTTTTAAAGCTGTTTTCAATATAGTCTGTTTTAAGGCAGGCACCAAAAATGCCAAAGGATATTTCTTTAGGTCTTTCTTTTAAATATAAACACATTAAAAAATGAGCGCCTTCGTGCAAAAGTGTGGCAAAATATGCTATAAAAAGCTCCTGCGTTCTGAAAAAAAGACACGAAAAAAACACAGAAACACAAATCCACTTACTGAGTTTTACCGAAAAATTAATAATATCACCCGGATTTTAATTTCCAATAAGCTCCATAGGATTAAGAGCTGTTCCGTCCTTGCGGATTTCAAAGTGCAGATGGGGGCCTGTGGCATTTCCTGTTGCTCCCATAAGCCCTATAAGCTGCCCCTTTTTAACCGCTTCCCCCTTTTTTGCAATACATTCCTTCATATGTGCATATGACGAAGTGTAGCCATCACCGTGGTCTATTATTATATAGTTTCCCGAAAATTCGTTATATTCGCTTGTTTCAACTATTCCGTCAAAGCAGGCTCTTATTTCGCTGCCTTCCTCTCCGGCAATATCTATCCCGTTATGAAAGCTGACAGAGTTATTTAACGGGTGAACCCTTTCTCCGAATTCCGATGATATTCTTCCTGGGCAGGGATTGGTTGGAGAAAAAACAGGTTTGACTTCCTGCAAGATGGAATCTGTCGTTTTTTCCTTGGCTGCATCAGATAAAACCGGGCTTTCTGTTTCAGCAAAGGCATTTGTTTTTTCTTCCTTTGCCGGTTGAAAAACAGCTTTGCATAAATCCGCTATGGTGTTTCCTGTCCGGTCAAAAAAACCGGTAACATTTTTAAGCTTTCCGCCGGAGGTCTGGGTGAAAACAGTTTTAACATCGGCTTTATCTATAAAAGAAAAGCGGGAAAGGGAAAAAACAACAAGGGCAAAAATGCAGGCTGCCCTTAGCTTGCCGCTATGCATAAACTTTTTGAGTTTTCTTTTCTGATTTTTTTCGTCTGAAAGACAGATATATTTAGACACATTTGATTTTCTGCGTTTATATTTCAAACCATCACATCCCGAAAACATATTCTTTAATAGTATATTTAATTTCAGGGAAAATATTACACTCCCCACTACTGCGGATTTGAGATTTTTATTGTAATCACCCCGGTTTAAAAGGCATAGATATAAAAATGTCACAAAAATTTATAAAAAAATTCCACAAAATTTATCAACCAAAGTTCCTTTGGGTATTGACTAATTCAACCATTCGTTCTATAATTATCAGTAATCATATTTTTTTTGAAAGGAAGATTTAAATGAACAGAGTATTTAATTTTTCAGCAGGCCCGTCTGCACTTCCCCTTCCCGTTTTGGAAAAAGCACAGGCTGAGCTTGTATGCTATGGAACCTCAGGGATGTCAGTTATGGAGATGAGCCATCGATCTTCCGACTATCAGAAAATCATCGATGACTGTGAAGCACTCCTTCGCGAAATTCTCTCCATTCCCGATAACTATAAGGTATTATTCCTTCAGGGCGGTGCATCCAGCCAGTTTGCCATGATTCCCTTAAATCTTTATGGCAAGAATAAAAAAGCAGATTTTATCTTAACAGGTATGTGGGCTAAAAAAGCTCAGAAAGAAGCTGCAAGATATGGTGAAGCCAAAATCATCGCTTCTTCCGATGACAAAACCTTTAACTATATTCCCGAAATAGATAAATCAATGTTTAGCCCCGATGCTGATTTTGTTCACATCACTCATAACAACACAATCTATGGAACAAAATTTGAAGGCCCCCTCGATACAGGCGATGTTCCTCTTATTGCCGATATGAGCTCAAGCATTCTTTCAGAGCCTGTTGATGTGTCAAAATATGGAATGATATATGCAGGCGCACAGAAAAACATGGGCCCTGCAGGCTTAACCGTTGTTATTATCCGTGAAGACCTTATCGGAAATGCAATGGATATTTGCCCCACAATGTTTAATTATGAAACACACTCCGAAAATGGTTCAATGTTTAACACTCCACCTACCTATGCTATATATATCTGCAAGCTTGTTTGCGAATGGCTCAAGGAAAATGGCGGCATTGATGCAATGTATAAAACAAATCTCAAAAAAGCTGAAATTCTTTATTCTTTCCTTGATGAAAGCAAAATGTTCAGCGCAACTGTTGCAAATCCCAAACACCGTTCACTTATGAATGTTCCTTTTGTAACAGGCGATGATGAACTCAATGCAAAATTCATTAAAGAAGCAACAGCTGCAGGCTTTGTTAATCTTAAAGGCCACCGCTCAGTTGGCGGAATGAGAGCAAGCATCTATAATGCAATGCCAATTGAGGGTGTTCAGGCTCTTGTTGACTTTATGAAAAAGTTTGAAGCAGAAAACAAATAATTGCGGTATTCCGGTTCCGCATATGGAGGAAAAGCCAATGTATGAAGTATTAACCTTAAATAAGATTGCAAAATGCGGTCTTGATAATTTAGATAAAGATTTATTCACAGTAACCGATGAGGTTAAAAATCCCGATGCCATAATCTTAAGAAGCTTTAAAATGCACGATATGGAGCTTCCCGAAAGCTTAATGTGTGTGGCAAGAGCGGGCGCCGGTGTAAATAATATTCCAATCGACAAATGCAGCGAAAAGGGTATAGTTGTTTTCAATACTCCCGGTGCAAATGCCAACGCTGTTGCAGAATTAACCATTGCAGGCCTGATGCTTGCTTCAAGAAAAATAACTGATTCTGTTATCTGGGCTAAAACCTTAAAAG
>JAZRGM010000046.1:0-14271 GCA_045644205.1 Clostridia bacterium | reverse complement strand
AGGGCTTGACCAAGAGAAGAATGGAATTAGAATGAGTTTAGGTTAAGCGTTTGATAGATAGCTAATATTGTATTAAGGAAACTCGGTGGCGATAGCACAGAGGTCACACCCGTTCCCATCCCGAACACGGAAGTTAAGCTCTGTAACGCTGATGATACTTGGCTGGTAACGGCCCGGGAAAGTAGGAAGCTGCCGGGGTAGAAAAAGGACTTGTCGTTTTCGACAAGTCCTTTTTAGTTTTATTTGAAAAAATATAACTCTTTAATGAGGGGGATACCAATGAAAAATTTTTATTTAACTCCAAAACTTTTCTCATGTCTTAAAGGCTATAATAAAGAGCAGGCTGTAAAAGATATAATAGCAGGTATAATTGTTGCTATAATAGCTCTGCCGCTTTCAATTGCCCTTGCTCTTGCATCTGGAGTTGAACCTGCTTGCGGTGTCTATACTGCTATAGCCGCTGGTTTAATTGTTTCTCTTTTTGGTGGAAGCTCAATCCAGATTGCAGGCCCAACAGCTGCCTTTGCCACAATAGTTGCTGGTATAGTTGCATCAAAGGGTATGGAAGGACTTTTCCTTGCCACAATAGTTGCAGGTATTCTCCTTATCCTTATGGGCATATTTAAGCTTGGTGGTCTTATAAAATTTATTCCACCAACAATAACCACAGGCTTCACATCAGGTATTGCAGTAACTATTTTTGCAGGACAAATAAAGGATTTTTTAGGAATTACATATGCCGACGGTGTAAAACCTGTTGAAACCATTGAAAAAATAACAGCTAATTTTGAATTTTTGTCTTCTTTTCATTGGCAAGCACTTTTAGTAGGTATAGTGTGTCTTGCTATTCTTATCATTTATCCTAAATTTGAAAAAAGAATCCCGCCATCACTCATATCCGTAATAGTTGGAGTTTTAATGGTAAAATTCATTCCCGGACTTGATAATGGTGTGTTTACTATAGGAGAATTATACACAATCCCTGTTGGTCTTCCTAAGATGGATTTTTCAGGAATAGATTTCAGTATGTCAAATATTATATCTGTTTTTCCTGATGCATTCACCATCGCAATTCTTGCCGCTATCGAATCCCTTCTTTCGTGCGTTGTTGCTGATGGTATGGTAAATTCACACCACAATTCCAATGCTGAGCTTGTAGGTCAGGGCCTTGGAAATATAGCATCTGTTCTCTTTGGTGGAATTCCCGCAACAGGTGCTATCGCCCGCACAGCCGCCAATGCTAAAAATGGCGGAAGAACTCCCATAGCAGGAATGGTTCACGCCATAGTTCTTCTTTTGGTTCTGCTCTTTTTAATGCCTTATGCATCTCTTATTCCGATGCCGGCAATAGCTGCAATCCTCTTTATGGTTGCATATAATATGAGCGAATACAAAAAGTTTATTAAAATAATAAAAACATCTCCCGTAAGAGATATAATTGTTATGCTAGTAACCTTTGTCTTAACAGTTGTTTTTGACCTTGTTGTTGCAATAGAAGCAGGACTTTTTCTTGTTTTTATATTCTATCTGGAAAGAAGATTTATAAGAAAATAATGAAACTATCGGAGGAAAACTATGAATATAGTAATTGCAATAGATTCATTCAAAGGCAGTCTCACATCCCTCGATGCAGGGATGGCTGCAGCTGAAGGTATAGTAAGAGCAATTCCTGATGCTAAAATTTCAGTCCGCCCAATAGCCGATGGAGGAGAGGGAACTGTTGAAGCCCTTTGTCTTGGTCTTGGGGGCATAAAAATGGCAATTGATGTAACCGGACCTCTCGGTGAAAAAGTAAAGGCTGAGTATGGCCTTATACCAAAAACAAAAACAGCCATAATCGAAATGTCTGCAGCATCCGGCATAACTCTTGTTTCTGATGATAAAAGAAATCCTCTAAATACCACAAGCTATGGAGTAGGAGAGCTAATTGCCGATGCAATAAAGCGTGGATGCCGCTCTTTTATAATAGGAATAGGCGGCAGTGCCACAAATGACGGTGGAATAGGAATGCTCCAGGCACTTGGGTTTGATATTCTTAACGGTGATGGGAAAAATGTGTCTTTTGGTGCAAAAGGACTTGAAGAAATTAAAACAATTTCAACCGGAAATGTTATTCCTGAGCTTTCTGAATGTTCATTCAGCATAGCCTGCGATGTAACCAATCCCCTCTGTGGTGAAAATGGCTGTAGTGTAGTTTTCGGACCTCAGAAAGGTGCTGATGAAGCCATGATAAGCAATATGGATAAATGGCTTTCAGATTATGCCGACCTTACAAAAACGATATTTCCAAATGCTGATAAGAATGCCAAAGGAGCAGGGGCGGCAGGAGGACTTGGTTTTGCATTTATGACATTTTTAAATGGACAGCTAACAGGCGGAATAGATTTGATTCTCCGTGAAACCCGACTTGAAGAATACATAAAAACAGCAGATATCGTTGTAACAGGTGAAGGCAGACTCGATAGTCAGACTGTTATGGGAAAAGCCCCATCCGGTGTTGCTTCAATTGCCAAAAAATATGGAAAAAAAGTAATAGCGTTTTCCGGTTGTGTAACAAAAGATGCCCATCTTTGCAATGACCATGGCATCGATGCATATTTCCCAATTGTAAGGGGAGCTTGCTCATTGGAAGAAGCTATGAATCCTGATAATGCCTTTGAGAATATGTCCGACACAGCCGAGCAGGTGTTCAGGCTTTTTAGCCTAACATAATCCCGAAAAGGAGAATAAGTTCTATGAAGAAATGCCGCATAACAGTAATGAAAATAGCCCGCTATGATGATTTGATTGAAAAATACGAAAATCCCATAGAACACGCCTGCGATTTAAAAGAAGGTCAGGTCTTTATTACAAATGGTTGGGAAAAACCGGACGGACTTTGTACTTCAGATAATGGAATATTTATAACTGATTGTATTGATTTTTTATATAATCTGTGCTAAAATTTATTCATAAATTTAATATTCACACAAAGTGTCGGTTATGCTGCAAAGATAGCTTCAGGTTAGAAAATGTCAGGCATAACAGGTGAAAAGGGAAAGGGGTGAGATCCCCCTGCGATACCAGTCGCCGTATGCACTGTATTTTGTATTCCTGGCGAAAGCCGGTCATTGGGAAACTGAGAAGACTGAATACAAAAGGTGCGAGCCGGAAGACCTGCTTTGATATTGCTCCGTATGGGAGCAATAGTTTTAGGTGGTGCACGGTGCCTGGGTGAGCATTGGTGTGCTTATTTTAGTTGTATGAGAGCGATAAGCGGGGAAGTTTTTAAAACTATCTATTCTTAGTTTGTCGTTTCCGCCTGAGATGTGATGACGCAGAAAAACTGCTGTGGTAATTTTTTTAATTACCGCAGCTTTTTTTGTTGCAGATTAAATTTAACATCAAAATACGAAAGGTTGAAAAAAATGAACACAAAAAGATTTTTGAGCTTGATTTTGTCAGTTGTAATGGCGCTGTCTCTTGTGACTGTTTCGGCTTTCGCTGATTCAGAAACTGATGAAATCATAAAAAATGGTATTGCCTCATCTGAGGCATACATCTCAGATGAACTTGAAAAGCTCCACGAAACTGCCAAAGTCGGAGTGGGTTCAGAGTGGTTTATAATTGCTATGCTTCGTGCAGGCAAAAATGTTGACGATGCAATATTGAATGAGTATTACGATGCTCTGTGTACCCATGTGGTCAGCTGCACATCAGATTCTAAACCCACTGACCTTGAGAGAATCTCTCTGTCCCTTTCTGCAATGGGAAAAGATATCACAAATGTCGATGGTGTAAATCTTGCGGAGCTTATCTATAATAGCCCCCGACTTTCTGATGGTTCAAATGAGCTGGCATATGCACTTATTGCTCTTGATGCATCAGGCATCGTTATTCCAAGTGATGCTTTATGGAGCAGAGATAAAATAAAAGAAGAAATTTTAAAATATGTCACTTCAGATGGCGGCTTCGGTCTTTCGAATAATTTATCAACCAATCTGGATATGACAGCAATATGTATTCAGGCTCTCACGCCTTATCTGGCAGACGGAAGAATTAATATTGCAGTCGATGGTGCTCTTTCTTATCTGAAAAATTCTTTAAACTCTGATTTTACCTGTGCTGATAATCCAAATTCAACAGCGCAGATTCTTATGGCACTCTCTGCGCTGAGAATTGATGTAACCGATGTATCAAATGGCTTTTCCAACGATTCAAATAGCATAATCTCTTCTCTTTATAGCTATCGCAACACAAAAGGAAACGGATTTCTCTATGAAAACAGAGTAAACTCTCTTGCAACAATTCAGATTATGCAGGCATTTGATGCCTACCGCAAATCACAAAAAGAAGATGTGTCCTATTGGGATTTTATAAATCCCGGACAATCCTATGATGATAAGGTCACATCAGATTCCAGCCATATAACAAGTGACGCAGCAGAGCCGGAAACTGTTTTTGTAACAATTGTTTCGGAAAGTGAGGTTGTTAAGGATAAAAATGGCATATATGTGGCTCAGGCGCCGGTAAGTGTGAGAGATATAAACTTCGACGGAAGGCTTGATGTCAATGAAGCTCTCTATGCCGCTCACGAAACCTACTATAGCGGCGGTGCAGAAAATGGCTACAGCACATTCAGCGGGGCATATGGTCTGTCTCTTGCAATATTGTGGGGCAAAGGAACAGAAAATCTAACTGCTTCTGCCGGATATTGGCTCAATAATGGTAGCTGCTGGAGCCTTAATGATGAGGTAAAAACAAATGACTGTCTCACAGCATTTAATTATTATGACACCATCACCTGGCGCGATGCCTATTCATATTTCACCCGGAATTCCGCCACGGTAAATGCAGGTTCATCTGTAAGTCTTAATCTTAAATATGCAAGCAGATATGATGTATTTTCACCCTGCCCGGGTGCTAAGGTGAAATTTACTTCAGTAAATGGTGCATATGAACAAATTTTCGCAAGCAATTCAGATGGCAATGTAGTAATAGCAGTTCCGTCAAATCTTGCAGAAGGAAGTTATTATGCCATAGCATATAAAGAAGATGGCTCACTTGTTCCTGCTGTATGTAAAATAAATGTAAAGCCTGTAAAAAAACAACCTTCAGCATCAGGTGGCGGAGGCTCTCTTTCTTTTACTGTAAGCTTTATAACGAACGGAGCAGGGGATGTTAAAAAGCAAAATGTCAAGAAAAATTCAGCTCTTATAAGACCTCAGGATCCGGTTAAGGAAGACTGTATTTTTGATGGATGGTACACAGATCCCGAGCTTAAATCACCCTATGACTTCACCTCAAAAGTAACAGAGAATTTTACCCTGTATGCAAAATGGTCAGAAAAAACCGATGTAAAAAGTGATGCGCAGGAAAAAAGTCTGTCTTTTACCGACATCGAAAAAGGAATATGGTATGAGGAAGCGGTAGCATATGTCGCATATAAAAAGCTTTTTGCAGGAGTATCCGAAAAGGAGTTTGCACCCGATGAAAATATGACTCGTGCAATGCTTATAACTGTTCTCCATAGACTCGCATCACCTGAAGCTGAAATCTATGAAAACAAATTTACCGATGTTTCAAAAGATTCCTGGTATTATGATGCAGTTTGCTGGGGCTCATCTCTTGGCATAACCTCCGGCATAAATGAGAATGAATTTGCTCCCGATGAAATTCTCACCCGTGAACAGCTTGCAACCATTCTCCACCGCTATGCCCGCATTATGAATTATGATTTATCGACTTCCGGCAATCTTAAAGAATATAGCGACTATGATAAAATAAGCACCTGGGCAATTGATGCTCTTAGTTGGGCAAAAGGAGCAGATATTGTAAATGGAACAGACAATAGCTTATTGTCGCCCGATAGCTCTGCCACAAGAGCTCAGGTTGCAGCAATCCTTATGAGATTTTGCAAAAGTATTGTGAAATAAAATTATGTTGGAGATGTTTTAATTGAAAAAACACAAAGGAAAAATAATATTTTTTGTAGTTTTTCTGCTGATTCTGGCAGCTGCTTTTTTTACTCACAATAAATCTGGTGATACTGTATCTGATGTACCTTATTATACAGAAAGCTCAGCGGAAGATGTAAATATTTTATCCGCCTGCATCCCGGACGGTAAAGATGAAAAAACGACTTATCAAAATAAGGATGAAGGGGAAACTTCTGTCTATTTTCCTCAGTCAACATCATCTGCCCAAAACATCGGCTCTGAAGAGCAAAATGACAAAGACGGAGAAATGAAATGCTTTTTGTCTGTCCGTTGCGATGCAGTTTTAAAAAATCTTTCAAAGCTGAAAAAGGAAAAACAAGACATCATTCCGGCAGATGGTATCATTTATTCACAGCAGGCAGTTGTGATATATGAAGGTGACAGCGTTTTCGATGTTCTTTTAAGAGAAATGAGAAAAAATAAAATTCATCTTGAATTTGAGAATACCCCTGTTTATAACAGCAGTTATATTGAAGGCATATCCAATCTCTATGAGTTTGACTGCGGTCCCCTTTCCGGTTGGACATTCAAAGTAAATGGTGTATTCCCCGCTGTTGGTTCATCTCAGCTTGAGGTAAACGACGGTGACAGGATAGAATGGGTATATACCTGCGACATGGGGAAGGATGTTGGAAAATAACAGAAAGAGGTGATGCTTTTATGAGTGAATTTAAAAACTATCATCCCGTTGTAAACCTTGTTTACTTTATATCTGTAATAGGGTTTTCAATGTTTATAATGCATCCGTTGTGCCTTCTAATATCTCTTTTTTGCGCTTTTGTTTTTTTAGCTGTGTTAAAAGGAATAAATGTTGTAAAATCCGGATTGAAATATACGCTGCCATCTCTTTTTCTGATGGCAGCTATAAACCCTGCATTTAATCACGACGGAGCAACAATACTTGCCTATTTTCCCGGCGGAAATCCGCTTACCCTTGAATCTGTCTGCTATGGTTTTGCAGCTGCTTCCATGATGATAAGTGTTATATGCTGGTTTTCATGCTTCAATGAGATAATGACAAGCGATAAAATTATATTTATTTTCGGAAAGCCAGCTCCCTCAGTTTCTCTTATCATTTCGATGACTCTTCGTTTTGTACCAAGACTTGCGGAATACATAAAACATGCTTCAAATGCACAAAAATGCCTTGGACACAGCATATCGGAAGGGAACATATTAAAAAGAACTAAAACAGGAGTAAAAATTTTATCGTCGGCAATAAGCTGGTCTATGGAAAATGCAGTAGAAATATCCGACAGTATGAAAGCCCGTGGCTATGGCTTAAAAGGACGGAGCTTTTATTCAATTTTTAATTTCGATAAAAGAGACAAAAGTTCACTTTTTCTGATTCTGATTCTCAATTGTTGTATTGTGGCGGGAATAATTTCAGCCAAACTCCGTTTTTCATATTTTCCTTATGTAAAATATGCAGAAATCTCTTTTTCATCCGTGGCAGTATTCATTGCATATTTTATCTTGTGTTTTTATCCTGTAATAATTGAAATAAGGGAGGTGAGAAGATGGAAAGCATTAAAATAGAAGGCTTAAGCTTTTCATATCCCGAAAGAAATAAAAAAACTCTTGATAATATTAATCTTGAGATAAAAAAAGGCGGGCTTGTTTGCCTTTGCGGAAAATCAGGCTGCGGCAAAACCACCCTTCTCAGGCTTTTAAAACCCGAGCTAGCTCCTTTTGGGATAAGTAGCGGAAATATCTTTATCGGAGAAAAAAATCTCTGTGATTTTTCCAAAAGAGAAAAGGCATCAAAAATAGGTTTTGTAATGCAAAATCCTGATAATCAGCTTGTCTGCGATAAAGTGTGGCAAGAGCTTTCCTTCGGTCTCGAAAGCCTTGGCGTTTCTCAGGATGAAATAAGGGGAACCGTGGCTGAAATTGCATCATTTTTCGGTATTGATTCCTGGTTTCACAAAAAGGTGTCGGAGCTTTCAGGCGGTCAGAAGCAGCTTTTAAATCTTGCCTCGGTAATGGCAATGCATCCGTCTGTCCTTATTCTGGATGAACCGTCAAGTCAGCTTGATCCCATATCTTCAGAAGAATTTTTTAAAGTTCTCGAAAAAATAAATCGCGAAACAGGCACCACCATAATACTCTCTGAGCATCGTCTTGAATATGTAATCCCGATTTCCAACAGAGTCCTCGTGATGGATGAAGGAGAAATCATAGCCGATACAAGTCCGGAAATGATGGCTAAAGCATTAAAAAAAATAAATCACCCAATGTTTGAAGCTTTGCCTGCTCCGATGAGAGTATATGAGGTGCTGGATAGTAGCAGTAGTGCACCTCTGTCGGTTCGCGATGGAAGATTATGGCTTGAAAATTTTTCAAATCATAATAAACCAAAGTATAAAGCTATTCCTGATTTACCTGTGGTAAACCACATCGGTGAAACCGCAATTGAATTCAAGGAGGTTTATTTTCGCTATGATAAAAATCTTCCTTATGTGGTAAAGGGATTAAATCTTAAAATTAAAAAAGGAGAATTCATTGCAATACTCGGCGGCAATGGTTCCGGCAAAACCACAACACTGAATCTTACTGCAAATATCCTGAAACCCCATAGAGGAAAAATCTATATAAATAGTGTGCCGCTATCTGAAATTTCAGGATTATATGAAAGTATTCTGTTATATCTTGTTCAGAATCCAATTTCAATGTTTGTGAAAAAAACAGTATATCTTGATCTTTCGGAAATGCTGGCCGACAAAAATATCACAGGTAAAGATACAGAAGAAAAAATAAAAAATGTATCGCAGCTTTGCCGCATTGAGCATCTTCTTCAAAATCACCCATATGACCTTTCAGGGGGCGAACTGCAAAGGGCAGCCTTAGCAAAGCTTCTTTTAAAGCATCCGCAGATTATCCTTTTAGATGAACCCACCAAAGGTATGGATGCAGAGTTTAAAAAAGAATTTGCGCGAATTCTTTTTGAGCTAAAAAACAGAGGCATAACAATCATTATGGTTTCCCACGACATTGAATTTTGTGCGCAATATGCCGATAGATGCGCTCTTTTCTTTGATGGAGGGATAGCATCTATACAGTGTCCCCGTGAGTTTTTTTCAGAAAAAAAATTCTATACCACCTCCGTAAGAAATATGTCGCGAGGCATATTTTCAAATGCAATCGTTGCCGAAGATATACTGTCAGCTTTTGAAAAAAGTGAAAAATCTGATATTAAGACTGAAGAAAGCCACGAAACAGATTTGTCTAAGAATACATATGATGATATTGCATCTTCACAATCTGAAATAACATCTGATTCATCTCAAAGCTCAGCTTTCAAAAAACTTTCAAAACAAACTCTTCTTTCTCTGGCTTTAATCTTCTTAACAATTCCGCTCACAATTTTTGTGGGAACAAGTTTTTTTCACGACAGAAAATACTATTTCATAAGCCTTATAATTATTTTTCAGACCATTCTGCCTTTTCTTATGCTTTTTGAAAAAAGAAAACCTCAGGCAAGAGAAATAGTCCTTGTGAGTATTTTGTGTGCAATAGCTGTAGGTGGCAGATGTGCTTTCTTTATGCTTCCCGAATTCAAGCCCACTGTTGCAATTATAATTATTACAGCTGTTTGTTTTGGTGGAGAAACGGGGTTCCTTGTAGGAACCATCACAGGCTTTGTGTCAAATTTTTTCTTTGGTCAGGGCCCGTGGACACCGTGGCAGATGTTTGCGCTGGGAATAATAGGTTTTCTTGCGGGAATGTTTTTTAAAACTGGTTTTTCAAAAACCCAAAAATTCATTCTCAGCATTTTTGGGTTTTTGTCGGCGTTTTTTATCTATGGTGGCATAATGAATATTTCATCTGTTGTAATGGTGCAAAATAGAATAAATATAAAAATGATTTTGGCATCATGCTTAAGAGGGTTACCCTTTGATTTAATTCATTCAGCTTCCACCTTTGTTTTTCTGTGGCTTTTATCAAAACCGATGGCAGAAAAAATAGAAAGAATAAAATTAAAATATGGTTTGCTTAGAGATTAATGCTGAAAAAGGTGATGAATTTCTTCATCACCTTTTTCAGTTCTTGTATTTATAGTTTTTTTAATGTATAATGGATATAGTCATTCGGATAGTAACCAATTCAGGAAAGGAAAAAAACAATGGAAAAGCTTATAAAAAGAATTAACGAACTATCAAAAAAATCAAAGGCTGAAGGCCTCACAGAAGAAGAAAAAGAAGAACAGGCACAGCTGAGAAAACAGTATATTCAAAAATTTCGTCAAGGTTTGGAAAATACCCTAAGTAATGTTTATATTATGGACGAAAAAGGGAATAAGAAAAAGGTTGAGAAGAAAAAATAATTATGAAATAAAAAGGAGGCATAAAAGTGGAGAAACAAAGATACTATATCTGCATAGATTTAAAAAGCTTTTTTGCCTCTGTGGAGTGTGTTGAAAGAGGACTTGATCCCTTAAAAACAAATCTTGTTGTTGCCGATAGCTCCCGAACCGAAAAAACAATCTGTCTTGCTGTCACCCCCAGTCTTAAAGCATATGGAATAGGGGGCAGAGCAAGACTTTTTGAAGTCGTCACAAAGGTGAGAGAGATAAATGCCAAGCGCCGCAGAAATGCACCAAAGGGCATTTTTTCATCTGAAAGCTATAACGATGACGAACTAAAAAAAAGATGCGACCTTTCTCTTTCCTATATAGTTGCTCCGCCCCGTATGGCCTACTATATGGCATACAGCACCAAAATTTATGAGGTATATCTCAAATATGTTGCTCCAGAGGATATTCATGTTTATTCAATAGACGAAGTTTTTATTGATGCCACATCCTATCTTTCTGCCTATAAAATGACTGCCCAAGAGCTTGCCAGGAAAATGATACACGATGTTTTTGAAACAACAGGCATAACTGCCACCGCCGGGATAGGCACAAATATGTTTCTTGCAAAAATAGCTATGGATATTGTTGCAAAAAAAGCCGAGCCTGATGAGAACGGAGCCAGGATGGCATTTCTCGATGAAATGACCTATCGAAAAACTCTTTGGTCTCATAAACCTATAACTGATTTCTGGCGTGTTGGAAAGGGAACTGCCAAAAGGCTTGAATCTGTTGGTCTTTTCACCATGGGCGATATTGCAAAATGCTCCATGGGTGATCCTGATTCCTACTACAACGAAGAGCTTCTCTATAAGCTCCTTGGCATTAATGCTGAGCTTCTTATAGATCATGCCTGGGGATGGGAACCTTGCACCATAGAAGATATAAGAAGCTACAAACCCTCTGCAAAATCAATCAGCACAGGTCAGGTTCTTCATTGTCCCTATGACTATGAGAAAACAAAACTCATTGTCCGGGAAATGGCAGAAGCACTTGTTCTTGACCTGGTTGAAAAACGATATGTCACAAACAGCATTGTTTTAACAATTGGCTACGATATTGAAAATCTCACAGATTCACGCATAGAATCAAGCTACAAAGGAGAAATAACAACTGATTTTTACGGACGAAAGGTGCCAAAACATGCTCACGGAACAGGAAATCTTCCGCTCCACACATCCTCAGGTGAGAAAATAGTAAATTGCACAATGGAGCTTTATGAAAGAATAATAAATAAGAATCTTCTATCCCGTAGAATTACCATTTGTGCAAATAATATTTTAAACGAAGATGAAGCACCAAAATCAGGATTTGTTCAGCTTGATTTCTTCACAGACAGAGCGAAAGTAGAAAAAGACGATGAAAAAGAAAAAAAGGAAAAAGAAATTCAAAAAGTAATGCTTGACCTGAAAAGAAGATATGGCAAAAATGCAGTTTTAAAAGGTATGAATCTCAAAGAAGGGGCAACTGCAAAAGAGCGTAATGCACAGATAGGGGGGCATAAGGCATGAAAATAACCGATATTCATTTTTATGATGATATAATAAATCTTCCCCATCATGTTTCTTCAAGAAGACCTCATATGAAAAGGCAGGACCGAGCTGCACAATTTGGCTCCTTTGAAGCATTAACAGGCCATAGTGATGCTATATCAGAAACCGGCAGACTCACATATGAAAAATTAGAGCTTTCCGAATATGCAATAGAGGTTTTAAATTCAAAGCTTATGTATGTAAAAGACAGAATAGAAGACCGACCTGAAATCTGCCTTGTATGGTTTAAAAAAGATAGCAGAAAAGAAGGAGGAAAATATGTAACCCATGTGGGTAATGTCAAAAAAATAGATGAATACAGGCGTGAAATAGTTTTTGACGACGGATTAAAAGTTTCAGTCTGTGATATCTATGATATAACAGGGAAAATTTTTGAAGACGAAATTTGGTAAAAATATAATTTATATCTTGCAATTTTTATCGAATGAATATATAATAATATTAGTTTTGTCAAAAGGAGGCGTTAAAGTGAAAAATTTTAAAAAAGCCTTAGGGTTAATCCTTGTAGTTTGTCTTGTGTTTGCAGCGGGATGTTCATCAGATGAAGACAGTAGTGTTTCAGAAATCCATTCAACTGAAAAGATAGTTTCATCTTCTGCCGAAGCAGAGCATATAAAAGTCAGCTTTGAGGTTGAAAACTATGGTATTTTCACTGTTGAAACCTACCCCGAATATGCGCCCGAAAGCGTTGCACATTTTTTAAAGCTTGTAAAATCCGGCTATTATAACGAAATGGAATTTTCAAAAATAATCCCCGGTAAGTTTCTTGTTTCATCAGATAAAACCGCTCATTCCAGCGGAGAATGTAAAGAAACAGTTACCGGTGAATTCTATAAAAACGGTTATTCAAACGAACTCCCCTTAACAAGAGGAACCCTTTGCTTTACCTATCTTCCGGGAGAATATAATTCTGCCACAGCGCAGTTTATGATTCTTCTTTCAGATAATCTTGGCTTGGAAGGTGAGTATGCTCCCTTTGCAAAGGTTGTTGAAAACTCAGGTGTTTTCGATAAGATTGTAGCCACAGAGATAAATAAAGACGGTGCTCCCGTTTCACCAATAGTGATGAAAAAAGTATATGTGAAGTAATAATTTTTGTGTTAATTTTTTATCAATCATCACTTGCATAATTATGGAATTTATAGTAAAATATAAATTAAGTTAATTTATTTCTTTAAGGAGGAATTAAAAATGGCAGTTAAAGTTGCTATTAATGGTTTTGGCCGTATCGGTCGTTTAGCATTCAGACAGATGTTTGGTGCAGAAGGATATGAGGTTGAAGCAATAAACGACCTTACAGATCCTAAAATGCTTGCTCATCATTTAAAGTATGATTCATCACAGGGCAGATACGATGGACACACAGTTACAGCCGGTGAAGATTCAATCACAGTAGATGGCAAAGAAATTAAAATCTACGCAATTAAAGATGCAAATGAATGCCCATGGGGTGCTCTTGATGTAGATGTTGTTTTAGAGTGCACAGGCTTCTATTGTTCAAAAGAAAAGAGCCAGGCTCACATCAATGCCGGCGCTAAAAAAGTTGTTATTTCTGCTCCTGCAGGTAATGACCTCAAAACAATCGTATTCAGCGTTAATGAAAACACACTCACAGCTGATGACACAATCATCTCCGCTGCTTCCTGCACAACCAACTGCTTAGCTCCTATGGCTAAAGCTCTCAATGACTATGCTCCTATCCAGAGCGGTATCATGTCAACAATCCATGCCTACACAGGCGATCAGATGATTCTCGATGGTCCTCATAGAAAAGGCGATTTAAGAAGAGCAAGAGCAGGTGCTGTTAATATCGTTCCTAATTCAACAGGCGCTGCAAAAGCTATCGGCCTTGTTATTCCTGAATTAAATGGTAAGCACATCGGTTCTGCACAGAGAGTTCCTGTTGCCACAGGCTCCACAACAATTCTCACAGCTGTTGTTAAAGGCACAGATGTAACAAAAGAAGGCATCAATGCTGCTATGAAAGCTGCTTCTTCCGCTTCTTTTGGCTACAATGAAGACGAAATCGTATCTTCTGATATCATCGGTATCACCTATGGTTCACTCTTCGATGCTACTCAGACAATGGTATCTAAAGTAGCTGATGATCTTTATGAAGTTCAGGTTGTTTCATGGTATGACAACGAAAACTCCTACACCAGCCAGATGGTTAGAACAATCAAATACTTTGCAGAACTTGCATAATTAAAAATATTTTAAAAAGGCATGTGCTTTGGCATGTGTCTTTTTACTGTATAGGAATTTGCGTTTTCTGAAAAAGTATGGTAAAATAAAAAGCAAGTCAAAAATGACATAACAAAAAGAGGTCGTGCAAACCTCAAAGAAAGTTATTAAATTTTTGATTATCCGTTAATTGAATTGGTTG
>JAZRGM010000045.1:0-9242 GCA_045644205.1 Clostridia bacterium | reverse complement strand
TTCCACTCATTTGCTTCTCCTCCTTGTATATTAAAATAATGTATAATTATACAACTTTTTCATATCTTTGTCAATACAAAGGAACACATAGAAGCACAAGAAAAGCGGCTTCGCCGCACCGCCTGCGGCGGAAGTGCGGAGCAATATCCCTTTTCTTAAGCCATGTGCATTTTTGAAAAGCTTTTAGCTTTTCAAAAAATTTTGCACGGCAATATAATCAATTTTTTTACTGTATAGGAACGCAAATTCCTATACAGTAAAAAAGCAGATGAACCACACTTGATTCACCTGCATTTTTATGCATGTTATTAATTATCAGGACATTGGAGTTTCTTCACCGAGAATAATATTTATTGACTGATATTTTCCTGCACGATATACTTTTACTTTTATGATATCGCCGGGAGATTTTTTGTTTTTGATTTCGTTGATGTCGTCAACGGTTTCGATTGGTTCACCTTCACATTCAACAATGATATCGCCAACCTTAACTCCCGACACATAGGCAGGTCCGTTTGGTGTCATACTTACAACATAAACACCGACTTTAAGATTGTAGGCTTTAGCATCTTCTTTGGTTACTGCTCTGCCGCCAATGCCGATAACAGGCCTTCCCTTTACATAGCCGCTTGTCATCAAATCCTGAATGATGGGTTTTGCTTCGTCAATTGGAATAGCAAAGCCAAGACCTTCGAGGGTTGTTGATGAGATTTTGGCTGTGTTGATACCGATTAGATAGCCATACTCATCAACTAAGGCTCCGCCGGAATTTCCGGGGTTGATGGCGGCATCTGTCTGGATAAGATTAAGAGTTTTATCGTCGATTGTTACGCTACGGTTAAGACCGCTTATTATACCTTTGGTGGTTGTGCCGGCGAATTCCTGACCTAATGGATTTCCGATTGCGATTGCTGTTTCGCCAACGCGAAGAGATGAACTATTGCCCACCTGAGCATAGGTAAGATTCTGAGCGTCGATTTTTATAACTGCAAGGTCGGTAGTGGCATCTCTGCCGATTAGCTTTGCAGAATATTCTTTTCCATTATTTAAAATAACGGATATGGCTGTGGCGTTTTCTATAACATGGTTATTGGTGACGATGTAGCCATCGGAGCTTAGGATAACACCGGAACCGCTGCCCTGCTCAACCTCTTTATTTAAATCGCCATAGATGCTTCCAAACTGACCATAGGCATTGCCATAGGTTGTTTTGTTGATGATACCAACAACTGCAGGACCAACCTTATCAACTATTTCGGGAGTTGAAAGGGGGTCGCCTTCTTTTTTGGTGTATTGTGCTGCTGTGCCGGATGGTTTGGAATAGGAATTATTGATATTATCTTCAACACTTACCCCATTTATAAGAGCATTCATATATCCTGTTGATACTCCGGACAAAAGTGCTCCGCCCAGCATAGAAACTATGGATGTAATTATAAGAGCTACAACTGCTGCCTTTACTGACACAAACTTTTTCTTCTTGGCAGGCTTATTGCTCAGATTATAAAAATTCTGCTCGGATGAGATTTCAGAATTATTTTCCTGCATATAATACATATCGTCGCGTATTTCGTCATTTTCTGCAGGCTGTGTTTCTAAGCTTTCGCTTTTTGCTATTTCATTTTCTACTATTTCACTTTCTGCTATTTTATTTTCTGATTGTTCTTCATCAAAAAATTCACCTGTGAGGTCGATTTCAGTGCTGTTATCCTGAATTTTTTCATCATTAATATCGGGCAGATTGTTTTCAAATTCGTTCATAGAAATTCCTCCTGTTATTTTACTATAGTATTATCCTATCACAAAATTTTTAATAAACTATGAATAGAATATGAATTTTAGATAAATTTATTTATGCAAGTTCTGCTGTAAAAACAAACTCTGTGTATTCATTAACAATACTCTTTACGCTTATTTTTTCGCCATGGGCATCTATTATTTTTTTGACTATATAAAGTCCGGTTCCTGTTCCGGAGCGATCGGTGCTGCGGGAATTATCGGCTTTATAAAATCTCTCCCAGATAAAACTGAGCTTATCTTCATCTATGCCATAGCCTGTGTTTTTTATTGAGCATATGCACTTTTGGGAATTTGTTTTGAGAGAAATAGTGATTTTACCCTCTTCATCGGTAAATTTTACTGCATTGTGGATGAGATTTGTTAAAACCTGGGTATATTTATCTTTATCACCGATTACCACAAATTCATCACCATAGGTTTCAAAATCAACATCTATTTTTTTGGAAATGATGTCTTCTTCGAATTTTATAAGAACAAGCTTTGCCAGTTCTTCCAGATTAAAGCTTTTTTCGGAAAGATTCTTTACCTGGTCGTCGATTCGTGAAAGGGTTAAAAGCTCATTTACAAGCCTTGAAAGCCTTTTGGTTTCTGAAAGAACGATTGCAAGGTATTTATCCTGATTTTCGGGAGGGATTGTGCCATCTAATATTCCTTCCACAAATCCCGATATGGATGTCATGGGGGTGCGGAGTTCATGAGAAATATCGTTTATGAAATCCTGACGCATTTTTTCAAGAGAGCCTATGCTATCTGCCATCTGATTGATATTAAGCGCCAGCTCCCCTATTTCATTGTTTTTATTATACTCCACCCTTTTATCAAAATTGCCTTTGGCAAATTCTTTTAAGGTGTTGTTTATTTTTTTAAGAGGAACTGTGATATTTCTTGAAAAAAGAAACATAAAAATTGCGGCAAAGGCAAGAGTTATAAGCTCAACAAGGAAAATCTCATAGATGACAAATTTATATTGTCCTATAAGGGTTGGCGACGGTTTGCTGCAAAAAACAGCCCACTGATTCTGACCTAAGTCATTTTGAATAAATTCACCAATGGTGATGGTTTTTTCTCCGTAGACCTCGTCAAAGACACCGCTTAAATCGGCTTCGGGATTACTGCCCATAATTTCCAGAGCCTTTTTGGAATATGTTTTCATTGTGTCGGCAGAGGTGATATTATTTGCCCAGATAACCTCACCAAAGGTATTCATAAAGAGAATATTTGATTTTGAAAAATAGGCAAATTGGCTCATAGATTCATTAAAGAGCTTATCCATTTTGCTTGTTCTGAAACTTAGCGACATTTGTGCCAGAGGTTTGATATGGTTTATGCTGTCATACATCTGATGGGTTAAGTCGTTTACTGCATCGGCTCTGAAGGTGATGAAAAAAATCGGAGTTAAAATGAGAAATGATGTGAGCATCACACACAAAGCACCTGCTATAAGACTTAAAATAACTCTTTTGCGCATTATTTCACCTCGAATTTATAGCCGACTCTCCAGACGGTTTTGAGCTCCCATTTATCTGAGATGCCATCAATTTTTTCCCTTAGTCTTTTAACATGGACATCAACTGTGCGGGAATCAACATAATAGTCATATCCCCAGACTTCGTTAAGAAGCTGGTCTCTTGTAAAGACCTTATTGGGATGGGTGCAAAGATAATTTAAAAGCTCCAATTCCTTTGGTGGGATGCTTATAAGCTTTCCTGCAAGGTGAAGCTCATAGGTGGACATATCTATTGAAAGGTTTTCAAACTGAACCTTTTGCTGAGGCTCATTATCAAGATTTACTCTTCTTAAAATTGCTTTTATTCTTGCAACCAGCTCTTTGGGTTCAAAGGGTTTTACCACATAATCGTCGGCACCGAATTCAAGACCGAGGATTTTATCGAGAGTTTCGCCTCTTGCTGTGAGCATTATAACAGGGACATTACTCCTTTTACGGATTTCCTTTAAAACCTCCATACCGTCTTTTCCGGGCATCATAATATCGAGAACGACTGCGCTGTAGTTTTCGCGGAAAACATTTGCCAAAGCAGAGTCGCCATCGAATACTGTGGTTACCTTATAGCCTTCTTTTTCAAGATAAAGTCTTATAAGCTCACAAATATTTTTGTCATCATCTGCTATGAGTATGGAATTTTTTAAACTCATATGCAGCCCCTCCTTATTTTATAAACATACTCATAAGCTCATGGCCCTTTTCAACATTAACTCCGCTTTTTGCCGCGTTTTCTTCGGTGAATGAATCGGCAACAAAGCCTGCATCTTCGGTGCTGTCATAAATCATAAATGGAACAGCGTCACGGGTGTGGGTTCTCAGAGCAAGCGGAGTTGGGTGGTCAGGAAGAATGAGCATGCGATAGTCGATATTTCTTTCTTTCATTTCTTTAGCTATATAACCAACAACTTTTTCGTCGATAAGCTCTATTGATTTTACCTTATTTTCAATTTCATGGCGGTGGCCACATTCATCGGGGGCTTCCATATGAACAAAGCAATAGTCGGCACCGGATACAATCGAATCAACACAGGCCTTTGCTTTGCCTTCGAAATTGGTGTGGACATTGCCTGTGGCTCCTTCAACATCTATTGATTCAAGACCTGCGCATATGCCGATGCCTTTTATAAGGTCAACTGCTGAGATAACGCTTCCGCGAAGCCCATGGAGCTTATAGAAGCTCTCTAGTGCTGGCTTTTTGCCTTCGCCCCATATCCAGATGGTGTTTGCCTTTTTGAGACCTCTTTTTGCTCTTTCAAGATTTATGGGGTGGTTATTTAAAAGCTCATAGCTTTTTTCCATCATTTCGCGAAGTATTTTTCCGCTTTCGCCTTTGGGAAGATAATCCCCTATTCTCTTTTCGAGAATATCGTGAGGCGGAGTTAAATCGTAGCTTTCGGGACCTTTATCCCAAACCAGAGCGTGGCGATAGCTAACACCGGGATAGAAGCTGAGATATGAATTTCCAAAGTGTTTCTGAACATCTTCTATTAAAATTCTGGCTTCTTCGGTGGTGATTTCATCGGCACTATGGTCAATGATGATTTTGTCTTCATAGTTTTCTTCATCTTCGGTTACAGTTACAACATTACATCTGAAAACAATATCGCTTTCTTTTAAATCTATTCCCATGCTGACTGCCTCGAGGGGCGAGCGGCCTGTGTAGAATTTCTGGGGGTCATAGCCCATTGCAGAAAGATTGGCAACATCACTTCCGGGAGAAAGATTTTCGGGAACATTATTTACAAGACCAAATTTTGACTTTTTAAAAAGCTCATCAATATTTGGCTTTTTTGCAACCTGCATGGGGGTTTTGTCGCCTAATTCCTTTACGGGATAATCTGCCATGCCATCCATTAAAATAACTATGTATTTCACTATTTTCAATCCTTTCAGATATTTATTTTTAAACTATATCAACATATATTATGCTACAAATAATAAAAAAAATCTACCCCTTTACAAGAAAATTTACAAAAAATTCAAATTCTATGCAAAAAAAATAATATATTGTGCAAATTTCGTGTTATAAAAAAGGTTGCAAATAGAAAAAATGTGGTATATAATGATTTAAGAAATAATAAGAAAGGAATGACTATAATGATTTTAGTTACCGGTGGTGCAGGTTTTATCGGAAGCCACACCTGCGTTGAGCTTCTTGATGCAGGATATGAAATTGCAATTATCGATAATTTCTGTAATTCAAGACCTGAAGTTCTTGACAAAATAAGAACAATTTCAGGAAAAGATTTTAAATTTTACGAAGCTGACCTTCTGGAAAGAGAAAAGGTTGAGCAGATTTTTGAAGAGAATAAAATTGATGCTGTTATTCACTTTGCAGGATTGAAGGCTGTGGGTGAATCGGTTAGTATTCCGCTTCGTTATTACCACAATAACATCACAAGCACCCTTATACTTTGCGAAACAATGGCAAAATATGGCTGCAAGAAGCTTGTTTTCTCATCTTCTGCCACAGTGTATGGAGACCCGGCATCTGTGCCGATAAGAGAGGATTTCCCCCTTCACACAACAAACCCCTATGGCAGCACAAAGCTTATGATTGAGCAGATTTTAACAGATTTATATACCTCAGATAATGAATGGAGTATTGCCCTTCTTCGCTACTTTAACCCAATCGGAGCTCACGAAAGCGGTCTTATTGGAGAAAACCCCAATGGAATTCCAAATAACCTTGTTCCATATGTTGCTCAGGTTGCAATCGGAAAGCTTGAGTGCTTAAGTGTTTTTGGTGATGACTACAACACCCCCGACGGAACAGGAGTTAGAGACTTTATCCATGTTGTTGACTTAAGCAGAGGTCATGTTAAGGCTGTGGAAAAGGTTACAGCATCAAAGGGAGTTGAGGCATATAACCTTGGAACAGGAACAGGATATAGTGTGCTTGACATTGTTAAGGCATATGAAAAGGCCTGTGGAAGAAAAATAAACTACAAAATAGCTCCAAGACGCCCCGGAGATATTGCAATGTGTTATGCTGATCCTGAAAAGTCAAAAAGAGAGCTTGGATGGCAGGCAGAATATGACATTGAGAAAATGTGTAAGGACAGTTGGAACTTTACCTGCAAGACAGTTGGTGAATAATTTATCTTAGAATAAATTAAGGGCTGAAAAAACAATTGTTTTTTTCAGCCCTATTTTTTTAGGGATTCGGAAAAGATGATTCGGAATGAGTAAATCGAACTCAAAGCAATTCTTTGCTTTGAGCGATAGCCCGACGCTGTACTAAGGTACTGCGAGTGGTGAGATTTGCTCATAGCAAAAAGGCATAATTGTGAAGAAAAATATCTTGAAAAGATATTTTTCAACCTATAAATAAAAATTTAAAGATTTACGAGCAAGAGTAACTCTTATGTCGACTTTATTTCGGCCTTTTTGCGTTCCGGACTTTTTTTACAATCCCTTCATCATTCTTCAAAATGTATTGTTATTGTCTTTCCGTCGTAGCCTGGTTTTGTATTTGGAAATATGCTCTGAGCTTCTTTTATATAATCCTCAGGATTTGGCATTGAGGGAGAATAGTGAGTGAGCCACAGCTCCCCTACTGATGATTTTTTTGCTATCTGGGCAGCTTCTACAAAGGTCATATGCATTTTTACTTTTGCATGGCTTTCCTTTTCGTCGCTTCCATACATTCCCTCAAGAATTGCAAGGTCGGCATTTTCGCAGTTTTCATAGAGACTGTCTGTGGGGCGGGTATCGGTGCTATAGACAAAGCGTATGCCCTTTCTCTTTTCGCCAAGAACCATATCGGGGGTATAGATTTTGCCTTCATACTCCACATTTTCTTCTTTCTGAAGACTAGACCATACAGACAGCGGAACATTATTTGCTTTTGCTTTTTCAACATCAAATTTGCCAGCTCTCGGAACATCTATGCGATAGCCATAGCAATTGACTGCATGCCTAACCTTAAAGGCAGTTATGGTGAATCCGTTAAAATAGAAGGTTTCCTCCGTATCTTCAAGCTCCGCTATCTCAACATCAAATGTGAGCCCGGGGGCAATTGAGCAAAGAGAAGAAACAATTTTTCTTGCACCCTTTGGCCCTATTATAAGCACAGGCTGCTCCCTTCCTTCATTTCCCATTGAAAGAAGCATACCGGGAAGTCCGCTTACATGATCGGCGTGAAAATGAGTAAGGCAGATAACATCTATGGGCTTGAAGGTGAAATCAGCGCATTTGAGAGCTATCTGGGTTCCTTCGCCGCAATCAAAAAGCACACAATGGCCATTGTGCCTTACAAGAGCAGATGAGAGCCATCTTGATTTGAGGGGCATTGTGCCTCCTGTTCCTAAGAGAGATACATCTATCATAATATCATTCCTAACATATGTTATGATGATATAATAACATATTATATAAAATAAATCCAGCTAAAAATTAAAATGATTATGGATTTTTGGATTATTATATGATAAAATACTCACAGGTGATTTTAATGAAAAGACTAAATCTATCAATTCCAACCCTTCTTGGAACTGAAAAAACAGTTGCAAACGAGGTTATTAAGCTTGGATATGATGTTAAATCAATTACAGACGGCAGAGTTAATTTTGAGGGTGATTTGGAGGCTATATGTCTGGCGAATATCAACTTAAGGTCTGCCGAACGAATTATGATACATATGGGCGATTTCAAAGCTGAAAGCTTTGAAGAGCTTTTTGAGGGAGTAAAAAATATTCCATGGGAGATGTTTATCGGAAAAGATGATGCATTTCCTGTTACGGGCCACAGCCTGCGCTCAAAGCTCCACAGCGTTCCCAGCTGTCAGGCTATAATCAAAAAAAGCATTGTTAAAAGGCTTTCGGAGAAATATGGCCAAAGCTTTTTTGATGAAACAAAAGCGCTTATCCCTATTCAATTTGCAATTATGAAGGATGTTGTTTCGATGTATATTGATACATCGGGCGACAATCTATATAAAAGAGGCTACAGAGAGCAGACTGTGCTTGCTCCGATGAGAGAAACTCTTGCATTCAGCATGGTTGATATGAGCTTCTGGCGAGGTGACCGCCCTTTGGCTGACCCATTTTGCGGAAGCGGAACTATTCCTATTGAAGCGGCTCTATATGCCACAAACACCGCCCCCGGAATAAAAAGACGATTTGCCGCAGAAACCTGGAGGGATATTATTCAAAAAAAGATGTGGCAGGATGCAAGAGATGAAGCAATGGAAAATAGAGATATGAGCGTTTGCTGTGATATTCAGGCATCGGACATTGACCCAAAAGCTATAGAGATTGCAAAGCAGAATGCAAAAAATGCCGGGGTGTATGATAAAATAAGGTTTTCAGTTTGCGATTGTGCTAAGCTCAGACCTTTTAAGGAAAAGGGAGTTATTATTTGCAATCCGCCATATGGCGAAAGGCTTTCGGATGTTAAATCGTGTCAGAAATTATATAGCATGATGGGTAAAAAATTTGCCACATTTACCGAAGCAAAAAAATTTATTATGACATCTTTTGAAGGATTTGAAAAATATTATGGAAAAGAAGCTGACAAGAAGCGGAAGGTATACAATGGAATGCTAAGGTGCTATGTTTATCAGTATTTCAAATAAAAGTGGATGTAAAAAAAGTCCAGACTGCAAAAAGGCGTAATAACAAAAGAAACAAATTGTTAATTAAGCTGTAAACACCTTAATTTTGCCTTTAATGTTGAAAAACATCTTTTTTAAGATGTTTTTCTTCAATTGTGTGCCTTTTTGCTATTGCCAATTCTCTCCCTCGCAGTACCTTTGTACAGCGTCGGGCTACCGCTCAAAGCAAGGCAAAGCCTTGCTTTGAGTTCGATTTGACAATTCTGAATCTTTTTTTCCTATCCCCAAAGGGGCTGTCTCAATAATCACATTTAATGAATATTTATGTATCAAATATTGTAGGGAACGCATTTATGCGCTTAAGCGGAATGGATAAATCCA
>JAZRGM010000044.1:0-71893 GCA_045644205.1 Clostridia bacterium | reverse complement strand
AGCGTCTTGGTCTCACAGGACACACAGTAAATATCAACAGCATAGGCTGCCCTAAATGCCGCAAGGAATATAACGAAAAATTAAAGGCATATTTAAAGCCCCACTTCGACGAACTCTGCGACACCTGCAAAAACCGCTACGACCGCAATCCCATGAGAATTATGGATTGTAAATCTTCAATATGTAAAGACATAGTTAAAAATGCTCCCCTTTTAATAGACTGCATCTGTGATGAATGTCGTGAACATTTTGAAGCTGTTAAAAAATATCTTACCTCTATGGACATCCCCTTTGAGATAGACCCATATATCGTAAGAGGTCTTGACTATTACACCAAGACCGTGTTTGAAATCACTGCACGAAATGAACATTCCAATGGCACAATATGCGGCGGCGGAAGATATGACGGTCTTGTTGAAGAGCTGGGCGGCAATCCGACCCCGGCTTGCGGATTTGCTCTTGGTATGGAGAGATTGCTTCTCACAATGGAAGAGCAGGGGATAGAAATTCCAAATGAAGACCGCTCCGATATTTTTGTCGGTAATATCGGCGATGAAAGCTCTCTTTTTGCTCAGAAGCTTGTAAGCGATTTAAGAAATCTGGGCATAAAGGCCGACAGAGACCACCTTGCAAGAAGCGTTAAAGCTCAGATGAAATTTGCCAATAAGCTTGGCAGCAAATATACGGTTATTCTTGGTGATGATGAAATATCTGCAAAAAAAGTTAAGCTGAAAAACATGGATGAAGGAATTGAAACCGAAATTGAACTTTCAGCAGAAAAAATTGCGGAATATATTAGTGCACAGTAAGGAGAAAAACAATGGATTTTGAAAAATTAAACGGACTTAAAAGAACTCATAAATGCGGTGAACTCACAAAGGCAGACGCCGGATGTGAAGTTGTTGTTATGGGCTTTACCAACTCTGTAAGAAATCTTGGCGCCCTCAACTTTATAAATATAAGAGATATTTCCGGCATAGTTCAGACCGTTTTCAGCACCGACAACAGCGAAATGTATGAAAAAGCTTCAAAGGTAAGAGGCGAATATGTTATCGCAGTAAAAGGTATTGTAAAATTAAGAGATGAATCAGCTGTAAATAAAGATATGGCAACAGGTGAAATAGAAATCGAAGCAAATGAACTCCGTATTCTTTCATCTGCCAAAACTCCTCCGTTCTATATTGTTGAAAACAGCGATGTTAAGGAAGAACTCCGCCTGCAGTATCGCTATCTTGATTTAAGAAGACCTGATATGCAGAGAAGAATGCTTTTAAGAAGCAAGGTTGCCAAAATCGTTCGCGATTATTACGAAGACAATGGTTTTCTTGAAATCGAAACTCCTATCCTTGTTAAGAGTACTCCCGAAGGCGCAAGAGATTATCTTGTTCCAAGCCGTGTTCATAATGGATGCTTCTATGCTCTCCCTCAGTCACCTCAGCAGTATAAACAGCTTTTAATGCTCTCCGGAATGGACAGATACTTCCAGATTGCAAAATGCTTCCGTGACGAAGATTTAAGAGCCGACCGTCAGCCTGAATTCACTCAGATAGATTTGGAAATGTCTTTTGTTGATGAAGACGATGTTATGACAGTAAACGAAGGTCTTTTAAAGAGAGTTTTCAAGGAAATAAAAGGAATAGAGCTTGAAACCCCCTTTATCCGTATGCCCTATAGCGAAGCTATGGATCGCTTCGGTTCTGATAAACCCGATACCCGCTTCGGCCTTGAAATAACAGATATTTCTTCAGTTGTTGCAGGCTGTGATTTTTCTGTGTTTACCTCTGCAATAGAAAATGGCGGAAGTGTAAGAGCAATAAATGCCAAAGATCTTGGCGATAAGATTTCAAGAAAAAATATTGATTCTCTCGGCGAATTTGTTAAAACCTACAGAGCCAAAGGTCTTGCCTGGATAAAGGTAAATCCCGACGGTGTTCAGTCGCCTATTGCCAAATTCTTCAGCGAAGAAAAATTAAATGAAATCTTAGCTAAAGTAGATGCCCGGGTTAATGATGTTATCTTTATTGTTGCCGATGCAAACAGCGTTGTTTTTGCATCCCTTGGCGCTCTCAGATGCGAAATTGCAAAACGCTATGATTTAATAGATCCAAATAAATTCAATTTCCTTTGGATAACTGACTTCCCCCTTCTCGAATATGACGAAGAGGAAAATCGCTATGTGGCAATGCACCACCCCTTCACAGCTCCCAAGGATGAAGACCTCCACCTTCTCGACACAGACCCCGGCAAGGTGAGAGCAAAAGCATATGACATCATCTTAAACGGTGTTGAACTCGGTGGCGGAAGTATGAGAATTTATAATTCCGACCTTCAGCAGAAAATGTTTGAGGTAATAGGTCTTGAAAAGGAAGAAATCGAAGCACGCTTCGGATTCCTTATAGATGCCTTCAAATATGGCGCACCCCCTCACGGTGGTATGGCATATGGCTTCGACAGAATGCTTATGCTCTTAGATGGCACCGACTCCATAAGAGATGTTATAGCATTTCCAAAGGTTCAGAATGCGTCAGAGCTTATGACATCATCCCCCGACACAGTAGATCCCAAACAGCTTGACGAGCTTGGAATTGCAATTATCAAAAAGGAAGAATAAATAGCCATTGGCTATCAAAACAGCCGAACTCTTGTTCGGCTTTTCGTGCATATTTTTCGTTTATATTAAAATGAGTAATATTCTTGTCTACAAAGCAGTTAAAAGGAGAAAAACTCTATGATAGAAGTAAAAAACCTTACCAAAAAATATGGTTCAAAAAAGGTTCTCGATGATGTGAGCTTCACAGTTGAAAATGGTGAAGTTTTAGGCTTTTTAGGACCAAACGGAGCCGGAAAAAGTACAACCCTCAATATCATCACAGGCTATATTTCATCCACAGAAGGCTCTGTCACCATAGACGGAATCGACATTATGGATGATGCTATCGGCTATAAGAAGAAAATCGGCTATCTTCCCGAAATCCCTCCTCTCTACACAGATATGAAGGTATGGGAATATCTTGATTTTGTGTGTGATTTGAAAAAGGCAGATAAAGAATCCATCGAAAGAATTCTTGAAGAAGTCAAGATAACCGATGTAAAAGACTATCTTATCCGCAATCTTTCAAAGGGCTATCGTCAGAGAGTGGGCATCGCCCAGGCTCTTATAGGCGATCCCGATATTCTTATTTTAGATGAGCCCACCGTAGGTCTTGACCCTATGCAGATAATAGACATCAGAAATGTAATCTCTGATTTGGGCAAAAAAAAGACACTTATCATAAGCTCCCATATTCTTTCTGAAATAAGTGCGGTATGCTCAAGGGTTTTAATAATCAATAAGGGCAGAATCATTGCAGAAGATACTCCCGAAAATCTTGCATCTCAGCTTTCGGGGCAGAATAAATTCATCCTTCGTGCCGAAGGTTCAAGAGAAGATATTGAAAATGCTCTTGGAAAAATATCCGGCATAGAGCGCTTTGAATATAAAGACACCAAAGACGAAGAACACGATTACATTATAGCTGCAAAAAATGGTCATGACATAAGAAAGACTCTCTTTAAGACTCTTGCCAATGCCGACCTTTCAATTCTTATGTTTAAAGCCTATGATGTATCCTTAGAGGATATATTCATAACTCTTACCGAAAAAGCAAAGGAGGAAAACAGCAATGGAAAATCCGAAGAATCCGAAGATTGATGAAATAGAAAAAAACATTAGCGAAGAAAACGAAGACATCGCGATCGAAACTGCAGAAGATGAAGAGAAGCTTATAAGTGAAGCTACCGAAGATGACAAAGAAGCTTCTGAAGCTTATGAAGAAGTCGCAGACGATGAAGATGATGACGACGACGATGATGACGACGATGATGACGACGAACCCCGCTATACAAAACCCAGCAAAACAGCTGTTGAAGCCATAATGAAGAAGGAACTCCGCCTTTATTTCTCAACTCCCACAGCCTATGTGTTTATTGCATCCTTTGTTTGCGTGAGCGCTATTCTGTTTACAATTTTTAATCTCATCTATGCCAATTCATCCGTCAGCCTTATTTTCTCATTTTTGCCTTATCTTTTTGTAATAATGATTCCTATTCTCACCATGCGTCTTATGGCAGAAGAAAGAGCCCTCAAAACAGACCAGCTCCTTTTAACAGCCCCAATAAGCGTTGCCGCAATAGTTTGCGGAAAGCTCTTTGCAGCTTTATATGTTTTCGGCATGGCAATCATAATAATGCTTATGTATCCTGTTATTTTAAGCTTTTATTCAACCGTTGCCTGGGGAATAGTTCTGTCAAATTATATCGGCTTTTTCCTTATGGGAAGTGCGTTTATCGCCATTGGTATTTTCATCTCTTCCCTAACAGAAAATCAGCTCGTTTCCGCTATAGTAACCATAGCACTTCTTCTTGCAAGCTTTCTTGTGTCCTATGGAATAAAGCCATCAGGCGTAGCTATTATAGATGCTGTCCTTTCAGCGTTTTCAGTTCCCAAACACTTTGATAATTTCTTTATCGGTATTATAGACATTGTTTCTGTTATCTATTATCTCAGCATAACAGCAATCTTCACCCTTCTCACAATCTATCGCACCGAAAAAAGACGAATTTCCAGATAGGAGGTAATTGCTATGAATAAAAAAAGAAAATATGCCTACACAGCAATGACCTCTGCAATCTTAATGATAGTTGCAATAATCATTGTTAATTTAATAGCTTCTGCTATATCCGATAAAATAGATTTAAAGCTTGACCTCACAAAAGATAACATCTTAAGCTTTTCTGATACAACAAAGGAAGTTATAAAGGAATTGGATACTGAGGTTAAAATCATATCCCTTATTCCTGAATCCGATAATTCAAGAGAAATGATTCAGATAGATGAAATTCTTAAAAAATATGAGCGTTCATCTTCAAAAATCAGCTATTCAAGAGTAAACACAAAAAGAAACCCCGCTGTTTTAAATAAATATCTTTCAAATGGTAAACCCCTTGAAAGCGACTATTATGTTATTTTTGAAACAGAAAGAATGTATAGTGTTGTAGCTGTAAATGACCTTCTGATGATGTATAAGGATAACTCCACCAACTCTATCCTTGCAGGGGCCTTAAGTGCTGAGCAGTATTTTTCATCTGCCATAGTTAAGGTAACCAAGGGAAGCAACATCACAGCCTATGTTCTTTCAGGTCATGGCGAATGTTTTGACGCCGAGATTTTCCGCACAAAGATTCTCCCCGGCTCAGGCTATGAATTTAAAGATCTTTCTCTTGTGTCGGAAAATATCCCGGAAAAAGCAGATATGCTCATTATTTCATCTCCCGAAAATGACTATTCTGCAGAGGAAATAGAAAAAATTGATAAATATCTTAAAAAAGGCGGAGACATCGCCATCATTGCCGATGCCATAACAGGCGATATGACCAATCTCTTTGGCTATATGTCGGAATGGGGCGTAAGCTTTGAAAATGGTATGGCGGCAGACGACGACCAGTCAAATTATGCCGGCTACAAAACATATGTTTTAGCTCAGCTTGAAAATAATGACATTGTAAAAACAATGGGCATAAGCGGACAGCAGACAGTTTTCCCGCTTTCCCGTCCGATTCTTTTAAAGGAAAAAGTTGGAATTACATCCTCTGTTTTAGCCACAACAGGCAAAAATGGTTATGTTAAGGAAAATGTTTATTCTTCCGTTGATTCATTCGAAGAAGGCGACATCCGCAAAAAATCCAACCTTGCAGTTATGCTCACAAAGCAGAATTCTGTTGACAGTCGTTCGAATATGTTTGTTGTGGGCACAAGTCTCTTTATGGGCGACTACACCTCAGAAAGCTCTCAGTTCTACACACTCCTCGACGAAAGTGCAAACAGAAAGTTCTGCTCAGGCGTATTTTCCTATATGACCGACCAGCCCTCAAGCTTTTATATAATGCCCAAAAACATTGTTCAGGATAAGGTTATCATAAATCAGATGAGCATCTATATCTACAGTATGATAACAATTCTCATCATCCCTCTTGTAATTCTTGCATGGGGCCTTATAACCTGGCTCAGAAGGAGATATTCCTGATGTTTAATAAAAAAATACTGATTCCCCTTCTTATAGTTGTTGTTCTTCTTGGAATCCTTCTTGCAGTAACAATGCTTGGCGGAGAAGAAAGAGAAAGCAACGATATATCATCTGATAGCTCAGATAACTATGATGTAAACTATATTTTTGATGTTGACTCCGATTCAATACATTTAATAAGCGTAAAGCTAAGTGATGAAAGCTTCACCTTTGTGAAGGAAGGTAGCAAATGGACGCTTAAAAACAGCCCCAATACCTCCATCAGCACAAGCGCAGTCAACTCTCTGGCATCATCAATTGCAAATCTTAGCTATGATGAACTCATAGACGATGGAAGCATAACAAAAGAAGATTGCAGAATAACTGACGAATCTTCATCCATCACATTTGAATCCGACCTGGGTCAGGTCAGCTTCCAGCTTGGAATGACCACAACCGACGGTAGCCTTTGCTATATTGCAACAAGCCTTGCAGATGGCATATATCTTGCTCATAGCGAAAGTGCCGCAGATGTTTTTGAGCCACTTGATTCCTATAGAAACAGCGCATCCTTAAGACTTGATGTTGAAAATCTTGTTTCAATAAAGTATTCAGGCATTGAAAGCTTTACCCTTGAAAAATCCCAGAGTAATAAAGATAAAGCTCAGTTTAACTCATGGAAGCTTACATCACCCGTTCAGATTTTAGCAAGCGATGAAGCAATAAACACCAAAATCTCCGAGCCTTTAAAGCAGATAAAAATTGAGGGCTTTGCCTCCGATAATGGCGACTTTGAAAATTTCGGCCTTGGCGGAAAAGATAAATACATCACTCTTGCCGATGCCGACGGAAAGAAGCAGACCATTTATTTTTCGGCTCAGACCAAGGGAAAATACTATATCTCTATCGACAATGAAAAAACCATCTACGAAGTTTCCCTCTCTGCCAACCCATATATCGCTCTTAAAATAATTGATATGGCAGACAGAAATATTTCCCTCACCAAAATGGCAAACATTAAAAATGTTGTTATAGACGGTTCAAAGAAATATACTGTAGAGTTTTTTGAAGACAAAGGAAAGATAAATGGCAAGGAGATTTCCTATAGCTCCCTTAATCAGGAGGTTTTCCCGTCTCTTTGCGGTCTTATGGCAGATGATATCTATCAGGGTACTCACGCAGAGACCGTAATAAAAATCACCTTCAACTATAAGGATAAAACACCTTCCGATGTTATAAGCTTTGCTGAAAAGGGTGACCGCTATTATTCAGTTTCCAAAAATGGTGTGGTTAAATATCTTATTTTAAAAAGCAAAATTGCAGATCTCTATAGTGTTCTTGACTTAGCAAAATAAGGAGATATAATATGACCGATAAAAACAAAATAAATGAGCTTTTGCAAAAAACTGCCCAAGCTCTTGAAAAAAATAATATGCAAACCTTTGTTGTTTCTTCAAAAGAAGAAGCACTCCAAAAGGTTAAGGAGCTTATGCCAAAGGGCTCAATGGTTTCAATGGGCGGCAGTATGACTCTCAAAGAGTGTGGCATAGCTGATCTTCTTTCAAATGGCGACTATGAATTTCTAGACCGTTCAAAAGCAAAGACCGAAGAAGAAAAGCTTGAAATCTACAGAAAGTCTTTCTTTTGCGACAGCTATCTCTCCAGCTCAAATGCCATAACCGAAAGGGGAGAGCTTTATAATGTTGATGGTAATTCAAACCGTGTGGCAGCAATGCTCTATGGCCCCAAACAGCTTATAATCGTTGCAGGCTATAATAAAATTGTTAAAAACACCGATGAAGCTGTTTTAAGAGTAAAAACAAAAGCCGCTCCGCCAAATTGCGAGCGATTAAATACCAATACCTTCTGTCAGAAAGAAGGCAAATGTGTGTCCTTAACAAAGGAAAATTCCTTTATGTGTGACGGCTGCTTGTCTGAAGGAAGAATATGCTCAAGCTATGTGGTAATGGCTCGTCAGAGACTAAAGGAAAGAGTTAAAATTATTTTGGTTGGTGAAGAACTTGGCTACTGATAAAAATCAGTGAAAAGTGAATAACGAAGATTGAAGAGAAAATGAAGAAATCCGCCCATCAGGGCGGATTTCAGCGATTTATGTTATCTATTATCTTGTAATTTTTTCATTATGTAGTCATATCCTTTTTCGCTGTGGGGAATAGTGCATCCGGAGCAGTCTTTAATGCCATTTGATAGCATAGTAAAGTTTCCGCCGCATTTATCACCCAGAGAATATAGAGGGCAGTAGCAGAATAAACAGTTTAAATCTCCTGTTATATTTTCGTGGCAGGGATAAAATTCACATTCCTTATTGGCAAAAAAGCTATGGCAGTTTTTCATTTTATCAAATCCTTTCAGCTGTATTTTATCATAGTTTAATCTTTATTACAATAGAGGCATTTTATGAATATTCTTTATGAAAACAAAAATTTAATAGTTTGCAGGAAAACTCCCGACTGTGTTTGCGAAATAAGCGATACCCTCCCCAGCCTTGCAAATGAAGTTCAGAAAAAATATGGCTATGCAGGGGTTATCCATCGTCTTGATATGAATGTTGGGGGCTGTGTTTTGTATGCCAAGAGTAAAGATGCGGCATCAAAGCTATCCAGCCTTGTTTCAAAAAATGAAATTTCAAAAGAGTACATGGCAGTTGTCCACGGAAAGCCCTTATGCGATGAAGGGGAGTTTTGTGATTTGCTCTTTAAGGATTCATCCAAAAACAAGGTTTTTGTTGTAAAGAAACTGAGAAAAGGCGTTAAAGAAGCAAAACTTTCCTATAAGCTTTTAGAAACAGTAAGCAATGAAGGAAAAGATATTTCCCTTGTAAAAATCAAACTCCACACGGGCAGAAGCCATCAGATAAGAGTGCAGTTTTCATCAAGAAAAATGAGCCTTGTGGGCGATGGGAAATACGGAAGCAGAGAAAATAAATGCTCTGTGGCTCTGTGGTCTTATCAACTCAGCTTCCCAGACCCGTTTACCAAAGAAGCACTGTCGGTAAAATCTCTTCCCGATAATTCTGCGTTCCCTTGGTGCCTTTTTGAATTTTTAAAATAGTTGTTGTATTTTTAGAATAATTGTGATAATCTATCTTTGCAAATACTTTATGAAGGTGACGATATGAATATTATTATAGCAGGTTGTGGCAAGGTTGGTCATAAAATTGTTGAGTGTCTTGCCATTGAAGAAGACCATAATATAACTGTAATCGACAGTAACCCCGATGTTGTGTCCGACATAACATCGGCTTACGATGTTATGGGTGTTGTTGGAGATGCATCCGATGTCGACACTCTGAAAGAAGCTGATATAAAAAACAGCGATATTTTAATTGCCATAATGGGTTCTGATGAACTCAATATGCTCACCTGCCTTATGGCAAAAAAGCTTGGTGACTGCCGGACAATTGCCCGCGTAAGAAAACCGGAACACACAAGAAGTATCCAGGTTATAAAGGACGAATTGGGGCTTGCGATGATAGTAAATCCCGAAAGGGCAGCAGCCAGCGAAATTGCAAGAATTCTTCGTTTCCCTTCAGCCATAAAGATAGATACCTTTGCCAAGGGCAGAATAGAAATTCTTGGCTTTAAGGTGGCTGAGGATTCTGTTCTAAATGATATGAAGGTCTCGGAGGTAGTTTCAAAATTAAAATCCGACATCCTCATCTGCGGAGTTGAAAGAGGCAATGATGCTTTTATTCCTGATGGTAATTTTGTGATGAAAGCAGGGGATAACATAAGCATTGTGTCATCCATCAAAAACGGTCATGCCTTCTTTAGAAAAATCGGCATCAAAACCGACCGCGTTAAAGACACCATCATCGTTGGCGGGGGAGACACAGCCTATTATCTTGCCAGCCAGCTTGTGGAAACAGGAACAGCTGTTAAGATAATCGAGAAAGATTCTGCCCGCTGTGACGAACTCTGTCAGCTTCTTCCCAAAGCAGATATTGTCCATGGTGACGGAACAGAAAAGCATCTTCTTATGGGGGAGGGCTTAGACAATGCCGAATCCTTTGTTTCTCTTGTAAATATAGACGAAGAAAATATTCTTCTTTCCCTTTTTGCAAAAACAAAAACAAATGGAAAAATTGTAACAAAGGTAAATCGAATAGAATATGACGATGTTATAACAAATCTTGATTTGGGAAGCGTTATCTATCCTAAGAACATCACCGCTGAATACATTGTCCGCTTTGTTCGAGCAAAGAAAAATTCGTTTGGTTCAAATATAGAAACTATGCACTATATCCTCGACGGAAAAGCTGAAGCCCTTGAATTCCGAATAAAAGAAGATTCTCCCGTCACAGCCCACACCCTCGAAGAACTGCAGCTCAAACCCAATATCCTTGTTGCCTGCATCAATAGAAACAATCAGATAATAATCCCCCGTGGTAAAGATACCATCATGAAAGGCGACACAGTTATCGTTGTAACCACCAACTCAGGCTACCAGGATATCAGCGATATATTGAAATAAGGAATGAATTATGAATTATAAAATTATACGGCATATATTATCTAAAGTGCTTCTTATTGAAGCTGTCAGCATGATATTATCTCTTATATGTGCATTGATATATAAAGAAACAGAGCTTATTTATGTCTGGCTTATAAGCATATCGTTATGTGTTGCGGCAGGTTTTTTATTATCAAGAAAAAGCCCGGAAAACAAAGCTTTTTATGCTCGTGAGGGCTTTGTTGCTGTGGCTCTTAGCTGGATAGTAATGAGTATTTTCGGGGCTCTTCCTTTTTTTGTTTCGCGCTACATTCCCAATTTTATTGATGCAGTTTTCGAAACAGCCTCCGGCTTTACAACAACCGGTGCCACAATTATTACCGATGTGGAAGTATTTCCCAAAAGCCTTCTTTTCTGGCGAAGCTTTACCCATTGGATAGGGGGAATGGGGGTTCTTGTTTTCCTTGTTGCCATTCTTCCGCTTTCAGGGAGTAACAATTTCTTTTTAATAAAAGCAGAGAGCCCGGGGCCTGCTGTCAGTAAGCTCGTTCCCAGAGTAAAACACACAGCAAAAATTCTATATGAAATATATATCGTTCTCACTCTCATTCAGATAATTATGCTTCTTTGCGGCGGAATGGAACCCTTTGATGCCATAACTTTGTCATTTGGTACTGCCGGCACGGGTGGATTTGGTGTCAGAAATTCAAGCATAGCAGATTATTCCACCTATTCTCAGATAGTAATTACCGTGTTTATGTTTATCTTTGGTGTGGATTTTTCGCTTTATCATCTTGTCCTGATGCGAAAACCCAAATACCTTTTTAAATCCGATGAACTCAGAACCTATGCAGGCATAGTCCTTGTGGCAATAACTGTTGTTACAATAAATATTTCCCCTCTTTTCAAAACTCTTGGTGAAGCTATAAAGCATAGTGCATTTCAGGTTGTATCCATTATCACCACCACAGGCTATGTCACAACAGACTTTGACAAATGGCCGGAATTATCCAAAACCATAATCATTCTTCTGACCTTTATTGGAGCCTGTGCAGGAAGCACGGGCGGCGGTGTTAAGGTTTCCAGAATAATCATTCTTTTTAAGAGCATAGTCAAAGAAATACGCATCGGTGCCCATCCTAAATCAACTGTCAAATTAAAAATGAACGGTCGCCCGATAGAACACGAAACCGTAAGGGCTGTAAATGTGTTTATGGCGGCATATATGGCTATTTTTGCAGCATCCATTCTTTTAGTAAGCCTTGATAATATGGATTTTATCACCAACTTCACCGCAGTTCTCACGACCATCGGCAACACAGGCCCCGGTCTTGCAGGAGTTGGCCCGACACAGAATTTTTCATCCTTTTCCGATTTTTCCACCTTTGTTTTCACCCTTGATATGATTATCGGCAGACTCGAAATATTCCCGATGCTTATATTGTTCTCACCATACACATGGAAGAGATAGTTTTAAATATAACCCCTGATTAAAAGTTTTTTGGTCAGGGGTTATATTTTTAATAAAGAATATGTCACAAAATTTTTATTCAAAAACCTACACATTGCACAAATACTATATTTTCCACCTGGTTTGGTTTGACTTTATAATCTTATAGTGCTATAATGAAATGAATATGTTTATAATTGATTTTACTATGTAAATTTTTACTTGAAGGTGAATGATTTTGGAGAGAATTAATCTTGCAACACCCCATATGGGCGGATATGAAATGGACTATGTAAACGAAGCATTTGAAACCAACTGGATTGCTCCTCTTGGCAAAAATGTCAATATGTTTGAAGAGGAAATGGCAAAATATGTTGGCACCAAATCCGGTGCTGCTCTTTCTGCCGGAACCGCGGCACTTCATATGGCAATAAAGGCTGCAGGAGTAAAAAGGGGAGATGTGGTGTTTTGCTCAAGCCTCACCTTTTCTGCAAGTGCAAATCCAATAGTTTATGAAGGGGCAATTCCTGTTTTTATTGATAGTAGCTATACCGACTGGAATATGGACCCTAAAGCACTTGAGCTGGCTTTTGAAAAATACCCCCAGTGCAAAGCTGTTGTAACTGTCGACCTTTATGGTCAGAGCTGTCAGTATGACGAAATAAAAGCAATATGCAAAAAGCATAATGCAGTTATCATAGAAGATAGTGCTGAAGCCTTAGGCACAATCTATAAAGGCAAACAATGCGGCAGCTTAACAGAGTTTGGCGTGCTTTCCTTTAATGGCAACAAAATCATCACCACCTCCGGCGGCGGAATGCTTATGAGCGATAATGAAGAAATGCTTCGTAAAGTCCGCTTCTGGTCAACTCAGTCAAGAGAGCAAGAAAGACACTATCAGCACAATGAAATAGGCTATAACTACCGAATGAGCAATATCTCAGCCGGAATCGGCAGAGGTCAGCTTAAGGTGTTGGATGAAAGAATTGCCAAAAAAAGAGAAATCTACAATACATACCGTGACGGCTTCAAAGATATACCTCAAATCTCAATGGCTCCCGAAACAGATGACTGCATAAGTAATCACTGGTTATCCTGCCTTATATTAAGCCAGGACAGTCCGGTTAAAGCTCTTGATATTATTATAGCTCTTGAAAAAGAAAACATCGAATGTCGCCCCATCTGGAAGCCAATGCATATGCAGCCTGTGTTTGAAGGTTGTGATTTTATTTCAGCATCCGAAAAAATCGTATCAGAAGATATATTTGCAAGAGGCGTGTGCCTCCCAAGTGACACTAAAATGACAAAAGAAGAACAGCAAAGGGTAATAGACGAAATAAAGAAACTTTTTTAAAGCCTTCTCCTTGGAGGAGAAGGGGGACCGCGATAGCGGTGGATGAGGTGTCTTACTATAAAATTCTTTGTTAATTGGTGATATTATGTATCAGAAATTCTTTAAAAGATTAATAGATATTCTTTGTGCTCTGGCGGCTCTAATAGTTTTTTCCTGGCTCTATATAATCGTTGCAGTTTTAGTGAGAATAAACCTTGGAAGCCCTGTGATTTTTAAGCAGGCTCGCCCAGGGAAAGACTGCAAAATATTTAAGCTCTATAAATTCCGCACCATGACAGATGAAAAAGATGAAAATGGCAATCTTCTTCCAGATGATGTTCGTCTCACTAAATTCGGAAAATTCCTTCGTGCCACAAGCCTTGATGAACTGCCTGAGGCAATAAACATCTTAAAAGGAGATATGAGTGTTGTGGGGCCCAGACCACTCCTTTGTCAATATGTTTCTCTATATAATGAAGAACAAATAAAACGTCAAAATGTACGACCGGGTCTCACCGGATATGCGCAAGTGAATGGGCGTAACTCTCTCAGTTGGGAGGAACGGTTTTCTATGGATGTTGATTATGTAGATAATATAAGTTTTGTATGGGATGTTAAGCTTATATTTCAAACTGTATACAAAGTGTTAAAAAGAGAGGGGATAAGTTCCGAAAGTTCGGAAACAATGGAGGATTTTACCGGAACGCCGTCTGAACCTTCTGGGAGTATTAAGGAATATGATATAACTTAAGTTTATAAGAAAGGGATTTTCTATGGGAAGTAGTTTTATTCAAAAAACTCCATTCTATGTAATCAATAAAAATATATTAGACAGATTATTTTGTGATTTAAAAGAAGCACTAAACACCAATTGGAATAATCATATCATTGGGTATTCATTTAAAACCAACTCTCTTGCGTGGTTAGTAAAATACATGCAAAAAAATTGTTGCTATGCCGAAACTGTTTCGGCAGATGAATATGAATATGCAAAGTTATTTAATTTCAAAGAAAAGATAATATATAATGGTCCTGTAAAGAGTCGGGAAACATTAATTGAAGCTGTTAGTAATGGTTGTATAGTTAATGTTGATTCAAAAAGAGAAATTACCTGGCTTATTGAATCAGGCATAAGCGGAAAAATCGGCATAAGGGTAAACTTTGACTTGGAAAAGTATTGCCCTGGTGAAACTCAATGCTCCTATGAAGGTGGGCGTTTTGGCTTCTGCTATGAAAATGGCGAGTTGGCTGAAGCGATTAAAAAAATACAGTCATCTAATCTCTCTCTTGTTGGAGTTCATATGCATTGCAGTTCAAAAACACGCAGTCTTTCAATTTACAAAGCCATTGCTCAAATGTGTTGCACCATAAAAAATGAGTTCTGTCTTAATTTGGAATATATAGATGTCGGTGGTGGCTTCTTTGGCGGAGTTCAGGGAAAACCGGGATTTAATGAGTATATGAAAAGTATTGCAGACATACTCAGCTTAGATTTTGATAAAAAAAAGACAACATTGATTGTAGAGCCTGGAATGTGCCTTGTAGGAGCATCAGTTGACTACATTACATCTGTGGTTGATGTGAAAGATACAACATACAATCGTTTTGTTGTTACTGACGGAAGCAGAACAAATATAGACCCTCTAATGAGAAAAACAGGCTATTCACACGAAATTGTGAACTTAAGCAAAACAAATAGAATGATGGAAAAACAAGTAATATGTGGATACACATGCATGGAAAATGACAGACTATTTACCCTCAATAATAGTGATGAACTTTGCGTTGGAGACTATATTATCTACAAAAAGGTTGGAGCATATACAATGTGCTTAACACCATTGTTCATAGAATTTTTTCCGGATGTTTATTTGAAAGACGGAGAGAATTACACTCTTGTAAGAAAAAAATGGAATGCAGAAAAATTGATGGATTAAGGATAGTTAAAATGAATATATTGATACTCAGTGCTGGGACACGCAACAAAATTGTTGAATATTTTAAAAATGCAGTTGGAAAACAGGGAAGGGTTATAGCTACAGATTGTAGTCCTATTGCACCTTCAATATACGAAGCAGACAAACACTATATCGTTCCAAGAATGACAGAACCCGGATATATAGATGTCATTTTTGATATATGTAAAAATGAAAAAATAAATGGTGTACTTAGTCTTATTGACCCTGAATTAAGTTTGATTTCACAGTATGAAGAAGAATTCAATGCAATTGGCACAAAAGTTATTGGCTCACCACACGAATTATGTGAAATGTCGCTTGATAAAATGAGAATGTATGAATGGCTATGTAAGTATGGATATAACTGCGCCCGCTCATATACCGATAAAGAAAAATTTTATGAAGATTTAAACAATAATATAATTTCATATCCAGTTTTTGTAAAGCCAGTAAAGGGTAGTGCAAGCATTGAAATATCAAAGGTATATAACAAAGAAACCTTAGAACTTTTGTTCTCTGAGCAGAAAGATTTAATTATACAGCAGTATTTAGATGGTCAGGAAATAGGTGCTGATGTTTATATAGATGCAGTAAGCGGCGAGGTAGTTTCAATTTTCACGAAGAAAAAACTGGTTATGCGTGCAGGCGAAACAGATAAAGCTGTTTCTTTTAAAGATAATAAACTTTTTAACTTAATTGAACGATTTGTTCTTGATGCAGGATATAAATCTCAAATAGACATAGATATTTTTGAAATAAATGGTGAGTACTACATATCCGAAGTTAATCCGCGTTTTGGAGGAGGTTATCCTCATGCGTATGAGTGTGGATGCAATCACATGGAATTAATTGTAAACAACCTGAATGGAATTGCCAACAGAAAAAAAATAGGCGAATATAAAGAAAAAATATATATGATGAAATATAACGACATAATGATAAAGGAATTTGAAGATGAAAACTAATGTCTGGATATTAAATCACTATTCCGGTGATATGTATTTGAATAATGGCGGAAGACATTATTGGTTTGCAAAGTTTTTAAATAAAAAAGGCTATAAACCGGTAGTTTTCTGTGCCAATACCAATCACGATAACAAGGGGAGAAAAATTTTTAATACCACTAAGCTTTGGGAGGAACATATTTCAACTGAAATAAATACACCTTTTGTATTTGTAAAAGCAAGAGAGTATGTGGGCAATGGAAAAAAGCGAATTCTTAATATGATAGATTTTTATCAAAATATAAAAATAGCTGCAAAGCAATACAGCAAAAGTCATGGTAGGCCGGATGTAATAGTTGCATCTTCCGTTCATCCACTCACCCTTGTTGCTGGAATCAAACTTGCAAAATATTTTGGTGTGAAATGCATCTGTGAAGTCAGAGATTTGTGGCCGGAGAGCTTGGTTGCATACGGATACCTTAACCCGAACAGTATTATAGCAAAGCTACTTTATAAAGGCGAAAAATGGATATACAAAAAGGCAGATTCTGTTATTATGACATGGGAAGGTGGAATGCAGTATATCTGTGATCGTGGATGGGATGATGAAATACCGTCGAAAAAAGTATTCCATATATGCAATGGAGTTGATTTTGAGGAATTTAGACAAAATAGTATAACCAATACTATTGTTGATGATGATATGGATAACAAAAGCTTTATAAAAGTTTGCTATACCGGTTCTGTGCGTGAGGTAAATAATCTTGATATGATAGTTGAAGCGGCACAGTTGTTAAAGGATAAAGCTGATAATGTAAAGTTTGTAATATACGGAGAAGGTTCCGAGCGAGAAGTACTCATTGACAAATGTCAAAGGCTGAATTTGCAAAATATAGTGTTTAAAGGAAGTGTGCCCAAAAAGTTTGTTCCATCCATACTAAATCGTGCAGATATATGTTTGCTCCACAATAAAAGTACAAGCCTTGATTGCTACGGACAAAGCCAGAATAAACTTTTTGAATATCTGGCATCAGGTAGCGTAATATTGCAGACATATTCAACGGGCTACAGCGTATGTGAAAAATACAAATGCGGAATTATGTTAAAGGAACAATCATCCGAGGAAATTGCAAAGGCAATACTTTCAATAAATGCCGATAAACACATACTGAGAAAATGTAAAGAGAATGCTGTTCTGGCAGCTAAAGATTATGATTTTAAAAACCTTACAGAAAAACTTATAAAAATTATAGAAAAGAAGGATGAATAATATGAACCTATACGAAAAAATTGTAAATGGAGAAGAAAAAATATCACTTGTAGGTCTTGGTTATGTTGGTATGCCAATAGCTGTTGCCTTTGCAAAAAAAGTACAGGTTGTAGGCTTTGATTTGAATGAGAAAAAAATAGAAGCCTATAAAAGCGGAGTTGATCCCACAAATGAAGTTGGAGATGAAGAAATCAAAAATTCAACCGTTGAATTTACATCCGATGAAACAAAGATAAAAGAAGCAAAATTTCACATCGTAGCTGTTCCAACTCCTGTTAACACAGATAAAACTCCGGACCTTGCTCCAGTTATCGGTGCAAGCGAAATAGTTGGAAGAAATCTTACAAAAGGCTCCTATGTTGTGTATGAAAGCACAGTATATCCAGGAGTTACCGAGGATGTTTGTATTCCAATTCTCGAAAAAGAATCAGGTTTAAAATGTGGTGTTGATTTTAAGATAGGCTATTCTCCTGAAAGAATAAATCCCGGTGACAAAGTTCACCGTTTAGAGAACATCAAAAAAATTGTTTCAGGCTGTGATGAAGAAAGTCTTGATATAATTGCTAAAGTTTATGAACTCGTTATAGAAGTTGGTGTTCACAGAGCATCTTCAATAAAGGTTGCAGAAGCCGCCAAGGTTGTTGAGAATTCACAGCGAGATATAAACATTGCTTTTATGAATGAATTGGCAATGGCATTTGATAAAATGGGAATAGACACAAACGAAGTTGTGGATGCAATGAATACAAAATGGAATGCTCTTGGCTTCCGCCCCGGACTTGTTGGTGGTCACTGCATAGGTGTTGATCCCTACTATTTTATCTATGAAGCGGAAAAACTTGGCTATCATTCTCAGATTATTGCAGCAGGAAGAAAAGTAAATGATGGTATGGGTGCTTTTGTTGCAGATGCAGCCATCAAAAAAATGATTCTTGCCAACAAATCTCCAAGGCAGGCAAAGGTTGTTATAATGGGTATAACCTTTAAAGAAAATTGCCCTGATACCCGTAACTCAAAGGTTGAGGATATTATAAACCGCCTTAATGAATACGGAGTTGAGCCACTTGTTGTTGACCCCTGGTCAGACTCTGCCGATGCAAAAAAAGAATATAATGTAGATTTAACAAATCTTTCAGATATAAAAGATGCCGACTGCATTATATTTGCAGTTGCACATAATGAATTTAAAAATATGTCTCTTGAAGAAATAGACAGGCTCTATAAAAATCTTCCAAATGAAGAAAAGGTATTTATAGATGTTAAGGGTATGTTTAATCCCGAAGATTTAGAGAAAAAAGGATATACATTCTGGAGACTATAATGAATATACTTCATATCAACACAAATTATTTAGGTAATGCTCTTCATCAGAATATGATAGTAACTATGAATAAAAAGGGCATTTCAAGCACTGTTTTTGTCCCCACCTATGAAGGTTCCCAAAGGGTTATTAATCCTGATGATAATGTTATTGTATCAGCTTGTTTTAATAAGTGGGACAGAGTAAATTTTTATTCAAAACAAAAAAAGATATTAAAATCCCTCAAAGCATCCTGTAATGTGAGAGATTTTGATATTGTCCATGCATACACAGTTTTTACCGACGGTAATGTGGCTTATAATCTTCACAAGGAATATGGTATTCCCTATGTTGTAGCAGTCAGAAATACCGACATTAACACCTTTTTTAAATATATGGTGTATCTTAGAAAAAGAGGCATAGAAATCCTCAAAAATGCATCTGCAGTGTTTTTTCTTTCGTCAGTCTATAAGAAAAGACTTTTTGATAAATACATAAATAATGCTGATGCCAGAATTATAGAATCAAAAAGTTATATTATGCCAAATGGAATAGATGATTTTTGGCTTGAAAATCTTTATACCAATAAAGAATTTTTAAAAGATGATGTTGTAAAGGTTGCTTGTGTGGGTTCGGTTGAACATAATAAGAATATGCTTTCTGTAGCTAAAGCTCTCAATTTATTAAAAGAGCAGGGTAAAAAAGTGAGCCTCAGCATTGCCGGAAGAATCAAAGAACAAAATGTGTATGATTCTTTAATGAAGTTTGACTTTGTTAAATATATGGGTGTTCTTCCCAAAGAAAAGCTGATAGATGTATATAGGGAAAATGATGTATTTGCTCTTACATCATTTAATGAAAGCTTTGGTATGGTGTATGTTGAGGCTATGAGTCAGGGACTTCCGGTTATCTACACAAAGGGTGAAGGCTTTGATGGGCAGTTTGCAGACGGCAAGGCAGGGTATAGTTCATCACCGTCGGATATAATTGAGATTTCAAACAAGATTTTGACGGCCTATAATAACAAACAGTCTATTTATTATAATTCTGTAAAGTTGGTGTCAGGTTTTTCATGGACATCCATAGTAAAAAAATATATCAGTATATATGGTAATATATCTAAATAAATGAGGTTGGATTCGTGAATAGAAAAATACTCTTTGTTGGAGGATATCCAAATGCAATTGATGTTAATTTATATGTTTTTTTCAGAAATCTTGTTCATGCAATTTCCGATTTGGGGGTGGAATGCCATGTTGTTTCACCGGTTTCTTTAACTAAATATAAAACATCTGTAAAATCAATTCCGCGTCACAAGGAAGAAAAAACAGACAAAGGAAGCGCTGTGTTTGTGCATCATCCCCGATATTTATCATTCTCTCAAAAGCAGATAGGCAAAATAAACACAATGAAGTTTACGCACAAAAGTTATCTTAATGCTGCACTGAGAGAAGCAAATAATCTGAAAGTAAGATTTGATGCGGCGTATGGTCATTTCTTCTTTAGCGGAGGTCTTGCCGCTGCTCACATCGGAAAGGTTATGGTAATTCCATCATTCATAGCTTATGGTGAAAGCAGCTATGAGGTAATGGTAAAAGGTAAGAAGGTTCCTATCACTAAAGCTTCAATAGAATCTTTGGCAGGCATAATTTCTGTTTCAAGTAAAAATACAGATGAACTAAGAAAAGAAGGTGTATATAATAATGTGCCGATTTTCACCTGTCCCAATGCCATAGATTTAAGCCTGTTTCCTGAATATGACAAAGAGGAAAGCCGCAAATATTTCGGCATTCCTAAAGACGATTTTGTTGTTGGCTTTGTTGGTGGTTTTTCAGAGCGAAAAGGAGATAAAAGGCTTCTTAAGGCATGTGAAGGTTTGGATGGAGTGAGCCTTGCCTTTGCTGGCTATGGCGAGAAACCTATTGGTGAAAATGTTGTTTTTTGTGAATCTGTGGAACATAACGAAATTGGGAGATTTCTTTCGTGCCTTGATGTGTTTGCACTTCCTACTCTTAATGAGGGCTGCTGCAATGCAATTTTAGAGGCAATGGCATCCGGATGTGCAATAATTTCATCAAATCTTCCCTTTAATGATGATATTATAGATGAGACCAATTCTATAAAGATTAATCCAAGAAGCATTGAAGAAATAAGAGACGCTGTAATTCGTCTTAAAGAAGATGATAAGTTCAGGTTTGAAATTGCAAAAAAAGCAAAAGAGGATGCTAAGAATTTTACCATAGAAAAAAGAGCAGAAAAGATACTGGATTTCATAAATACTTTTGTAAAAAATCATTAAACTAACTATAGAAAAGGAAAGATAGCAGTGGAAAAGAAAAAAAACATCTCATCTGTAGGGATAATGCTTTTGTTATATATAACTTTGTGGAGCTGTAACAATAATGCAGTCATACTGTATGGGGGTTATGGTTTGCTGATGTTCTTTACTATGTCAAAGCTTTTTTTCTCTGAAAAAGGTGTAGTAATTGAAATGTATACACCAACAAAGCAATTATTTATTTTTATGTGCTTTTGCTTTATAAGTGTATTTTGGGCGTATAATAAGGATTTTGCTTTTCAAAAATGTATATTTATATTTGCCTGTGTAATGCTTGTTATTGTAATGACAAACTATTTTATACGAATAAAATCTGTAGATTCTCTTCTTTTTACCATTGCGGTAATGGGTATAGCGATGTCTGCATATGTAATAATTTTTGAGGGTGGGTTCTCAGCTTTTTATGCTAAGGCAACAAGTTCAGTTGGTCAAATAAAAATCAATCAATCAAGAGTCGGCGGTGATATAAACAATCAGAATTTTATAGGAATTCAGTGTGCATACTCTGCAGTTGTGCTTTTTTATTATGCACTGTATGAAAAAAAGACAATATGTTATTTTATAACTCTTTTACCTGCAGTGGTCACAATTTCCACAGGTAGTAAAACTGCTCTTATTATCTTATTTGTAGGATTTTTTTTGATTTTGTACTTTCATCAGAGGGAACAGAAAAACATTCAGAAATATCTCAAAATTATGGTGGTGTTGATTATTATTGCAATTGTTTTAAGGTATATTATATCTCTTGATATAATGTATACTTTATCTAAAAGATTCGAACTGCTTTTTGCTGGCTTATTCAGAGATGGAGCATCACGTACCGACGGATCCACAAGCTTGAGACTTGATATGATAGTTGTGGGATTAAAGCAGTTTTTACAAACTCCGGCATTGGGCTTAGGACTTGGAAATGCGGCTGTGCTTAATGCTGTCAAACTCAATTTTCCAGCATATTCTCACTGTGATTATATTGAACATCTTGTAAATGGTGGTCTTATAGGGTTTCTTCTATATTATCGTTTATTCTATTATTTTATAAAGAATTATCGCATATTGTTAAAAAAAGATAATGACCCCCGTAACGTAATTTCATTTATAATAATACTGCTGCTTTTAATACAAAATATATCTGATGTTAGCTACTATAATAAAATAGCTACATATTTGTTTTTTGTTTTATGGACATCACAAATTGAAATCAAAAGGGAAGAAGGAATTCTCCAATGAATATATTTAAAAGGATTATTGATAAAGCGATAACTCAGGGCAGACTAAGTGTTCTTTCACCAAAATTGTTTATAAAGATAAAGTATTGGGTTATGAACAATCAATCCATAAATTTAAAAAATCCCCGCACCTTCAATGAAAAGCTTAATTGGATGAAGCTTAACTACAGGAAGGAAGAATTCAAAAAGCTTGTTGATAAGTATGAAGTAAGAGAATATGTAGAGAAATCAATAGGTAAGGAATATCTCATAGACCTTTTGGGTGTGTGGGATAGAGTTGAAGATATTGAATTTGATTCATTGTCAAACCAGTTTGTATTAAAATGCACTCATGATAACAGAAGTACTGTAATATGTTCAGATAAAACAAAACTTGATATAGATAAAGCAAAAGAAACCTTGAGAAGAGGTTTAAAGCGGAAATTCTATGCCTTAACAGGGGAATGGCAATATAAAAATGACCACCCCAGGATTATTGCCGAAAGATATATGACAGATGGCAAAAATGAGTATCTCACAGACTATAAGTTTTACTGCTTCGAGGGTGAACCCAAAATGCTTCTTGTTGTAAAAGACCGTTTTGGAGATACCAGACACAATTATTATGATATGGAATTTAACAAGCTACCTTGTGTTCTTGACTATCCAAATGCAGATTTTGTTCATCAGAAGCCGGAGAATTTTGAACAAATGGTCGAACTTGCAAGGAAACTTTCAAAGGATTTATTCCATGTAAGAGTTGATCTTTATAATGTAAATGGCGAAATATATTTTAGTGAATTGACTTTTTATAATAATAATGGCATGAGAGCATTTCGCGATAAAGAGTGGGAATACAAGCTTGGCGATATGCTTGATTTAAAAAAGATAGGATATAGGGAATGATAAATATGGGCGACATAAAAGTAAGTGTATGCATAATAACTTATAAACACGAAAACTATATAAGACAATGTCTTGACAGCGTCTTTATGCAAAAAACCAATTTTGATTTTGAAGTTATTGTTGGCGAGGATGCATCCCCTGATGATACCCGAAAAATACTTTTGGAATATAAAGAAAAGTATGGCGATAAACTTGTCCTGGCGTTGCATGATAAAAATATTGGTGCTGCAAAAAACAGTTCCAGTGTAGGAAACCTTGCATCAGGAAAATATATAGCTCTTGTAGAAGGAGATGATTTTTGGACAGATGAAAATAAACTCCAAAAACAGTATGACATATTGGAAAGTCATCCTGAGTATAGTGCAGTGTGTCACGATATAACGGGAGTTATGCCAGATGGTCATGTCTGGAGAAAATCACATCTTAATATGAAAAAAGACACTGTAAAAACAATGAAGGATTGGCTTAATGAAGGATATAGCGTGCACACATGCTCTATTTTCCGAAGAAGATATAATATCTCCGATAAGGAAAAGTATACAAAACTCAGAACAGCCGAACCAACAATGGGTGATGTAATATCATTTACATTACTCTATGATATGGGGGACATATATGTATTAAAAGATGTAATGGCAGCACACAGAGCCGCTGGCAAACAAGATACTTCAAGCTATAGCCATATTCAGAAATCAAAAGCAATAGAGCTTTCTTATATGTATATAAGAATAGTAAATAATTTAGATAATTATTTGGAACACAAGTATGATTTGTCGCCAATGATATGCAATAGAATTGCAGGTGTAAAGCTTGCGAAAATAATGAGGAATTATACATATGAGTCAAAAGAAATGAAAAAACTTATGAAATCACAATCATTGAAAATAAGAATTGGTGTGTATAAAAAGATTGTGAGAATGTTGTGGAATTTATCTATAAACAGATTGAGGAAATTATATGCAAGATAAGGATTTGTCAAAAAAGATTTTTGACGGTATGAAATGGAAGACTTTTGAAAGATTATTTTTACAAATAATTAATGCTGTTACACCAATGGTGTTGGCTAGACTTTTAATGCCCGATGATTTTGGCACAGTAGCAATACTCGGTGTATTTATTTCTATTGGAAACACATTTGTAAATAATGGTTTGTGTGATGCAATTATTCAAAAAAAAGATAGTGATATAATTGATTGTAGTACAGTATTTTATTCACAATTATTAATTGCAACAATTTGTTATTTGTTGTTATATGTTTCAGCACCTTTAATTTCGCAAATGTATAATAATAAGAATTTGACACCAATGCTACGCGTAATGTCACTTTCACTTATTATTGGTTCTTTTCGTAGCATGCAAACAACTATGATGAAAAAAAATATGCAATTTTATAAAAGCTTTTGGGTACAGGGTATCGCGACTATATCATATGGTATTGTGGGTATTTCTACCGCGCATATGGGAATGGGATGTTGGAGTCTTGTCATTGCCAGTATTGCGAAAAGTATTGTATCTACTATTAGTGCTAATATTGCAGTTAGATGGAAGCCTGCATTTAAATTTTCATTTATGAGATTAAAATCCCTGTTTAGTTATAGCTATAAATTAACTGTAGGTTGGTTGATTGGAACACTTCATCAGGATGTTTATACTCTTGTTATAGGAAAAAGTTTTTCAAATGCAACACTTGGTTTTTACAATAGAGCCGGGAGTTTTCCTCAGATTATAACAAAAACAGTAACAGAAGTAGTGGATGGCGTAATGTTTCCTGCATTATCACAGATACAGGAAAATCGTGCAGAATTGAAAAATGTTACGCGCAGGCTATTATCTTTTAATTCATACATACTGTTTCCTTTATTTTTGGGTTTGGCAGCTATTGGTGAAAACCTCATATCTCTTGTGCTTACAGATAAATGGCTTCCGTCTGTTCCGATGATGAGAATAATGTGTCTAACCTATGCACTAAATTCTATAAATAATTCAAATATGCAAGTGTTTAATTCAATGGGACGCAGTGACTTATTCATGAAGTTTGAGATTATCAAAAGAAGTATTTCGCTGGTGTTGCTGATATGTGTATCTTTTATAAACATATATGCGGTAATTGTTGTTTTATTACTGATGGCGATTCTTTCTAACTGTATGAATGCATACCAAAATAAAAAGCTTTTGGGATACACATATACTGAGTTTTTGATAGATGTTTTTCCTCACTTGATAATTTCGCTTATTATGGCGGTTTGTGTTTGTTTTGTAAGAAATATTTGTAATATTAAAATTATATCACTGATTATACAGGTTTTTGTTGGATTTGTGACTTACATTGTTTTTTCTATCATAACTAAAAATAATTCATATAGCATTTTGGTAAATTTAATAAAAGATAAGATGAAGAGATGAGGTTACTATGAAAATATCTCAAATAGCAAATGATATTGCTCCTTCTTTAACAAGGAAGCTATTCAATATGGCTCAAAATTATACTGATGTTATAGATTTAACACTTGGCGATCCGGATGTTAACACATCGGAGGATATAAAGAAGGCAGCATGTGAATCAATATTAAAAAATAAAACAAAATACAGTGCAAATGCAGGTTTAATAGATGTGAGACAAGCTGTGTGCAAAAGAATTTCTGATGTGTGGAATGTAAATTGCACCAAAGATAATGTTATTCTTACAGTCGGTGGTATGGAAGCACTTTATCTTTCTCTCCTAAGTATTATAGATCCGGGTGACGAAGTTATAATTTTTGCTCCGTATTATGTGAATTATTATCAGATGATAAAAATGTGCGGCGGAGTACCGGTTGTAATTGATGCCTATGGAAGAGATGGATTTGTAATAGATGAAAGCAAAATAAAAGAAAAAATCACAGATAAAACAGTTGCATTTATAATAAATTCTCCAAATAATCCAACAGGAAGTATTATAGATAAAAAGTATCTTGAAATCATTTATAAAATTGCAAAAGAAAATGATTTGTATGTTATATCTGACGAAGTGTATCGCACGCTTATATTTGATGATGTTAAGCATGAAAGCATTTTATCCTTTGAAAATAAGGCTGAAAGGGTTATTTTAATAGACAGTATGTCAAAGGAATATTCCATGACAGGCTACAGAGCCGGATTTGCCTATGCAAATGAAGATGTTATTAAGGCTATGACAAAGCTTCAGGAAAATGTGGCAGCTTGTGTGTCACTTCCATCACAATATGCAATGCTCTATGCTTACGAAAATGATGTGAAGCTTGGGTTTATAAAAGACGAGTTTGAAAAAAGACGAAACTTTTTGTATGAGAAGCTTTCTTCTTCCGATAAGCTTTTTGCAGTTAAGCCTCAGGGAACCTTTTATATGTTTGTAAACATAGAAAAAACAGGTCTTAAGTCCGAAGAATTTGCATTGAAGCTTCTTGAAAAAGAGCGTGTGGCAGTTGTTCCCGGAAAGTCATATGGTAAAAACTATGACGGTTATATAAGAATAGCATTTACTAAAGAAATAGATGTTTTAAGTAAAGCAGTAGAAAGGATATTTTCTTTTATAGAAAATATATAGGATAATAGATATGAAAAAGATACTTATGCTTGGTGGCTCTATGCAACAGATCCCGGCAATCAAAAGGGCAAAAGGGATGGGATTTTATGTTGTAACCTGTGATTATCTTCCCGATAATCCCGGTCACAAGTTTGCCGACGAATATTATAATGTCAGCACAACAGATAAAGAGGCTGTATATGAATTATCAAAAAATTTAAATATTGACGGCATAGTGGCCTATGCTTCAGATCCGGCAGCTCCCACCGCAGCATATGTATCTGAGAAACTTGGAATACCGGGGAATCCTTATGAATCGGTAAGGATTTTAACCGAAAAAGACCTGTTCAGAAAATTTCTCACAGAAAAGGGATTTACAGTACCAAAGGCAGAAGGATATATAAGATTTGACGATGCACTAAAGGATGTGGATAGTTTTAAGTTTCCACTTATGGTAAAGCCTGTTGATTCTTCAGGAAGCAAAGGCGTTGTAAAGATTTATGACAAATCCGAACTGAAATCAGCTGTAGAAGAAGCCCTTTCATATTCAAGAGTAAAAAGATTTGTTGTGGAAGAATTTATAGAGAAAAAAGGTTATCAGGTTTCCGGTGATGGATTCTCTGTTGATGGAAAGCTTGTGTTTACAAGCTATGGTAATGAACTGTATAGCGGAAAAGGCACAAGGGAGTATGTTGCTCTTGGAGAATTTTGGCCTTCTCTTTTAACAAAAGAACAAAAAGAAAAGGTAGATAATGAGCTTCAAAAGCTTATAACTGCCCTTAGAATGAAAACATGTGCATATAATATTGAGGTTATTCTTGATAAAGATGATAATGTGTATATTTTAGAGCTTGGACCCAGAAATGGTGGAAGCTATATTCCTCAGCTTATAGAGTATGCAACAGGCGTTAGTCTTATTGACTACACAATTAGAGCTTCAGTAGGTATGGATTGCAGTGATTTAAAAATGGCAGAAACAACAGGCTTTTTCAGTAACTATATGATATTAAGTACAAAAGATGGCATCTTCAAAGAACTGTGGTTCGATGAAAGCTTTAAGAATAACAACCTTCTTGATGTGTATTGCACATATAATAAGGGTGATAAGGTTTGTGCATACCAGAATACAACGCATTCACTGGGTACAATACTTTTTAAAGCTCAAAGTCTTGAAGAAATAATAAAAATAACGGATAATATAGAGAAATATTATAGGGTTGAAGTGAAATAAAAAGGAGAATTTTATATGCATGAAATGGGTGGTTTCATAGAACTCAGCGAGTCAAGAGGGAAAGAATATCATACCGATGCAATTGCATTAAATTGCGGGAGAAGCTGTTTGGAATATTTAATAAGAGCGGGTAATATAAAAAAATTATATATTCCATATTTCCTTTGTGCCTCTGCCAGAAATTTGTGTAAAAAATGTAATTGTGAGTTTGAATTTTATAATATTGATGATAAATTTAGACCAATAATAAATAAAATTCCAGATAATGGCGAATTAATTTTGATAATAAATTATTATGGGCAGCTTGAGGAAGAGTATATACATAATCTCAAACAAATATACAAGAATATTGTTATTGATAACACCCAAGCATTTTTTTTAAAACCTTTTAAGAAAATAGACACATTTTATTCATGTAGAAAGTATTTTGGTGTTCCTGATGGAGCCTATCTATATACAGATGATGTATATGATGGTATGATAGAAAATGACATATCATATAACAGAATGAATTATTTGTTGGGTCGGTATGAACTTGGTCCACAAAAATTTTATTCTGAGTATGTGGAAAATAATTCTCATTTTGTTAATGTATCCATAAAATATATGTCAAAACTTACAAGTAATTTATTAAGAAATGAAGATTATGATTTTGTAAAAAATCGGAGGTTACAGAATTTTGAATTTCTTAATAAAAATTTATCATCTATAAACCAGCTCAAACTAAAACCTTACGACGGTCCATTTATGTATCCTTTGTTTCTTGAGAATGGAAATATCGTGAAAGATAAGCTTATTGCAAATAAAATTTATGTTCCAACACTATGGCCGGCTACATTTGATGTCGCAATTGAAAATTCTGTAGAGTGGAACTTTGCAAAAAATATTGTTCCATTACCTATAGACCAAAGGTATGGAATTGATGATATGAAATATATGTTGGAGGTGTTGAAGGATGTATTATCTTAGAGAGATCACAAGAAACGATTTAAAGATAATTAATGAGTGGAGAAATGATGAAGAACTAATATCATTTTTAGGAGCGCCATTTAGATTTATTGACATTGAAGTTGATAATAAATGGTTTGATTCCTATATGGCGAATCGTAATAATTCTGTAAGGTGTGCGATAATTGAATCAGATACAAATAAACCTATTGGAATGGTAAATCTATTGAATATAGATTATATAAACAGAAGTTGTGTTATTAGCATAATGATAGGAAAGTGCGAAAATCGTGGCAGAGGAGCAGGAGAATACGCTCTCAGAAAAATGATTGAACATGCATTTTTTAATATGAATATGAACCGTGTAGAACTTTTAGTTTTAAGTGATAATCTCAGAGCACAAGGATTATATACAAAATTAGGCTTTAAAAGAGAAGGTACAAAAAGAAAATGTGTGTTTAAAGATGGTTCCTATAAAGATATGATAATTATGGGGCTTTTGAATAGCGAATATGAGAGATAAACAAGAGTGTGATGTTAAGAAAATACTATTTTGAAAAAAGGTGATTATGGTGATATATGGTGCTATTCTTGCAGGTGGTAAAGGAATGAGGATGGAAAAGGCAAATCTTCCAAAGCAATATCTCAAATTACATAATAAACCCATAATAATAATTACATTAGAAAAATTTCTGACTTGTAATCGCTTTGATAAGATATATATCGCCTGTCATAAGGATTGGGTAAATTATTTAAATGAACTTTTAAATAATTATCTCACAGAACAGCAAATTAGCAAAGTTGTAGTAATTGAGGGTGGAGTTGAAAGAGTAGATTCTTTTACAAACATAATGAATGTTGTTATTAATACAAATGGAATTAATGATGAAGATATTCTTATATGTCATGATTCCGTAAGACCGTTTGTACAAAGATATATGATAGAAGATTGTATAAACATAACATTAAGAGAAAAATTGGCACAGGTCGTGATTCCTGTGGCAGATACTATATTTTCATCTGATAAAGATGGATTTATAACCGGTACACTCCCTAGAAATACTCTTTATCAGGGGCAGACACCTACGGGATTTCAGGTCAAGCTTTTAAATAAAGTATTGTCTGAAGTGTCGGAAGATGATAAATCTAAATCAACCGGTACAACACAGTTATTTATGAATTTAGGATATAGCATAGGTATAATAAAAGGGCATACATCTAACTTTAAAATAACTACAGATCATGATCTGGATGTGGCTAATAGATTGTATGAGGAGGAGCTTGAATATGAAAATTGATGTTTTGGATTGTACACTTCGCGACGGGGGAATTGTGATTGATTTTAACTTTGGTGTAAGAACAATGAGAAAAATCAAGGAATGCATAGAAGAATCAAATGTAAAATACATAGAATGTGGTTATATTGATGAAAAAAAAGGCTCATCAATAGGAAGGACATGCTTTGATAATGAAAAATCAATCGAGGAATTCCTTGACGGAGGTAAAAAAGATGGTGTTACATATGTTGCGATGATAGATTATGGAAAATATGATTTTGATAAACTTAGTCACAGAACACCAACAGGAATAGACGGAATTCGTCTTGCGTTTCACAAAGAAAATTCAAAGGATATGGTTGAATGTGGGAAAAAAATAATAAATAAAGGTTACGAACTTTATATTCAGCCTATGGTAATTACAAGATATAGTGATGAGGACTTCATTAAACTTATAGACGAGTGTAACACGCAACTTCCAAATGCTAAAGGGTTTTATATTGTAGATAGTTTTGGGCAGATGAATGAAGAAATGGTTCTTCATTATCTTTCTGTGCTTGATGAAAGATTGCTTGATAATGTGACAATAGGATTTCACTCTCATAATAATCGTCAGCTTTCCTACGCAAATTCTCGTTGTTTTGCTAGTTATAGTGCTAAGCATGACATCCTTATAGATGCAAGTATAATGGGAATGGGAAAAGGGGCAGGCAATTTATGTACAGAACTAATTCTGTCGTATCTTAATGAACAGAATGGAGAATACTCTCTTAATGGAATATTTGAGATTATAGGCGAGTATTTTTCAGAGGTAAAAGTTTCTAATCCTTGGGGATATTCTCTCAATTATTACCTCTCATCTATATATGCGTGCACGCCAAGCTATGTTAAGTATTTTCTGAAAAATCAGGATGTTGGTATTGATGAACTAACAGAATTGTTAAGAGAATTGCCTGATGAAAAGAAATCAGCCTTTGACGAAAACTTTTCAAAGCAATACTTGCTTGAATATTTTAAAAATCGAAATTAACAGTGTAAGAGGATTATTATGAATGCATATACAATTTTTGATGATTTTGACAAGGACGCAGCAAAAATAATAGAGAGTGCAGGTATAAAACTTACTATACACCCAATGGGGAAGCCACGTCCAGACTCTATCGAGTTGCAGACTCTTCTTGATAATTATGATATAATTATGATAAGTACTGCTCAAAAGATTACAAGTGAAATGCTTATTAAGTATAGCGAAAGAAAAATAATTGCCACAGTTTCTATAGGGATGGACCACATACAAGTTAGTGACAATATAAATGATAATATAAAGATCGTAAACGCACCTACAGCAAGTGCTGTTTCTGTTGCAGAGTATGTTTTTAGTGCAATTCTGACGCATAAAAAACGAATAATTGAAGGAAATACCCTTTTTTCAGAAGGTAAAGATAAAAAGCACCTTTCGATTAAGCCGGTAGATTTATATGGTAAAACAATAGGTGTAATAGGTGCAGGAACTATATCATTAAGAATAATGCAATTATCTAAAGCGTTTGGGTTAAATGTAATCTGTTATACATATCATCCTGAAAATCATCTAGAAATTAATAAAATGGGGGTTTCTTTTGTAGGTTTGGACGAGCTTCTAAAAGTTTCTGATATAATATCATTAAATATGCCATCAAACGATATTACCAAAAATATGATATCATCCGAAAAGATAGATTTAATGAAAAATGATGCGTGTTTTGTCAGTGTATCAAGACTAGATTTGGTGGATATTAATGCAATTGAAAAAAAAGCATCCAATAATCCGATGTTTACAGCTGCTTTCGATATAGATTTGTTTGATAGTCATCCTATATGTAAATGTAAGAATATTATTTTAACCCCTCATATTGCAGGCGGTACCGTAGAATCACGTAAAAGAATGTTTATAGAAGTATCCAAAAATATTGTCAAGTGCTTAAAGGAATGGGGAAATTAATATGAGCGATAAAATTGCAACTAGAAATCATACAATTGATTTTATGAGAATAGTTCTGATATTTTTGATTGTATGTCTGCATTTCCCTTTATATGGATTTTGGGGAATAGTTGTAAAAGAAATTGCTCAATCAGCTGTACCATTGTTTTTTATGATAACAGGTTTTTATCTTTATGACGAAGACAAAATAAGAATCAGTCAAAAAGCTTCTAAACAGGCTTATCATATATACCATCTTTGCCTGTGGTCATTTGTATTATACTTTGTTTATCGGGTTTTTGAGCTTGTTATACTTAATCAAAACTTTTCTTCATGGTTTAAAGGTTTATTCGGCTTAAAAAATCTTTTTGAATTTATTGTTTTAAATGACCCTCCGGTCTTGTCAACACTGTGGTTTTTGTTTGCAATGCTTTATGATTTATTAATAATAAGCTTTGTTTGCAAAAAGATACATATTAAAAAACTGTTTTTCCTTATTATTCCAATGTGCATTATTCGTTTGTTCATAGGGTGTTACAGTGTATTTGTTTTTGGTGTAAAAATAGATATTTTATATACAAAGAATTTTATTTTTGCTGGAATGCTTAGCATGCTTGTTGGATTTTGGATTGCATCTTTAAAAGATAAGCTTTGTAACTTATTCAGTAATAAAATTTTGATTTTAATATCAATATTTTTCGGAATAACCACAATTTGCGAGTGGGTTTTTATATACTGTGTCAGGAAATATAATTATTGTGATTATTTTATAAGCACCATATTTTTTACGACATTTGTTTTCATTTTGTGGATAAAAAATCCAATTTTTATAAAAGATAATGAGCAACTATGCAAAAGACTTGGCCAGATAGGGAAAAAATATTCGCTATATATATACATAATACATAGAATGGTTTCGTACATTACAGATATTTTTATCAGCAAATTTATTCCCGGTTTTTGGGGCTATTACATATCTGTAAAAGCAATTATTGTATTTGTAATCTCATTTGGAGTTAGTTTTGTATATATCTATTTGTATAATAAAATAAAAAACAGGAGATTAACCAATGAATAATATTTTAAAACACAGAAGCTTTATATATGGGTTTTTGGCATTATGGGTAATGATTTTCCATTGTACACAGGAAGTGGAACTTATAAATATTCCAATTATTGCACCTTTTATTGAACATGGTAATATGGCAGTAGATGTATTCATGTTACTTAGCGGATATTGTTTATATAAGTCATTTGACAAAAACACAAATGATGTAAGGGGATATATTGCAAAACGAATCAAGAGAATAATCATACCTTATCTTATTGTAAGTATACCATTCTATATATGGAGATGTATTGTTGAGGTTCCAAACGCAGACGGTAGTTTTAATATAATTCAGTTTATAAAATTTGTTACCTCATACAGTTTTTTTCGTAATGGTATTCAGACATCGTGGTTTGCATATGCAATATTTATTTTTGGGGCATTTATACCTGTAATACATAGATTGACTAAAAATAAAGGCTTTGTTATTTTTATAATAATAGCATTATCATATCTATTTAATATATTGTGTTTTAAATATATTTCGCTATATAGATATAGTAGCATTTGCTGGACAAGACTGCCCATTTTCCTTGTGGGAATAGCAGTTGCAAAATACAGTGATTATGGATATAGTATTTTGAATAAACCAATTGTAAGATACATATCACTTGTAATATTTTTTGTTGTTGCCATTGTTTTTGAGCTTAGAAATTATGTTATGGATAATGGCATTTGTCTTGAGTTTTTATGGCTTAGTTATGGACCGCTCACAATCTTTTTTGTTGTTATTTTAAATTGGGTATTAAACTATATCAATCCCGAAAAATTTTATAAATCAATTCGTGATTTTATAAATAATATTGGAGCAATGTCTTTTGAAATATACATGGTTCATGTGTGGATATATCGAGTATTTAGTTTTTATGGAGTATGGAGTGTGATGAGAGGATGGTCATATCTTGCCATGCCTATATTCGGAGTTGTTACCACAATAATATTTAAAAAGATAATTGATAAAGTATATGTTTTGTTATATGCTTAATATATGGAGAGAGGATATAATTATGACAGAGTGTGAAAGATTAATTAGCGAAGGCTTCTTGTCAAAAGAATTTTTTAAAGAAGAAGTCCGAAATGATTATATGGTGGACACTAAAAGGAAGAAAATATGGGCAGTAGAGCTGGATATGCTTATGAAATTGTTGGATGTGTGTCGCAAACATAATATCAAAATCTTTCTTGGCGGTGGTTCATTGCTCGGTGCGATAAGACATGGTGGTTTTATTCCATGGGATGATGATATAGATGTCTGCATGCTAAGAGATGATTATGAAAAGCTTACAAAAGAACTGTGTCATGAGTTTCAGGAACCATATTTCTTGCAAACACCATATACCGATAAAGGCTACTATTTTTCTTTTGCAAAATTAAGAAATAGTCGCACATCGGATATAAGTGACGCATTTTTATATGAAAATTTTAATCAAGGTTTGTGCATTGATATATTTCCTGTGGACAATTGTATCACTGATGATGTTGAAGAAAGATATAATCTTGCCAAAGAATTAATTAATGATAATTCTGTATATATGAGAAAATCATTGAAAAATCCATCTGATATAGACCTTGATAGAATTAAAAATCATTCCCGCAGAAATCCTATGGAAGTATACGAACAAATTGAGATGAATGCTAAAAAACATCACGGTATAGTTACATCACATGTATGTTGTATGGTTTGCACTATCTTTTCATGGAAAAACGGATTATATAACAAAAAAGTATTTGACAAGGCAATAAATTGGAGTTTTGAGGGATTTGAAGTACCTGTTCCAATTGGATATGAAGAAATTTTGAACACACACTATGGTGATTGGCGTCAGCTTCCACCTATAGAAAAAAGGGGTACTTGGCATAATTCAGAGACCATGGATCCTGATATACCTTATACGGAGCTTTCAAAAATATTACGAGAAGAAGATAAATAAAGGATAATATTTACCTTAGAGAGATTTAGGAGAAAAGAATGGAAAGGATCAATGTTACAAAATCCTCAATGCCATCCTACGATGAGTATTGTGAAATGATAAAGCCAATATTTGAATCAGGACATCTAACTAATATGGGTCCATTACATAATGATTTTGCCAATAAAGTGGGGTCATATTTGGGTACAGATAATGTGTCTCTCTTTACGAACGGACACTTAGCTCTCTCTGTTGCCATTAAAGCTTTAGGACTCACAGGCGAAGTAATAACAACTCCATTTACTTTTGCATCCACAACCCACGCAATTGTTGAAAATGGTCTTACTCCTGTTTTTTGTGATATTGAGCCCGAAACCTATACAATAGATGCTAATAAAATAGAAGAGATTATCACAGATAAAACCTCTGCTATTATTCCTGTGCATGTTTATGGAAATGTGTGTGATGTTGAAAAAATAGATGCTATTGCCAAAAAATATAATCTTAAAGTTATCTATGATGCGGCTCATGTTTTTGGTGTTAAAATAGCTGACAGAGGCATAGGCACATTTGGCGATATAAGTATGTTCAGCTTTCATGCCACAAAGGTATTTAACACTATTGAAGGCGGATGCCTTACATATTCAGACAGTAGCCTTACAGATAGAATATCATCTCTTAGAAACTTTGGTATCACAAGTCCTGAGAGTGTTGATTATTTGGGCACAAATGCAAAAATGAATGAATTTCAGGCAGCAATGGGACTTTGTAATTTAAAACATATTGATAATGAACTTTTAAAAAGACAAAAAGCAGAAGAAATATATTGTGAAAGATTATCTGGTGTAAGTGGTATAAATCTTTGCCCCGCGCAGAGGGATGTCAAAAGAAATTACGCATATTTCCCTGTTTTATTTGATAAAAAAGAATTTGGTAAATCAAGAGATGAAGTAGCTAAAATTCTCTTCGAAAGTAACATATTTGCCAGAAAATATTTTTATCCTGTAACAAATGAGTTTGCGTGTTATAAAGGTAGATACAAAGGTGAAACACCTGTTGCAAAGAATGTTTCTGAAAACATTTTGTGTCTGCCTATGTATGCGGATTTAACTGCAGATGAAGTAAATTTAATTTGTGATTTAATTTTAAAATAAAGGATGTGGAATTATGAAAGGTATTATTTTAGCAGGTGGAAAGGGAACAAGACTCTATCCAATGACAAAGGTTGTGTCAAAGCAGCTTTTGCCGATTTACGATAAACCCCTTATTTATTATCCATTGTCAACACTACTTTTGTCAAATATAAAAGATATACTTATTATTTCCACACCTGAGGATACTCCTGTATATGAAAAGCTTTTAGGTGACGGAAAAAGACTTGGAGTAAACATTTCATATAAAGTTCAGGATACCCCACGGGGACTTGCTGATGCCTTTATTTTGGGTGAAGAATTTATAGGTGACGGTAGTGTGTGTCTTGTTCTTGGTGATAATGTGTTCTACGGTCAGAATTTTTCCAGAACACTGTGGAATGCAATAGAAAATAATAAAGGTGCAACAATTTTTGGCTATCCTGTAAATGACCCAAGGGCATTTGGTGTTGTTGAATTTGACAAGGATCATAATGTTGTATCCATAGAAGAAAAACCGAAGCACCCAAAATCAAAATATGCAGTTCCGGGGCTTTATTTCTATGATAACCGAGTTATAGAAATTGCAAAAAATGTTAAACCATCAGCAAGAGGTGAAATAGAAATAACAGCTGTTAATAACGCATATCTTGAGCTTGGTGAATTAAGAGTTGAGCTTTTTAATCGTGGAATGGCATGGCTTGACACAGGCACCCCCGAAGGAATGCTTAAAGCTTCTGAGTATGTTGAAGCGGTTCAGTCTCGTCAGGGCTTCTATATTTCGTGCATAGAAGAAATTGCATGGCGTAGAGGGTTTATTAATGATGATGAATTAAGAGCAATCGGCGAAGAACTAAAAATGACTGACTATGGTCAATACATACTTTCACTTGTTGATGAAACTTAAATAATGTGGTCATTCTGAGCAAAAGCGAAGAATTTCAAAATCTATATAAAAGGTGATATTATGAAAATAGTTGTTACCGGTGGTGCCGGATTTATTGGAAGTAACTTTATTTATTATATGCAAAAAAAACATCCTGATTATAAAATAGTGTGTTTAGATAGCCTGACCTATGCAGGCAATCTTGAAACTCTTGAGGATGCAATGAAAAATGAGAACTTTTCTTTTGTAAAAGGTGATATTACAGACAGAAAGCTCGTATTTGACCTTTTTGAAAAAGAAAAGTTTGATAAGGTTGTAAATTTTGCTGCCGAAAGCCATGTTGATAGAAGCATTGAAAATCCTGAGGTCTTTTTAAAAACAAATATTCTTGGAACTCAGGTTTTAATGGATGCAAGCTTGAAATATGGGGTAGAGAGATACCATCAGGTATCAACTGATGAGGTTTATGGTGACCTTCCTCTTGACAAACCGGAATTGATGTTTACCGAAGAAACACCAATCCACACATCCAGCCCCTATAGCGCAAGTAAAGCATCTGCCGATCTTCTGGTTCAGGCATATATCCGCACATTTGGTCTGCCTGCAACAATTTCACGTTGCTCAAATAACTACGGACCATATCATTTCCCCGAAAAGCTTATTCCATTAATGATAGCAAATGCTCTTGCGGATAAACCTCTTCCTGTATATGGTGAAGGCTTAAATGTCAGGGATTGGCTTTATGTTGAAGACCACTGTGAGGCAATAGACATTATTATCCATAATGGCAGGGTAGGTGAGGTATATAATATTGGCGGTCATAACGAAAAGACCAATATATATATTGTTAAAACTATCTTAAAGCTTTTAGATAAACCCGAAAGTCTTATAACCTATGTTACCGACCGCAAAGGTCATGATATGCGTTATGCCATTGATCCCACTAAATTAAAAACAGAGCTTGGCTGGGAACCTCACACAATGTTTGACGATGGTATAAAGAAAACTGTTAAATGGTATCTTGAAAACAAAGTTTGGTGGCAGAACATTATAAATGGTGAATATCAGAATTACTATGAAAGAATGTATGCAAACAGATAATGGAGATAGGTTATGACCATAGATTTTGAAACACTACTATACCTTTTTGGCGATAGCTCCCTTGCCAGAAAAAGCAGAATATCAAGTGTTGATAACCCTGATAAGCTTATTGATATGGCGGTTAAGCAGGGTATTTGGTCGTGCATATATCCGATGCTTGATGAAATATGTGATGTTAAAAAATATTATTTCGACTTTTTAGCTCTTATCTCAAAATCAATTGCTCGAAACGAATTCACATTAAATATCCTTGATGAAGCAATAAAAAATGGCATAAAAGTTTGTATTCTTAAAGGTGTGGTTGTAGCTTCTTTGTATGCAAATCCTGATTATCGAGTGTCAAGTGATACTGATATCCTGATTAACAAAAAAGACGAAAAGAAAATTGCAAAATTTTTGCTGTCTAAAGGGTATGAAGTAAAAAAACGAAAAAGAAATGAACATCATATGAAAGCAAATCATCCAATAGGCGGGCTCCTGGAGATACATATATCGTTAAATGATGAAGTGACTGAGAAGATTGCTTTTAGCGGAATGATAAAGTATGACGAGACATATACGGATATTAACATAAATGGGAGAAAATTTTATACACTTGGAATAAATGATAATCTGATTTTTCTAACATCACATTATATCAGGCATCTTATAGGTGGTGGAAGCAGCATAAGACAAATGATGGACTTGCTTCTTTACATGAAGAAACACGAAGATGAAATTAATTTTGACTATTATGAAAATATATTGAAAGAGCTGAAATATGAAAAGCTCATAAATACAGTCAAGGCTATAGGTGTGAAGTATTTTGGCTTTGACTTCAAAAACTATAACGAAGAAAATGTGGATGCTCTTTTGGATGATTGTGAGATGTGTGGGCTTTTTGGTTCCGGTTCTGAGTTTAAAACAGGGGTAAGTATTGAGTTTTATAAAAAGAGAAGCGAGCTTTCTCCTTTTAAATTTAAACTACTCTATTGGTTTAAAGCGGAAAACACTATTCTTTCAAGACTGTTTCCTTCACAAAGTGTTCTTTTAAAAATGGGCTATAAATATTCAAAACATAAGGTTTTAATTCCTTTTGCCTGGATTCATAAAGCATTTGATTACATTTTTAAAAGGAATAAAGTACGGAATACGGTTCTGAATACTGATGTTACAAATAAACGCCTTGAAACTATGAAAAAGTTGTCTATTATAGATTAGGTGATATATTTATATCAATGTAAATAATTTGAAAGGAGGGCTCTGTTTTATGAAAACATTAAAAAAATTATTATTGATTATTGTTATTATCACTATATCTATTGCAATTTTGATATGGTGGCAATTTGATAACATTAAATCTGTATATTACTGGTTTAAATACGATAACCAGAATGTCAGTGAAATGATAGAGAGTAAAAATAATGAGGTTAGTAAATATATTAAAGATAAATCAAATCTTAATGTTCGCCCGTCAACAGAAATTGAGCAAAAGCTTCATCAGGAAAAAATAATAAGCGACGATGAACTTATTGATGTTTTAACAGGTAAAAACGATGTTAAAAATATGTTTGGACAGGATATCAACCTTGACGACTCTAAAAACTTTGTAGATGAAACCGGTAATTCCATAACAAAAGAAGAATTGGAAAAATCTAAGCAGGAAACTGTAGCAGACACCAAGAAGCAAAACAGTTCACAGAAAGCCTCTGAGTGTGTTGCCAGAATGTATGTTTTAAAGTCAAACTTTGAGTCAAGTCTTGCGGCTCTTAGTGAAGAGGCAAAGGCAGATTATATAAGTGTTCCTTTGGAGCAGAGAAGAGGAAGAAAAGCAGAGGTTGTAAAGAAAATATATTCCAGGGCAGTAGCATTGGAAAAAGAATGTGATGCACAGGTCGATATAGTTCTTTCAGAGCTTGAAGATGCTTTGAAAAAGAGCGGCGAGGATATGTCGATAGTTGATAAAATCAAACAATCGTACAGTGAAGAAAAAAGTTTGAAGAAAGCTTATTATCTTAATTTGTTTAATAAGTATTAAGGTATTTAAGATATTTATGGATAGACATCTTCAATTAATATCACAAAATAATTGCTATGCAAAGAGGTCAAACCAATGATAAACGAATTCCAAAAAATATACCCCGATTCAAAGGAATTTAACACAAACTTCTGCCCCTACAGGGTGTGTCCTTTGGGTGCTCATGTTGACCATCAATATGGTCTTATAACAGGCTTTGCCATAGATAAGGGAATTCACATAGCCTTTTGTGAAACTAAGGATGGTTTGGTTGAAGCTGCAAGCTTTAATTTTCCTGAAAAAATAAGCTTTAATATAAATAACATCCCTGAGTTTCAGGGAGATTGGGCAGACTATATCCGCGGTGCGGCATATTCTCTTTCGAAAAAATATAAGCTTCAGAAGGGAATCAAAGCTCTTATAAAAGGAACTCTTCCTGTTGGCGGTCTTTCATCTTCGGCAGCTCTTATCCTTTCTTTTATGTCGGCTCTTTGCAGGGTTAATAATATTGAGCTATCAGATAAAGAAAAAATATATATAGCTCAGGCGGCAGAAAATGAATATGTCGGAGTGAGCTGCGGTAAGCTAGACCAGTCATGCGAGGTTCTTTGCAAAAAAGACCATCTTCTTTTCCTTGACAATAAAACCGATGAATATGAGCTAATACCTCAGAATCCCAATATGGCGCCGTATGAAATTGCTGTAGTTTTCAGCGGCGTGGAGCGTACACTTGTTGGCAGTGCATTTAATATGAGGGTTGACGAATTAAAGTCCGCGTCATATGCACTTAAAGCCTTTGCCGGAATGGAATATGGCAAATTTAAAGATTCACGCCTCAGGGATGTTCCGGAAGAGGTTTATCATAAATATAAAGACAAGCTTCCCGAAAATTGGGCAAAAAGGGCAGAACACTATTATACAGAATTCAAAAGAGTTCAAAAGGGTGTTGAAGCCTGGAAAAATGGGGATATCGTTTCCTTTGGAAAGCTTATGACAGAGAGTGGTAACAGCAGTATATATAACTATGAAACAGGCTCAGATGAGCTTAAAACCATTCACGAAATAATGCTTGAAACAGATGGAATCTACGGTGTCAGATTCTCAGGAGCAGGATTTAAAGGCTGCTGTGTGGCACTTGTAAATCCCGAATATAAAGAAATCATAAAAGAAAAAATAACAAAGGAATACCTAGCAAGGTTCCCTCAGTATAAAGAAACTTTTTCTATTCATTTCTGCAAAACAGATGATGGATGCAAATAAAAGGAGATAGCTGTGAACTGTATAATTCTTGCTGCAGGCTATGCCACAAGGCTTTACCCCTTAACCTTAAATAATCCAAAGCCGCTTTTAAAGGTTAAAGAAAAAACAATCCTTGATTGGCTTGTTGACGACCTTGAAACCTCAGGTGAAATTGAAAAATACATAGTGGTTTCCAATAGTAAATTTGCCAAAAATTTTACCGATTGGGCAAATAGCAAAGATATAAAAGACAAAATAATCGTGGTGGATGATGGCACCCTTACAAATGAGACCCGCCTTGGTGCTGTGGCAGATATTTTGTTTGCACAGAAAAAGCTTAAGCTTAAAGGTGATATGATGGTTATAGCTGGTGATAATGTTCTTGATTTTTCTCTTTGCAGATTTATTGAATATTATAAATCAAAGAAATCCTCCTGCATAATGAGATATTATGAAGATGATTATGAGCGCTGTAAAAAGTCAGGTGTTGTGGAATGTAATTCCGAAGGCAGAATTCTCTCTATGGAGGAAAAACCGGAGAATCCCAAAACACAGTGGCTTGCGCCGCCTTTTTATATCTATACCTCAGAAGATGCCTTAAAAATTGAAGAAGCATTAAATTCAGGCTGTGGCAAAGATGCTCCGGGAAGCTTCCCTGCATGGCTTTGCAGCAAAACTAAGGTTTATGCCATGGAAATGCCGGGAAAAAGATATGATATAGGCAATATAGAAAGCTATGAAAATGTTCAGAAATCCTACAAAGGGATAATCAATAAATAATCGGAGATGTTTAATTTGAAAAATATACTTGTAACAGGTGCGGCAGGTTTTATCGGTTCAAACCTTGTTTTAAAGCTTTTAAAAGAAGAAAAAGATGTTCATATTGTTGGCATTGATAATATGAATGACTATTATGATGTTTCCTTAAAGGAATATCGCCTTGAGCTTATAGAGCATACTGTGAAAGAAAATAAAACAGCAAAATGGACATTTGTAAAGGGAAGCATTGCAGATAAAAATCTTATTGAAGAGTGCTTCAAAGCTCATTCATTTGATGTTGTTGTAAATCTTGCAGCTCAGGCAGGAGTGCGTTATTCAATCACCAATCCCGATGCATATATAGAGTCTAATCTTATGGGTTTTTATAATATCCTCGAAGCTTGCAGATATTATCCGGTTGAGCACCTTGTTTATGCTTCAAGCTCATCTGTATATGGTTCAAATGCAAAGGTTCCATATTCAACAGATGATAAGGTTGATAACCCCGTGTCTTTATATGCCGCAACAAAAAAATCAAATGAGCTTATGGCTCACGCCTATTCTAAGCTTTACGATATTCCATCAACAGGCTTAAGATTTTTCACGGTTTATGGTCCTGCAGGCAGACCTGATATGGCATATTTCGGATTTACGAATAAACTTATAAAGGGCGAAACAATAGAAATTTTCAACTTTGGAAATTGCAAGAGAGATTTCACCTATGTTGATGACATTGTTGAGGGTGTTTGGAGAGTAATGAAAAAGCCACCCCAAAAAGCCAAGGGCGATGACGGACTTCCGATTCCGCCTTATGCGGTTTATAACATAGGCAACAGCAGTCCTGAAAATCTTCTTGATTTTGTGGATATTCTGCAGCAAGAGCTTATATCTGCAGGGGTTCTTCCTGTGGACTATGATTTCGAAGCTCATAAAAAGCTTGTTCCTATGCAGGCAGGAGATGTTCCCATAACCTTTGCAGATACATCTGCTCTGGAGCGTGATTTTGGGTTTAAGCCATCCACATCTCTGCGACAAGGACTAAGAAATTTTGCAAAGTGGTATAAAGGATTTTACAATATTTAATTAAGGGTGATAAAAATGAAAATAGCAATAGCAGGCACAGGTTATGTAGGTCTTTCAAATGCCATACTTTTAGCTCAGAATAACGAGGTGTGGGCAGTTGATATAATAAAAGAAAAGGTGGATATGATAAATAATAAAGTATCACCACTGGTAGATAAGGAGATTGAAGAATATCTTGCAAATAAAGACTTAAATCTCACTGCTACCACAGATGATGAAAAAGCATATACCGGTGCAGATTTTGTTATAATTTCTACCCCCACCAACTATGACCCGAAGCTTAATTATTTTGACACCTCAAGCGTTGAAGCTGTTATAGAGCGTGTGATGAAAATAAATCCTGAAGCCACAATGGTCATAAAATCCACAGTTCCTGTTGGCTACACAAAGGAAATAAGCGAAAAATATAATATCAAAAATATTATATTTTCACCCGAATTTTTAAGAGAGAGCAGAGCTCTATATGATAACCTCTATCCTTCAAGAATTATCGTCGGCTCATCTGAAGAGATGGAGGATAGAGCAAAAGTATTTGCCAATCTTTTAAAGGAAGGCGCAATAAAGGAGGATATAACTATACTCTCAATGCGTCCCACAGAAGCTGAGGCAGTAAAGCTTTTTTCCAACACCTATCTTGCTCTCAGAGTATCATTTTTCAATGAACTTGATAGCTATGCTGAGGTAAGAGGGTTAGACACCAAGTCAATAATAGAAGGTGTTGGTCTTGATCCAAGAATCGGCAATCACTACAATAATCCATCCTTTGGATATGGTGGATATTGTCTGCCTAAAGATACAAAACAGCTTCTTGCAAACTATGCCGATGTTCCAAATAATATTATTGCGGCAATAGTTGATGCCAATAGAACAAGAAAAGATTTTATTGCAGACAGAATAATTGAGAAAAACCCGAAATTTGTTGGTGTATACCGCCTTACAATGAAATCAAATTCCGATAATTTCAGAGCATCATCAATTCAGGGTGTTATGAAAAGAATCAAGGCAAAGGGAATTGAGGTTGTTGTTTATGAACCAACTCTTAATGAAGATAATTTCTTTAATTCAAGAGTAATAAAAGACATAAACGAATTTAAAACTATATCTGATGTCATTATTGCCAATAGATATAATGATGAAATAGAAGATGTTTTAGATAAGGTCTACACAAGAGATTTATATTTCAGAGATTAAAAAGGACGAGTTTAATGAAAATATATAAATCCGTTTCCGAATTAGTTGGAAACACACCTCTTTTAGAGCTAACCAATCTAAAAGAAAAATACAATTTAAAAGCAAATATCTATGCCAAGCTTGAAGGTTTCAATCCAGCTGGCTCAGCCAAAGACAGAGTTGCTCTTTCTATCATAAATGATGCAACTAATAAAGGAATCTTAAAATATGATAGTGTTATTATTGAACCTACTTCCGGTAACACAGGCATCGGGCTTTCATCTATTGCCGCATCTCTTGGCTACAGAGCAATAATCGTTATGCCCGACACAATGAGTATGGAGCGTCGTCTTTTGATGAAGGCTTATGGAGCCGAGCTTGTTTTATCCGATGGTTCTCTTGGAATGAAGGGTGCCATAGAAAAGGCAGAGGAACTAAAAAAGCAGATTCCCAATAGCCTTATTGCAGGTCAGTTTACAAATCCTGCAAATCCCAAAGCACATTTTGAAACCACAGGTCCTGAAATATATAATGATATGGATGGAAATATCGATTTCTTTGTTGCAGGAGTTGGCACAGGCGGCACAATAACCGGAGTCGGCGAATATCTGAAATCGAAAAATGATAATATAAAAATAATAGCCGCAGAACCCGACACCTCTGCAGTTCTCTCAGGAGAGAATCCCGGAGCACATGGTCTTCAAGGCATAGGTGCGGGATTTGTTCCTGATATATTAAATACCAAAATCTACGATGAAATTATAAAGGTTTCAAAAGATGATGCCTATAAGCTTTCAAGAGATATGGGCACAAAAGAAGGCGTTCTTGTTGGCATTTCCTCCGGTGCAGCACTCTATGCTGCATTTGAGATTGCAAAAAGAGAAGAGAATAAGGGGAAAAATATTGTAGTTCTTCTTCCCGATAGCGGAGAGCGCTATCTTTCAACCGATTTATATAAATAAATTATTGTTTAGTGGTTAGGTTCTAATATGAGATTGTAGGGGATGGCGTCCTCGACATCCCGCCTAATTTTAACAATCTTATGCGGGTCGTCCAGGAGACCGACCCCTACAAAGTCATTAGTCAAAACTCTTCGCTAAACAATAATTTACGAAAGGAATTTATATGAACGAAAAAGCATTAATTGCAATGAGCGGTGGGGTAGATTCATCGGTTGCGGCATATCTTATGCAGAAAAAAGGCTATAGATGCATAGGAGCAACGATGCGTCTTCACGATAAATATGGCTCAGATGAAGAGAAAAATTTAAGTGATATTAATGATGCCAAAAGCGTTTGTAATGCTCTTGGCATTGATTTTCATGTTTTGGATATGAGAGACGAATTTAAAAAAGAGGTTATAGACCGCTTTATTTCAATCTATGAATCAGGCGGCACACCAAACCCTTGCATAGAATGTAACCGCTATATGAAATTCGGAAAGTTTTTAAATGCGGCATTAGGTTTGGAATGTGAAAAGATGGCAACGGGCCACTATGCACGGGTAACTTTGGAAAATGGAAGATATTATCTCAAAAAAGCAGCAGATGAAAAAAAAGACCAGACCTATTTTCTCTATTCCTTAAATCAGGCTCAGCTAAGTAGGGTAGAGTTCCCATTGGGTGCAATGACAAAAGCTGAAATAAGAGCTTTGGCACAGGATTTGGGCTTTGTATCCGCCCATAAAAGCGATAGCCAGGATATATGCTTTGTTCCTGATGGAGAGTATATTAAAGTTATAAAATCCTTCACAAATAAAATCTATCTCCCCGGCGACTTTGTAAATTTAAAGGGCGAAAAAATAGGCACTCACGAAGGCATCATAAACTATACCATAGGTCAGCGAAAAGGCCTTGGCACAGCCTTTGGCGAGAAGGTCTATGTTAAAGAAAAGAATGTCTTAAAAAATGAGGTTGTTCTTGCTAAAAATGAAGACCTGTTTTCCACTAGCCTTGATGCCTGTGATTTCAACTGGATTGTGTTTGATAATCCACCCCAAAAGCTTAAGGCAAAAGCTAAAGTTCGCTATAGCACAAAAGAAGCTGACTGCATAGTTTTTGTACCAGGCGAAGGAAAAGTCCACATAGAATTTTCAGAGCCTCAGAGAGCCATAGCCAAAGGTCAGGCGGTTGTTATCTATGATGGCGATGTTGTTCTTGGCGGCGGAACAATAATATAAATAAAGGAGTAATCATAATGAATGTATGGCACGACATATCCCCCGACAGAATCCACCCCGAAAGCTTTCTTGTCTATATTGAAATAACCAAAGGACAGAAGCAGAAATATGAGCTGGATAAATCCACAGGTATGTTGATTTTAGATAGAATTCTCTATACCTCAACCCACTATCCTGCAAACTATGGTTTCATTCCACGCACCCTAAGTGACGATGGCGACCCATTGGATGTTCTGGTTCTTTGCTCTGAGCCGCTACTCAATCAGGCTCTTGTGCGCTGTAAGCCTGTTGGAGTTATCACTATGGAAGACGATGGCAAAATGGACGAAAAAATAATCGCCATTCCCTTTGGCGATCCGTCATATAATGTGTATAATTCAATTGAAGAATTACCTGAGCACATAACCGATGAAATAAGACATTTCTTCACTGTTTATAAAGAGCTTGAAGGTGTTAAAACCTTTGTATCTCAAAGCGAAGGTGCAACAGAGGCTGTTAAAATAATAGAAAGAAGTATTCTTTCCTATAATCATAAATTCAACAAATAATAAATCTTCTAAATAAAAAAACTCCAGACAGAAAATTCTGTCTGGAGTTTTTTTGTAGTGGAAATTATTTATTAATACATTCCCATTCCTGCACCGGGCATACCGCCTGCTGCAGCTGCTGCGTTAGCATTTGGGTCTGGCTTATCAGCAACAATGCTTTCTGTTGTAAGCACCATACTTGCCACACTTGCCGCATTCTGGAGTGCGCTTCTGGTAACCTTTGCAGGGTCAACAATACCTGCTTCAACCATATCAACATATTCTTCAATAAGAGCATTAAAGCCAATGCCGGTTTTGCTGTTTTTAATCTTTTCAATAATAACGCTGCCCTCGAGACCTGCGTTTTTAGCAATCTGCTTAACGGGTTCTTCTAAAGCTTTGAGGATTATAGCAACACCTGTTTTAGCGTCTGCTTCTTCAACTTCGTCCATAGCTTTTGCAACTTCGGGGATAGCATTGATATAGGATGTGCCGCCGCCTGCGATAATACCTTCTTCAACTGCAGCCTTTGTTGCAGCAAGAGCATCTTCAATACGAAGCTTCATTTCTTTCATTTCGGTTTCTGTTGCAGCACCAACCTTGATAACTGCCACACCGCCTGAAAGCTTAGCAAGTCTTTCCTGGAGCTTTTCTCTGTCAAATTCGCTTGTTGTTTCTTCAATCTGTGATTTAATAGCTGTAACTCTGTCTTTAATAGCCTGAGGATCGCCAAGACCATCTACGATAATTGTGTTTTCTTTCTGAACCTTAACCTGTTTTGCGCGACCGAGCATATCGATTGTTGTGTCTTTAAGCTCTAAGCCAAGTTCTTCGGAAATAACCTGACCGCCTGTTAAGACAGCAATATCTTTGAGCATTTCTTTTCTACTGTCGCCATAACCGGGAGCCTTAACTGCAACACAGGTAAATGTTCCGCGGAGACTGTTTACAATAAGAGTTGTGAGAGCTTCGCCTTCAATAACTTCAGCGATTAAAACAAGTTTTTTGCCCTGCTGAACAATCTGTTCGAGAAGGGGGAGAATATCCTGAATGTTGGAAATCTTCTTGTCTGTAATGAGGATGCACGCATCATCAATAACAGCTTCCATTTTTTCTGTGTCTGTTACCATGTAAGGTGAGAGGTAACCTCTGTCAAACTGCATACCTTCAACAACATCACAATAGGTTTCAGCAGTTTTTGATTCTTCAACAGTGATAACACCGTCGCTTGTAACCTTTTCCATAGCGTCAGCAATGAGAGAGCCAATGTATTCGTTAGCGGCAGAAACAGAAGCAACTCTTGCAATGTCTTCTTTTCCGCTAACCTTTTTGCTGTTTGCCAAGATGTATTTAACAGCAGCATCAACAGCCTTCTGAATACCCTTTTTAACAATCATTGGGTTAGCCCCTGCAGCCACATTCTTTAAGCCTTCTCTTATAATTGCCTGAGCGAGAAGGGTAGCTGTTGTAGTACCATCACCTGCAACATCGTTTGTCTTTGTTGCAACTTCTTTAACAAGCTGAGCACCCATATTTTCAAATGCATCTTCAAGCTCAATTTCTTTAGCAATTGTAACACCGTCGTTTGTGATAAGGGGTGCACCGAATTTTTTGTCAAGAACCACATTTCTGCCTTTGGGGCCGAGTGTGATTTTAACGGCATCTGCAAGCTGATCCACACCGGACTGGAGAGCTCTTCTTGCTTCTTCGCCGAATAATACTTTTTTAGCCATTTTAAATTACCTCCGATAAATTATTCAACAACAGCGAGAATGTCGCTCTGTCTAACTATTATGTTTTCTTTTCCGTCAAGTTTAACTTTTGTTCCGGCATACTGGCTTATCAGAACCTTGTCGCCAACCTTAACTTCCATAACGATTTCTTTTCCGTCAACAACACCGCCGGGGCCAACTGCTGTAACAATGGCTACCTGGGGTTTTTCCTGGGCGCTTCCGGGAAGAACAATACCGCTTTTGGTTGTTTCTTCACTTTCGGTCATCTGAATAACCACTCTGTCTGCCAAGGGCTTAATAGTCATTTTTATTACCTCCTGAAATAAATCTTAAAAAGATTATTGATTAATTTTGTTTTAGCACTCTTTGATTGCGAGTGCTAAATATAATTATATTATATATTCATACTCTGAAAAATTCAATAGATAAATAAACAAATTTTTCCAATAAAATAAAATTCCTTTTGTTATTTTGTACATTTGTGAACAAACTTTGAATATCAAACATTAAATCTGAATAAAACAATGTCACCATCGTTCATAACATATTCTTTGCCCTCTAAACGAACAAGACCTTTTTCTCTTGCGGCAGCGTATGTTCCGCAAGCCATCAAGTCATCATATGCCACAACCTCAGCTCTTATGAATCCTTTTTCAAAATCTGTGTGAATTTTTCCTGCTGCCTGGGGAGCTTTTGTTCCTTTAACAATTGTCCATGCTCTCACCTCAGGTTTGCCCGCTGTCAGATAGCTTATAAGACCTAAAAGAGAGTAGCTCTTTTTAATAAGTCTTTCAAGACCGGATTCCTCAATGCCCAAATCCCTTAAGAATTCCATTTTTTCTTCTTCTTCAAATTCGGTTATGTCTTCTTCTATTTTGGCGCAAATAGGAAGAACCTCGCTGCCTTCTTCTGCAGCAAACTTTTGAACCTCTTTAATAAATGGATTATCGTCTATTCCATTTATAAAATCATCTTCAGAAACATTAGCTGCATAAATAACGGGCTTAATGGTAAGAAGTGCTATTTCTTTTAATATATCCTTTTCCTCTTTGGAAAATTCCATACTCCTTGCACTTTTTCCCGATTCTAATGTTTCATAAATACGCTCAAGCATATTAAGCTCTGTCAGATACTTTTTGTCTCCGCCCTTCATAGACTTTTTAACTCTGTCTATTCTCTTTTCCACCATTTCCATATCGGCAAAAATAAGCTCCCAGTTTATGGTTTCAATATCTCTCACAGGGCCTATGCTTCCGTCAACATGAACAATGTTTCCGTCTTCAAAGCATCTTACCACATGAACTATTGCGTCAACCTCTCTTATGTGTGAAAGAAATTTGTTACCAAGGCCTTCGCCCTTGCTTGCTCCTTTAACAAGACCTGCAATGTCAACAAATTCAACAACAGCTCTTGTTAATTTCTCAGGTTCATACATTTCGGCGAGCTTATCAAGTCTTTCATCAGGAACTGCAACCACTCCCACATTTGGCTCAATTGTGCAGAAAGGATAGTTTGCTGATTCTGCTCCTGCCTGGGTGATTGCATTAAAAAGTGTACTCTTACCAACATTTGGTAATCCCACTATACCAAGTTTCATAACTACCTCCAAATTTTTGCTTTTTCATACTAATTTAATATTATACTATATTTTCCATCCGGATTCAAGAGGAATTTGCATCGCTCTTAAATTAATATATTCTAGATTAAGTTTTGATTTTTCATTCGTTTCCATTATATATAATTCATTTTGCTTAAAAACTCCTCGAATTCTTTGCGTTTAACCAATTTTTTTGTGCCGACATATAGCACAAATGGACAGTTTGGCAAGCGGAGCATACTGTCTATCTTGTTTATGCCTATATTGCTGTATTCAGCAGCTTCTCTGATAGTTAATGCCAGCTTGAGATTTGTGGGTGTTTTTTGAATTTCATTATTCATAATTTCACATCCTTATGTAAAAATAAAGCATGTTCGTTTATCGAACATACTTTTTGATGATGTCATTATAACATATTAGTTTTCGCGTGTCATCGGCAAAAGTGTGCCAATTTTGTGCCATTTTATTTTCATGGTGAAATTGTCCATAAATCCCTATGATTTAATGTGTTTTTATACCTTGCCTCTGCATCAGAAAGAACCTTTCTTGCTCTGTTAAAAACTGCTCCGTCAACAGAAATTACATCCCAGTAGCAGAAGTCAACAAACATTCTTTCGTTTGGATCATAATTCAGATCTACAGCTTTGTAAATACGATTGTATGCTTCCTTCTTGGCATCCTTGTATGTTTTAACACCTGTTTCAACCTCTGTTATAAGGTCTGCCAGTAATACATTTACATATGCTTCATATGCTGCATAAACACCGGGGCGAAGATACATATCTCTGTATTCAAAAATGGCGTTATTTGCAATAACTTTTAATAGCCCGTAGCTGTAACCACTTGTTTGATTTGCCAGATATGCTTTAAAAAGAATTCTGTTTGTTTCCACCTTTGCATCGGCATATCCCATACCGCTTTGAACTTTAGTGAGAGTATCACTTATATAGCCCTCTGCAATATCAACCGCTGCCTGTGGAGTATTATCGGGAATTGCTTCTCTGGATATTTCTGAAGCGAAGGTGGGCATGGATAAGATAATAACAATTGTTGTAATTAAAACGAGTACAGAGTGTAATTTAATAGATTTCATAATGAAGTCCTCCTTTAAATTAGGTTCATTATATTACACAAAAAATATCATTGTTTTACAACTATGTTCCTTAAGATTATGCTATATCCAAAAGAAGATCCTATTTTACGCCTCTATTATGTAGATTCTTAAAATCAAAACTCCATTATTCCATGTTCTCTTCTTTGAATTCAGGAAAATTACTTTCATGAACATATTCTCTTGCCAGCTTGGTTTTTTCTTTTCCCTCTTTCAGTGAATGGAAGGTTTCAAGGGTGTTTTTTCTGTAGCTTAGCGGTGTGCATCCCAAAAGGTTTTTAAATTCCTTTATAAAATGGCTTGTGCTTAAAAAGCCGCAAAGTCTTGCAATTTCACCAACACTGAAGCTGTCGCTGTTTAAAAGCTGGGCACCATAGTTTATTCTTGTTGTTTTAATGTATGTGTTGGTTGCCATTTGTGTAAATTCTTTAAATATTGTCCTTAAATATCCCGGCGAGATTTTTGATGCCATAGCCGTTGCCTCTGCTGAAAGGTGAGGATTGGATAGGTTTTCACCAATATACTTTTTTGCTTCAAGAAATATTTTCTGCTTGGCTTTGCTGACTCCCAAAAAAGAAAAGTCATATTGTATCTCTGCAAGTATCTGATAGAGAACACCGGTTGTCATTAGTTGATATCCCGGGTTTTTCTGTCTGTATGCATGCACAGCTTCTCTGAATTTCAAAAGATACTTTTCGGCATTTTCAGGTCTGAAAACACATGGCTTCTTGTTAAAACCGCCGCCGATGCGGAAATTTATGTTGTATGACCAGTAATCCCGGGTAACCTTTTGCTTAAAGGGGTTGTAATTGTCAAGAAAAACAATATCTCCCTCATTTGCAGTCAAGGGTTCGTTTTCATATATGTATTTGCTTTCGCCTTTTATCACATAAGCCAGGGTTACAAATCCGTTGGGCGGGCTGTTGCGATATACTGCACATTCTATTTCAAAGCCCTTAGGCTGATGAAGCTTAATAGCCTTTACATGATTTATGATTATTTTATTACCGTCAAAAATATTCATATTCCAATACCTCACATATCAAATATAATTTTATTATATTTTGAGAGTTAATTTTTGTCAAGATGAGTTAGTGTGTTTTAAATAATTATGCAATATTTTTCTGTATTGACATCAAGTTTAATCAATCTGATGTTTCAAAATTCATTTGTGTCGAAATGCGATATTTTCCATAAATTTTATATATACACAAAATTATTTGGATGCTATAATTGAACTACATTAAATAACGAAACAAAAATATTAAGAAAAGGTGGTTATATTTATGAAAAGATTCATGGCGATAATGTTATCAGTAATGCTGATATGCACATGCATCGCACCTGTTGCTTTTGCTGATGGAGTAGTTTCGTCAACAAAAGTACCGGTTGCTTTCGAAGAATTGAGTTTCCATGGTGTTGGTATGTCCTATGAATATGGTATGTTTGGCATGGAGTCCTCTGAGCAAAACTATAGAGTTAATTTTTCGGCAGCAAGTGGCAACAAAAATCAAAAAGTTCCTATGGCTAATGACCGAAAATTTACAATGTCTGATGGTGACAGGGTCAAAATATCAACCAAATTTGCAGTAGATGCCCCTGTTACTACTAGTAAGCATTTAGCCATGGGCCCTTTGAATGCAAATGAGGACAATACAAGGTTGATATTTGGACCTTATTCAGGTGGGCTTAATAGTTTTTCTGCCGGTCCGTCTTGTCCACCCGAAAATGGCTACACAAAGATAGCATCGCCTATTAAAACCTGGGTTACCTATGATTTTGTATATGATATGGTAGAAAGTGACGGAACAGTATATATTGATAAGTGTTCATTGTACATTGATGGTGAACCATCATTTGTAGAATATGACTTTAGAAATAATGATGGCTCTCTTTTTGAAGCTTCTGAAATTCGCGGAATATACTATGGTGAAAGAGGACAGAAAAAAGATGTTCATATGGCAGATATGAGTGTTACATACTATCCCGAAGGATGTACAGAAGCTGTTGTATTGGAAAATCCTTGGGAAGCATCCGGTCTTGGACAATATTTTAAAGAGAACACAACAGACCACACTCTTCTTCTTATTAATCCAAGCCTTACCGACGAGCAGATAGCTGCCGCAGCACCTACCGGATGGACATTTTCAAAAGTAAGCTACGATGATGCTGCCGATGGAAAAATTGATTACATAAAAATGGTAAATGGCGATACAAGCTATTACAAAAGAATAATTGTGCAGGATTATGTTGAAATAAGAAATGTAACTTTTACAGATGCCAGAATTAGCACAAACACCATATATGGTGGCGGTGGTGATAGTACCTACGGCACAAGATACAGTGGAGTTACAACAAAGAGCGACGGAACATTAATTCCTGAAATTTCAACAACTAGTCCCAAATCGGAAAATAATCAGTATGTTAAGATGTCTTATCCTAAATTGCCTGAAAACCAAAACTGGATTTGCGGACTTGTTCATACAGACGCTCCGGGTACCAGCAGCCCATATATTAATGGTGCTCTTTCAGGCAGAGTTGCTTATGAATGGTCATTTATGGTAGATGAATTCGCCACAAAATCTGTAGCATGCAAAATGCATATTAATGGAACTCCCGGAGAAAAAAGAGTTTCCGACAGTGAGAAATGGGTTCCTTTCCAGATTACCGATGGTGTGCTGAGATTAGATAACACTGTTACAGAAATTTCAAATCCTCAAACAGTTCTCCCCGGAGAATGGCATCACTTTGTAATTATTACCGACACAGCTGATGGTACAATAGATATATACCAGAATGGCGTTCTTATAGGAAGAAGACAGTTTACACAGGATGATGAATATCCTCTAAACTGCATAAATGGTATGGAGGTTGGATTTAACACAGACGATGGAACAGGTGTAAATGTTCCTCATGCAATAAACTTTGATGATTTCCGCATCGGCTATGTAGCTAAAGACTGGACACCTGAAACAGCATCTGTAACATCAAGTGCAGAAGGTGTTACAGTAAATAATGACACATCTGTTATTCTTGGTAATTTGACAGCTACATCAGATGTTACTCTTTCTGAAGGTGCTGTAGCTGTTCTTAGCGACGGAACACTTACAGTAACAGATGCAAGCGGACTTGTGGTTCGTTATTATAAGATTTGTGAAAATGAATTTTCTCTTACAGGCTTTGACCTTGATGGTTTAACAACCGAAGCAGGAGAAAAATCAAAAACAATTACAATTGAAAATAACAAGGCTGAACCTTATAGTGCAGTTTTAATTTTGGCTGCCTATAGTAATGACGGTGCACTTGTAAGTGTTGATGTTTCGCCATCTGCTACTGTTTATACAAAACAGACAAAACAGCTTACAGCAAGTGTTACCGTTACAGAAGATGAGCCTGCAGCAAAATTCAAGGCATTCTTATGGGAAAATACAGATTCGGCTTATCCACTACTTGAAAATTTAGGTAAATAATAATGAATAAGGCGGATGGGATTTTCTCCTGTTCGCCTTTATTAAGCTAATTTGCTCTTGTTAAATATGAAATTAATGCACAATGATTAAAGAATATACGAGGAGAATGTGATATGTACAAAGCAGCATTTTATGAAACAGAAATTACACCGCCACTTGGCAGCTTTATCCCCGGTCATTCTGTAAAAGTTTATGGTGATGATGTCAGAGATAAGCTTTATGTAAAATCTCTTGTTGTAGATAATGGAAAAGAAACAGTTGCTATGGTTGTTGTTGATTGTGTGAGTATTCCTGAAAATTTTCACGATGCCGTAGTTAAAAGAGTGGGTGAATACACAGATATTAAGCTTGAAAATATGATTATTGCCGCCAACCATACTCATGCAGGTGCGTCGATAAAATCAAATATACTCGTAAACGCTTTTGCTGACGAAGGGTATATAGACCATGTTACAAAGCTCACTGCAGATTGCATAACTCTTGCGTATCGTGCCATGGAGCCGGTGCATATAAGCTATGAGTGTGGAAAGGTATATGACATTTCCTTCAATAGAAATTTTGTTATGCGCGATGGCACAATACAGACAAATGTGGGAAGAGATGATGATGAGCCGGCGCCTCTTAATATACCCGACGATATTCCTGTTGTTAAATTTGAAGATGCTCATAACTGCCCCGATGCGAAAATAGTAAATCCCAATTGTGCCGGAAATCTTGACGGAATTGACCCCGATGTGCCTTTTGTTATGTTCAAAAACGAAACAGGTGACTATATAGGTGCTATTGTTAATTTCGCCTGCCACCAGACTGCTGTCCCAATGGGAGAGGGCTTTTCCGGAGATTATTCCTCAATTCTTTCAAAAGAACTCAAAAAAACCTATGGTGCCGATTTTGTCAGTCTTTTTATGATTGGAACATGCGGAGATATAAATCATGTTGATTTTTCCAAAAAAGAATGTGAACCCGATGTATACAAGAAAATGGGCATCCGTCTTGCAGATGAAGTAAGAAGCTTAGAGAAAAATGCAAAGGAAATAAGCGGCGATTTTCTTTCCTCTCTGAAAGAAAAGCTTGTCTTTAAAAAGCGTCCCGTTGAACACGAAGGTCTTGTAGCATATATGAATGAATATATAAAAACAAAAAAAAGAACCTATAAAACAAGGCTCAAAAATCTCCTGATGTATGACGGACTTGGATATGAAGGTGATCTTGAAGCATATGTTCAGTGCATAAGACTTGGTGACATTTATATATATGCTCTGCCGGGTGAAGTGTTTGTTCGTTTCGGACTTTATATAAAAGAAAATTCCCCGTCAGATAAGGTTATAATTACAGAGCTTGCCAACGATTCGAATGCGGGATATATTCCCACAAAAGAAGCCTTTCACAAAAACAGCATGCTCTATGAAAAAAATCCTCGTTTAGGAAGTAACATAGAGCCTGATGCCGGCTATATAATATCCGACAAGGCTCTGGAATTTGCAAATAAACTTTCTAAGATGTGATAAACCTAAGGAGGCTAAGATAATGAAAAAATTTTTGTCACACATTTCATTTTTGCTTATAATCAGTCTGTGTTTTATGTCTACTATTGGATACGCAGCATCAGATGTTGCAGTATCCTATGACCCCGCAGACGGAGTAGTAAGCTTAAATGGAGATGCAGTGGGGCATACAACTGTAAGAACAGTTCCCTACAATTATGATATGGAAGCTGCATCCGGCGGAAATCTCTACACAGATTTTGACTATATTTATGCAGATGGAACTTTTACCTACGAATTTATAATGCCTGATAACGCAGCATATGGCAAATATGCAGTTTATGTTAGCGATGGTATTGCAGATTCCGACGGATTTATGTATTACAACACCTCTAGTGCAGATAGTCTCATTCCATATTTAAACAGCCGTACTACTGCTGTTTCCCTGGCAGATGCAATTTCCACAAGTGCTGCCACTCTTGGAATTGATAAAGACAGTGATATATACATAGCAAATTCAGCATCGGCAGCCAATATTTTAGTATCTGGCATCATGCCTTTTGCAGACTCAACAGATTTTTACAACGACTATCATGGTGCCCTGAGCCTTGCTGCAATTCATGGAGCCAATAGAAACACAATAGAAAGTCTTCTTGTGAAATATGCAGGAAATCTTGATATTGACTATTCTGATTATTCTGCTCTAAGTGACGGTCACAAATCTGAGCTATGCTCTGTATTATCAGGAATGGATGTTAAATCAGAGCTTCAGTTTTTAAAACAGGAGGGCAAAGAGGTATCCTACAAAAATCTTCTTAAAAGAACAATAGCTCTTTGTGCAGTGCGTCTTGCAGGAAACTGGCTTGATATTAAAAAGGCAATGCTTACAGATTATTCAGATGTTTTATCCTATATTGTTACATCAAATTCTTCATATAAATCAAATATGGAAGCTGATGTTTTTGCAAGACTTGCAAAAACAGGCAATTTCAGCACAGTAAAAACTTTAAAGGAAAGCTTTAATTCTGCTGTTTCCTATGTGATATCACAGAATACAGGATCACAGACACAGTTACCGCAGCGACCACAGGGCGGCACAGTAAGCCTGCCATCTTCAAGTGTTATTCCGGGGAATGAATATGATGTGCCTCAGAGCGGTGAAGCATCCGATGTTCGCACAAGCCTTTCTGCTCCTGTGCTTAGTGAAGCTAAGTCAGAGTATTCCGATTTGCAATCAGGCGACTGGGAATACAAGGCAGTTTCAACCCTTGGCGGAAATAACATTATTTCAGGCTACACCGACGGAAGCTATCGCCCCGACAATATGATAACACGCGCAGAATTTACAAAGCTTATAGCGTCGGCGTTTTCTGTGAGTGCAAAAGAGGTAGAGTTTAGCGATGTAAGTAAAGATGATTGGTTCTATCCTTATGTATCTGTTACTGCCGGTGCCGGCATCATTCAAGGATATGACGGAAGGTTCAATCCAAATGCCAACATCACGCGTGAAGATGCTGCACTTATTATATACAGACTTTCATCTAAGCTTGGAAAAAACTATATAGGCTCAGCTAATTTTGGAGATGTTAATGATGTTTCTCTTTATGCTCTCACCGCTGTAATGGGGCTTGGAAATGCCGGAATTGTAAATGGTGACAGCAATATGAATTTTAATCCCAAAAACAATCTTACCCGTGCCGAAGCAGCTCAGCTTATATATAATTTTATTGCCAAGCTGGCACAGTAACACAGAAAGGAGCTTCAAATGAAAAGACTGATAACATTTCTTGTTTCAATAGCTGTATTATTAAACATTATGGTTCCTGCTGTCCTTTCACAAGAGGCACAGAGCCTGTATTCCAATACTTCCTTTTCTCTTTTAGAGTCTTTGGAAATAGATAGCGGAATAAATCCCGACCCTGCAGCCTTCATAACAAGAGCTGAATTTGCAGCTATGGCAGTACGAGCTGTAAATATGGATGAATACGCAAGCTATGACGGAGGCTTCGACGATGTTCCTGCCAATCATAAATTTGTAAATGAAATATACACAGCCCGTAATCTTAAAATGTCAAATGGTACATCCGAAGGCATATTTTCACCTGATGATAATATAAACATTGAGGCTGCACTAAAGATGATTATTGTTGCCATGGGCTACGAAAATATGGCAGTTACTCTTGGCGGATATCCCATAGGATACAGAATTATCGATTCAAAGCTTGATCTTACAGATGGAATTTCTTCTAACGATTACCTCACAGTATATGATGCAAAGCTTATTGTAACAAATGCACTTAAAGAAGATGCGGCTATATTTTCCGGTATTAAAAATGGCGATTTAATGTATCAGACCAATTCCGGTGTTAACCTTCTCACAGAGCGTTTTGGTCTCACCTCTGTAACAGGTGTTGTTACAAAAGCAGGTTATCTTGCATTAAATGGTGTATCCGAAGATGACAACAGGGTTACCATCGGCTCAAATACCTATGAATGTATTCATGCTTCCGAATCATATTTCGGAACAGAGGTAAAGGCTTGGGTGGGTGTTGATGATAGCAAAATATATGCTTTGGAATCAACCGGTAACAGCAGGACTGTTTTAATTGATGCCCAAAATATTATTGCACATTCAAACAACACCCTGACAGTTTATGAAGAAAATAAAACAAAAACATATAAAACCGACCGTGGTCTTAGTTTTTTCGAAAATGGTGTTTTGATTTCTCACAATGATTCTGATTTTGTTTTCTCTGATGGCAGTTTAAAACTTATAGATTCTGATAACGATGGAACCTATGATTACGCAATTGCCGAAAAAACGGAGAAGTTTATAGTAACAGGAATAAATATAGCCGGTAAGATAATATATGATAAGAATTCTCCCACGGGCTATATTGAACTTGAAGAGGATAACGGTAAAATTATCCTCATCACAGATGCTTTGGGCAATAGAGTCGAATTTTCTGAGCTTAAAAAGGATATGGTTTTAGAGCTTGCTTGTAGTATGGACGCAGAAAAAAGAGTAAACATAATTCGCATACTTGATAGCAAAAAACTTAACATGGCTATAACAGAAATAGGCGATGATATTATTTTCGCAGGTGAAACTGCTTATCCTGCCGATACATATCTTAAAAGAACTCTTTCAAAGCTTTCACCCGGTGATGAATGTGAATTTTATATCACTGCTGACGGAACTGCAGTGTTTGCTCAAAAGCTTGATGATGGTGCAGCTAAGTACGGATTTTATCTTGCCATGGGTAAAACAAGCGGACTTAATGCAGAGGTTATGCTGAAAATCCTTACTGAAAGCAACTCTGTGGAAGAGTTCACACTGTCAGATAAAATTACCCTTGATGGTGAAAAGAATGTATCACCATTTGATATAAAGCTTACAAATAAGCTTATGAATGGTGAATTTTATAAATATCAGCTCATAAGATATGCTCTTAATTCCGAAGGCAAGCTTGATATGATTGACACAGCGCAGGACGAAGTTAACGAAACCTGGGAACGAAATGAAAATGAAGATACCGAAAATAAGCTCACACAGTATCTGGATGGAGAATCTGTCAACTACAGAGGCGGCTCATACTTTGGTGCTCCGGCATTTAGTTTTACAGGCGGTGTTATATTTGTGGCACCGGATGCACTGCGTACCACCCCAAATGCTGTATATAACGAAAAAGCATTTGAAGTAACAGATATTTCAACCTTAGAAAACAATGATACTTATAAGGTCGACATATTCGATTTTGATGAATACTACTATCCTCAGGCGATTATTGTATATAAAGATACCACAGGTGCAACTGTCAGCGCAGACAATTCCACTCAGCTTGTGTATTCAGTGACAGAAGCTGTAAATGACGATGGCGATGAAACAAAGCTCATTAGAACCTATTCAGAAGGACTCTACTATCGTTATTATGTGGCCCCCGAAAAGCTTGGTGAACTCACAATTCCAAATCCAGGTGATATTGTAAGATTTTCAACCGACCACAACGGTTATATTAATAATATCAGTGTGGATGTAGCTTATGATAAAGAAAGCAAAACAGCGGATATCAAATTTGACGGAGCCTATACAGGGCGTATCTCATATATATCCGGAAAGGTTAAAAATATAGGCAATGGCTCATTGGTGCTTCGTGCAACTGAATATCCCAAGGCTTTGCCCAACACTTCAAATATTGCACCTCTTCCCCTTGGCTACACTCCGGATTATGCAGTTTTTGATGTTACAAAGGGTACGGTAACAAGGGCTGCCATAGAGGATATTTTAACCGAAGAGCTGGCAGGCACTGCAGTGTCTGACTTTGTAGTATGCAGACTCAACTATTATGCTGCTACCGACATAATTATCTATAGAAATTAGAAAGGGGATAATGGGTTAAAATGAAAAGAATTATAAGCTTTATATGTGCATTATCTTTGGTTTTAGGCTGTGTTCCCGCTGAAATTTTTGCAGCCTCAGAAGATGCAAAGATAATTGTAAATGAAACCTTTAATAATATCGCAACCAATGGTGCACCCGAAAATCTTGTTGTAAAAAAGGGTAACGATGCAAGAGTTGTGGAATATGACAGCTCCGATAAAGCACTCTATGCAAAAGCAGAAGGCAGTTCTGTAAAAATTTCTGTTCCCATAGGCGAAACCTATGGCAAAATGGTGTTTTCATTTGATGTGATGATAAATGGCGCTCCTGTAAAAGGTGAAGCCATGAGCCTGGTAGCATCATCAAGCAAAACTCTTTTGAGCTTTGCACCAAACAGAATTGTTTCACTTGAAGACGGTATGGACATCGGCGGTTATGCAAACGGAAAGTGGACATCCTATGCCTTTGCAGTTGACTTTGACAATGCTATCTATAGTTTATTTGTAAATGGAAAAGAAAAGTTTTCCTCCAGACGCTTTTATTCAGCACCCTCAATGCCAACGAGCGTGGACTTTAATTTTTCATCTGTAAACGATAGTGATGTATCCGAAATATATATGGACAACATCCGCGTGTATGAAGGCAATGAAATTCTTGGTGAAAATGTATTTCCAAAGCAGAAATACAACAATGAGGTTCTTTCCTTTGATGCCGGTGTAAAGGAAGAAAAGGTTTATGAAACAGTATTTATCGATTCAATTGGCAAAAAAGGTATTGGCGCTATCGCTATGTCTCCAAAGGAAAATACAGTTGCCAATTGGGCACCAATGGAGGAGGGCGGTCTTGAATATCTCCATTTTATGAAAACAGGCAGTAATGATGTGTACGCTGAGCTTGCTCCATCTTCTCTTTATGAGGGGCTTGATAAATATGTGTATCAGACGGATATTTTTATAGTTAACAATCTGAGTAAAATAACTGTTGCCCGTGCTGGAGATTCAGAAGCAGGAACCACTTCATATTTGCTTAGCATTCAAGGCAACACTCTTATGGTTGGAGAACAAAACCTTGGTAAAATCGACTTTGGCAAATGGGTAAATATTGCCGTTGCGGTTGACCTTTTAAAAGAAACCCAGACTGTGTATATAAACAGAGAGCCTATAGCAGTGGATATTCCGGCATACAATGGCGGCGCTTTACCTAAAAAAATAAGAATAGGCTTCACATCGGGTTCTTCCAAAACCCCCAGTGAAGTGTATTTCAATAAAATAAAGCTCTATGATGGCGTTACCCTCCGCACCTTTGAAGATGAAGATGGCACATCTGTTTCTATTGATGAGGATGCCATTATCGCAGAGAGCATGAAGAAAACTCTTAATGAAACAGATGATATGGCAAAAGAGCTTCTGGGCAGCGATGTTATGTTTATGACAACAAATGGCAAGTTCTATGCCAAAGGCGAAAAAAGAGATTATTCAGATTTCGGTAAAAACGCCTACCTTGAAGACGGCAAGGTTATGGTAGATGTAAAGGTTTTGGAATATGCCCTTGGCGAAAGCTTTGAAATAAAGGATGGCAAAATTTCAGTTAATAAAACATCTGTTCCTCTTGTTTCAAAGGACGGTGCATATTTTGCAGAGGCTACAGCACTTGGAAAGGCTTTATCAAAGCTTGTCTATGATGAATCAGCAGACAGAACCTTTGTTATTCTTTCAGAAACCAACAGCACATGGTCAAATAACATTTTGTCTTGGGAAAATGAAGAACCGATTGATGTTGTATGGAGATATATGCAGTTTGACAGACCCTCTGCCGACGAAATATACACTCACCTTGTAAATGGCGGTTCTTATAAAAAACATCCCCGACTTTTAATAAAAAAAGATGAAGTTGCTAAACTCAAAAGCAGAATAGAAACCAATCCGGAACTAAGAGGAATTCTAAACTCTGTGATTAAGTCTGCAAATCAGTATTTTGAAAAAGAGCCGGTTAAATGGGCGCTTGATGCTGCCCAATTAAGAATTTTCAGCCAGTGCGATGAGGTTAAAATCCGTCTGTTTGATTTGTGTACTGTGTATCTTTTAACAGGAGATGAAAAATATGCCGAAAGAGCATGGGTTGAAATTGAAAATGCCTGCAACTGGAAAGACTGGAATGTAACGATGCATTTTCTCGATTCCGGTGAAATAGGTCCCGGTATAGCCTATGCTTATGATGTGTTATACGATTATCTCACAGATGAACAAAAAGCATTTATAAGACAAAAGGTAACTGAGCAATACCTTGATTTCTGTGTTGGCATTTACACAGGAAACAGCAACTATAAACCTATGAGTCCCAAACATACACAATCCAACTGGGGCGCAGTAACCAGTGCTTCAATGCTTATGGTTGCGCTGACCTTTATGGATGAAGAACCCGAGGACAGCATTCTCACTCAAAAATGCAAATACATTGTTGCAAATGCACTCCAGACCTTTGAACACATAGCAACTACTATAGCACCCGAAGGACAGCGTGATGAGGGTATGGGATACTTTGAATATGTTCAGCAGCATTTTGCATTGTGCCTGGAAACTTGTGACAATATCCTTGGTAAGGACTATGGTTTCCTTAGTTCAAACGGACTTTTACAATTTACTCATTATCTTATGTATATGTCAACCGCTAATGGTTCCTACAATAGAGGTGCAACCACAAGAGAATTGAGCGTATTTTGTCCCGAAGCTTTTATATATGCTAAATTTGCCGGAAGACCTGATTTGGTGGGCTTATATGCAGATTACAGAAAATCAGTCAATGTTAATTCATTTCTTCCAAGATATCTCTTGTTCTATGACCCTGAATATGTAGACTACAATTACACAAATCCGCTTTCTTTTGATAAATACTATTCTACAATTGGTACGGGCGTAATGCGAAGCTCCTGGTCTGATCCGGAAGCTCTTTATGTGGGCATAAGCGGCGGAATAAACGAAGCCAAATCTCATCACGACAAAGGTTCGTTTATATTTGAATCACAGGGCGTGCGCTGGATTATAGATATGGGCAGAAACGGGCCAACCACTATGGCGTATCTCAAAAGAACAGAAACCCACAGTGCCCTGGTTATTAATCCTGAATATAACCACAAAGGTCAGGAAGAAAATGCCAGAGCGGGTGTTATAAAACAGGATAGCAAGCCCCGTGGTGCGTATATGGTCTATGATTTAACCGGAGTTTACGGTGAATGGGTAAATGACTATAAGCGAGGATTTTTAGTAGGCGATGACAGAAACACTCTTACCATCAGAGATGAAATTTCCTTAAAGGGCAAGAGCGACTTAAAATGGAACATGATAACAAGAGCCGATATAGACATTTCTGCCGATGGCAAGAGTGCAGTTCTTACTCAGGATGGCAAAAAGCTTAAAGTAACTGCTATTTGCAGCGCACCCGACTGGAAATTTGAAGCTACTGCCGATGTGGCACCCACAGGCGGCTGGGCTGATGACGCAGGCTTTACTGCCCAGAAGCAAAAAGATTTTGCAGGTAATGCCAGAAAGCTCATACTATGTGCAAATGCAAGCGGCAATGTGCAGATAACTGTTAAGCTTACTCCTGTTATAGAAGGCGAAACCTACTCTGACATAACAGATACATCAATTTCAGCCTGGACCATTCCCGACGGAGAAATTCCGCCAAAGCCTGAAGCAAGCGCAATATATGCCGATGGTAAGCTCATAAATGGCTTCCTGCCCGGTATTAAAAACTATACCGTTTCCTGTGTTTACGGAAGTCCTCTTCCTGTGTTCACGGCTGATGTACCTTATGGAAGCGTTGAGATTAAGCAGCCATCATCCTTCACCGACAATGCAACTGTAACAGTAACACTTCCCAATGGCAAAAAATCTACATACAATATTTACTTTGATGTTGCCGCTCGTATTACAGATAGCTTTATAGACACTGCACCTCAGCTTCCGCTTCCCGCAGGTGCAAAGCTTCTTGATATTGTAAATGTCCGTTCCGATCATGAGCCTCAGGGTGATAATCCGGCGGTAAATGTTGCAGACGGTGACCTTACAACCAAATGGGCATCAAATGAAAAGGGAAGATTTGTAGAGGTTGACCTGGGAGCTGTGTATGACCTTAGCGGTATTGCTCTTGGTTTTGCCAGCGGAAAAATAAGAAACTATAAATATGACATACTCATTTCAGAAGACAAAATGGACTATAAGCGAATTTACAGCGGATACTCAATTGGTGGTACAGAGGACTATGAATTCCTTCCGGCAAATGTTAAGGCAAGATATGTCCGCTATGTAGGTTTCCAGCACAAAACAGGTTCCTGGAACAGCATCACAGAGGTCCGTCCGGCAATCATAGAGTAGAACAGGAGGAAAAACATGAAAAGATTTTTAAGTCTTATTCTGATGATGGCACTAGTATTTACAATGCCTATGTCAGTTTCCTATGCTTCGGGAGATATAGAAATTATATCTCCCGGTGCAAGCTGTACCACCGATATATCCCAGATAGAGGTTAGCTGCAGCGGTGCGTCAAAAATTATATTTGAGTTAGATGGTAAAAAAATAGGGGAGACACAAGGCGAGGAAATTTTACCTCTTTCCGAGGGAACAATAACTGCAGGCAATCACAAATTGAAGGTTTCTGCTGTGTTTCCCGATAAAACTGCAGCTCAGAAAGAAATAAGCTTTAATGCAATGGAGCTTATTTCAATAAAATCGTTTCAGCAAAACTTTAATGGAATTACAGACACCGGTGGCGGAGTAGATATGTCTCTTGCCCCCGGCACCGCCGGTATGGCAACTGCATCATCCGATGTTGGACGCAGCGGAGAAGCTGGTGATAAATCATATAAAGTGCGAATGGGAGTAAACGAAAAAGTAGGCTCCGGTTCTCCAACAGCTAAATACACCCCCTTTGCAGATTATGGTAAAAAAGGTGTGCTTACTTTCGATTTTGACATTAAAGTGGACAGTGCTGCAGCAACTCGTGTATTGCTTTATAATATGCCGCTTATTAATTCGGAAGCACCTTATATAATAAACTACGGAAAAATACTTACAACCGACGAGTCGATAACTGATGGCTGGAATAATATGAGGATAGTGGTTGATTATTCGGTAATTTCATCGGGAATCACAACATTATATCACAACGGCAACTTTGTTTATAGTGGTCCTTCAGTGAATTATACAACTAAAGATCCGGATACATCCGTTTATTTTGGACTTAAGCAGAACCAAGTGCGTACCGATTCAACCCGTGCTACAGTATGGTTTGATAATTTCGACTTCAGACAGGAGCTTTCCTATGGATTAGATAAGCTTATGTATTCAGATGGAAGTGTGTGGAGTGATTGTGGTATTGGGGCAATTCCTTCCGACACAAAAGCTCTTAAGCTTATGCTTACTTCAAATATGGATTCTTCCACAATTAACACAAATAATGTTACTTTATATGAAAATGGTTCAAAGGTAAAGCTTACAGATGTTATATATAACGACAGCGACAAATCCATTACTCTTATTCCCGAAAAGACATTTGGAAAGGGAAGTGATATCACAGTTGCACTTTCAAACGCAGTTAAGCTCTCAGGTGGCTATGCTGTAAATGGAAAGCTTGAAGCTAGAACATCTACCCAAAAAAGTAACATCACTCCCACCTCTGTTAGCTTTAAAAAGAATTCATCCCTTCTTATAAGCGGTGCACAGCTTGAAACAGGTGACTCTGTTTCAGCAATTGTTACCCTCAACAATGGAACAGACGCCCCCAAGCCAATGACAGTTTTACTTTATGTAAGACAAAATCGCAAGCTAAGGGGAATAGGTGCTGTTGAAACAACAGTTAACCCGCATACTGAGCTTCCCGTAAATGTTAATATTCCATCACTTTCGCAGATAGATGCAAGTGGTGATATATCTGTTAAGATAGTAATCTGCGATAGCTTAAAAAGCGGAGTTGCATATATGTCACCCATAGAGATTAACTAGAATATATGCAACCATAATACAAGGAGATTAACACATGAAAACATTACTATTAGGCGATATTTGTCCTACATATAAAACCGCCGAACTTTATAAAAAGGGAGCAACTGGTGAGCTTTTCACAGATACCCTGAAGCTTTTTAATTCAAAGGATTTTATCTTTGCTAATCTTGAGTGTGCACTCACAGAGAGAGATTGCGCGATAAAAAAATTTGGCCCAAACTTAAAGGCTCCCCTTGAAACCGCGCAGGTTATGAAGGATTTGGGAATTACCTGCGTTGGTCTTAGCAATAATCATATTTTCGATTTTGGAATAAAGGGCTATGAAGATACAAAAAAAGCTCTTGATAGTGCAGGCCTTGAGTACACCGGATTTGGCAAAAACCTAAATGATTCACGAAATAATTATTATTTTGAAAAAAATGGTGAAAAAATTTGCATAATTGCAGTCTGTGAGCATGAATATTCCTATGCTCTTTCCGACAGAATGGGCTCAAGACCTTTTGACGAATTTGAAACAATAGAAGACATAAGAGAAGCAAAAACTAAATGCAACAGAGTTATCGTTATATATCATGGCGGCAAGGAATACTGTCAGTATCCTTCACCAAGGCTTCAAAGAGCCTTTCGTGCAATGGCAAGGGCAGGGGCAGATGTTATATTAGGTCAGCACAGCCACTGCATCAGCACCTATGAATATTATGAAAACTGTCATATTCTCTATGGTCAGGGTAATTTCCACTTTGTTAAGCCTTCTGATTTTGATGTGTGGTACACAGCTTTCGCAGTTGAATACGACACAGTAAGCGGTGAAATTAATTTTGTTCCCGTTCGTGCAAATGACCATAGCATCAGCCTTATTGAAGGAAACGAAAAAACGCAGCTTATGGAAGAATTCAAAAAAAGATGCGAAGAAATCGAAAACGACGGATGGAATAAAGGCTGGCACAAATACTGTGTTGAAAATAATTCAAAATACCTTATGATTTTGAAAAATGCCTGCAGAGATGATGCAACAGAAGAAGATAACGGATTGTTTTCGCATTTTCTTGACTGCGAAGCACACACAGATGTGTGGCGTGAACTCTTTCCTTCCTACAATCTTTCAAACGAGAAATAAAATCTTATGGTATAATATATTTCGAGGAGGGCATAAGACATTTAAAAGTCTTTTGTCCGTCCGAAAATATATTTTATAAGGAGTGTTTTAGTATGTCTTCTCATGAATACATCAAGGCTTTTACAAAAACTATCAAACCTGAAATGCGCTATGATTTTAATGAGGATTTTTCCCTGTGGCAGGAGAAATCACGCAAAAAGCTTAGTGAACTTCTGGGGTTACCCTTAAAAAAAGCTCAGGAAGATAATTTTAAGATTACTGAACGATATATCAGGGATGAGATGGAATTTATCCGTTTTGAATTTCAAAGTGAAGATGACTGCAAGGTGTTTTGCTGCCTTGTAAAACCTGCAGAAAGAAGAGAAAAGCTTCCAATGGTGATATGCCTGCAGGGTCATTCAAAAGGAATGCATATCTCTCTTGGTGAGCAAAGGTATGACGGAGATTTAAAATCCATTGCAGGAGGCAGAGATTTTGCTATAAGGGCAGCCAAAGAGGGCATGCTTGCAATAGCTATAGAACAGAGGTATATGGGGACAAACGGTTCTAATAACGGTGAGCCATCCTGTGTGCCGAATAATAACTTTACTCATTCCAATGAGGCTATGGCATCACTTCTTATCGGAAGATGTGCAATCGGTGAAAGAGTATGGGATGTTAAATGTACAATAGATATTGCCGAAAAGTATTTTAATAAGATGATAGACTTTTCAAAGATTATCTGCCTTGGAAATTCAGGTGGCGGCACAGTAACCTTCTATAGTGCGTGTATTGATGAGCGAATAGGTCTTGCAGTTCCATCATGCTCTGTATGTACCTATGAAGATTCAATAATGTCTATGAATCATTGCCCCTGTAATTTTATTCCAAACATCAGAAAATATTTTGATATGAGTGATTTGTGCGGTCTTGTGCTTCCAAGGAAAATGATTATTGTCTGTGGTAAGGATGATGGTATTTTTCCGCTTCACGGAGTGCGTCAAACTTACGAGGAAGCAAGACGCATGTTTGTGCATGTAAAAAAAGAAAAAAATTTAAGACTCATTATCGGAGGCGAAGGTCACAGGTTTTACCCTGACGAAACATGGCCTGTTATCCACATGCTGATAGATGATGATTATATGAATGTATAATTAAAGGATAGTGAAAATATGAAAACCAGATCATATATAGGAATAATTTGCGTATTTTTCCTTGTGTTTTCTTCATTTAATGCAGTACATCCCTCATTTGTGATAGCAGCTGATACATCTATGAATACAACTGTCAGTGAAACAGATGAAATTGCAAAGAATATCTTAAATGGTGATATTGTTTTTACAGCAGGCGAAAGCTTTTATAACGGATCTCAAAAGCTTTTATGTGCAGATTTCGGTAAAGCTTGCTTTATGCTGGATGGTAGGCTTATGGCAGATATAAAGCTTATAAATGCTGCTCTTGAATTATCTGACGGATGGTTTAATTCTAATGAAAATGCAATATATACAATAACTAAAGACGGAACTGATTTTGCTTGCATTGAAGATGTGGGAAAAGCATTAAATATGAATGTATATTCCGGAGATAACCGTGAATTTGTTATATTATCCCAGGATAAAGACAAAGAGTATTTTAATTCTTATTTATCTCAGGAAAATGAAGAAATTTCAGATAAAATATGGCGCTTTATGCAGTTTGATCGTCCAACGGGAGATGAAATCTATAAAGCTTTAAGCGATGGAAATCTCTTTAGCTCCAGACCACGCCTTTTAATAAAGGAATCTGAGATTAATAATTTGAAAACGCGTGTGCAAAATGACGAATATTTAAAAAAGATTGCAGATAGTGTAGAAAGCACATGTAAGGGCTATATGTCAAAAAATCTTGTGGAATATTCTTTATATGAAAACCGTCTTTTTTCCGCTTGCGAAAATGTAAAATACAGGCTTTTTGACCTTTGTACCGCATATCTTCTTACAGAAAATGATGAATATGCCCAAAGAGCATGGCTTGAAATGGAAAATGCCCTTAGTTGGGAAGACTGGTACACAAGCGGGCACTTTCTCGATTCCGGAGAAATAGGGCCGGGCATAGCCTTTGCTTATGATGTGTTAAATGATTATCTCTCCAATATAGACGGAGAAGATAAGCGACCATGGATAAGAGAAAGAGTAGAAAGCCTTTATCTTGATTTTTGTGTTGGTGTTTTTAATGGCACATCAAACCTCATCGCCACAAGACCAAAGCTCACAACATCCAACTGGGGAGCTGTGTGCGCCACTTCAATGTTTATGGTTGCTATGAGCTTTATGGGCGATGAGCCGGAGGATTCTCTCCTTACACAAAAATGCAAATACATAGCCGAAAATTCAATGCGCCTTCTTGAACATATAGCCACAGCAATTGCACCTGAAGGAAGCTGGTTTGAAGGCATGGGCTATTATGAGTTTGTAATGCAGCATATGGGATGGTTCCTTGAAACCTTAGATAATACCCTTTCGGATGATTTTGGATTTTTATCTGTTAAAGGCTTAGCCAATCTGCCTGATTATGCAATGTATAACCAGACTGTAAACGGGGTGTTTAACAGAGCCGGGATGACAAGGCATGCCAATAAAAATAATTACTTTAGTCCCGAAGCCTTTATTTATGCAAAGCTTTCGGGTAATACTCAAAAAACAGAGCTGTATAATTCCTTCAGAAAGGATATGTCGGTAAGTACATTTTTGCCGCAGTATATTCTGTTTTATGGTACTTCTCCTTCAAGTGAAGAAAAAGCAGTTCTTCCTTCTGATAAGTATTACAGCTCAAACGGTGTAGGAGTTATGCGTGACATCTGGGAAAAGAAAGCTGGAGCCTATGTTGCTGTAAGCGGCGGCATAGGAGGACACTATGACAAGGGTTCATTTATTTTTGACGCCCTTGGTGAACGCTGGAGCGTAGATATGGGCAGAAACGGTAATGTTACAATGCCATTTCTCACCCGTGCCGAAACTCACAGTGACTTAGTTATAAATCCGTCTGCTGACTCAATGGGACAAAATAATGATGAGCCTGCATATTGCATAAGACACGAATCAAAAGAAAAAGGCTCACTTATGGTATATGACCTTAGCGGAGTTTATGGTGAATGGGCAGATGAATATATAAGAGGTTTTTATCTTGGTGATGACAGAAACACCCTCACAATACGCGACGAACTAAAGTTGAAAAATGAAAGCGATATAGTGTGGAATATGATTACTGCATCTGAAATAACAGTATCATCCGATGGAAAAACCGCTGTGCTTTCCCAAAACGGAAAAATGCTTAATGTCACAGCACAGTGCAGCGAAGAAAACTGGCAATTTGAAATCGCTGAAGATCTGGCACCAACAGGTGGCTGGGCAGATGTTACGCTTGATGATGGCTTTGGCGGAACTAAAACATATACTGCCGATTCACAGATAACCTTTGCTTCAGGCTATCGCAAGCTCATTCTCAAAGCAAGAGCTGATGAAGATGTTACAATAACAGTTAAACTCTCTCCCGACATATATGGCGAGGAATTTTCTGCAGCAGATGATACTGCTATTTCCATCTGGAATATACCGGACGGAGAAAAGAAGGAAGTTCTTATTCTTAATTCTGTCAAAACCGGTGATTCATTTAATTCCGGAAAGGATATTCTTATTTCGGAAAAAATATATGGAAATCCAAAAATTGTAAAACTTCTGATAAATGATGCTGTTGATGATGAAACAACAAAAGCACATGATGA